>DKME01000101.1:0-16284 GCA_002469525.1 Actinobacteria bacterium UBA7422
AAAAAATGTGAACGGTGAGGCGCTTGAAGTCTGCAGTATTGAGCCACTGACGGGGTTTTTCCGGGACGGCTATACCAATACGAGTGCAGATGATTTTGGTTCACATACGGTCTGCGCGGTTGTGAGCGCCGAATTCTTGGAGCACCAGCGCTTAGTGGGAAATGATTTGATTACGCCCATGCCGCAATACGGGTTTCCGGGTTTGTTACCAGGTGATCGTTGGGGAGTGTGTGCCGGGCGTTGGTTGCAATCCTATGAAGCGGGCGTTAAAGCACCGGTGGTCTTGGCCGCCACCAACCAGGCGGCACTTGAGCACGTTCCCCTTGACGCGTTGGTGAATTGTGCAGCCGACATTCCACCCGATATTTCAGGATTGATGGCGTAAACCGCGAACTACCGATCCGATCCTGATTCCAAGGAGTTGACTATTACGGGTGCTTCGGCGGGAGTAACGGAGGATTCCCCCACTACAACAGTGGGCTTTGCTAGGCGGTCTACACCCTGAGCAATCAAGTCAATCTTCGGGTGTGCAAGGTAGTGCGCCAAGATGCGGTTAATAATGTTGAGCAACACCGTCATCACCGCCGTGAGTAACAAAAACTGTCCCAGTACTCCACCCAGATCAACTTCCGAGTCCACAAACGCACTCCACAATCCGCCCGCACTAAAAATCAGGGCTATGACCATGGCGAGTGGAATGTAAGCAATCATCAGACTGAAATGCTAGCGATCTGCTCCACTACAGGGGAAACTCCGGGGCTTGTAATCGCGTCGCCGTCCTCAGGACACGGCCGCCCATCCATGAAAGCAATGGGGATGCCGAGAGCTCGCAGAGTTTGAGGATTCTTCGGCTCTTGTGCGTTGACCACGGCCAGTGCGGAGATGTGCCCAAGGCATTGGGTCCAGCGGCCAAGAGACGAGAGGGCGTGCGAAGCATCCACAACGGCCCACACGTGCGGGGTTTCCAAGGCTTCGATTGCCTTCACAATTCGTATTCGTTCGAGATCGTCATTACCAATAGGGAAGGGCGCGTGCACAATCACGATAGTTGGCGAATCTGATCTGCGAGCAAGGTCAAAGACTTCGTCTGCACAGGAGTGGCGGAAGTGATCTTCTGCGTCAACACCCGGAACCGTAAGCCCCGAAGACGTGATCGCTAGAACGTCGATTCCCCCGCAGTCGGCAATCTCGATGATGGCACATGCTTGCTCATAAGCCTCGTGAACATCCCCGATCAACACGAGCACCTCACCTGCTGAAGTCGGTATGCCTTCAGGAATAGCCGCGTTCGCGTGCGTTACTGGTGCGAAATCTGGTGCCTGGAACTTCAGGGAAAATTTTGCCGGATTCGTTTTCGCAATTTTCGGCGACGTTACAACAGGTTCGAAAGTTTGTGCAACAGGAACTTGTTCGGCGCAGCTCTTTTTTGTTTCGGCTAGACGGGTGCTGCTTTTCGCAGAAACTTTTGTGGGTCTAGTGGGCAGTGAACGAGCAATTGTTTCAGCCATGGCAAAAATTTGAATTCTGCGAGCTTCTTCGGTGCCAATGGGGCCGCGACGTGAATAGAAATCTTCCACCTTCTCCCGCTGCGCTTTGATTTGGTCCCCGATCTGCACCCGCCAATACGCTTCACTCTCGGGTCCACAAATGTCACCTGACCGCTCACTCGCGAGAGGAAGGGGGTCCGTGACTGAGATTTTTACTCCCGCGATTACTTCTACTTCTTTTACTTCTTTCGACACGACCTCTGGCTGCTCCTGCTTGGTGTCGCGCATCAAATTTGATGAACCATCCATTTGTGCGACAAGACGAGCTGCGGGTGGAAGATCATAAAAATCATCATCGTCATCCTCTACGGGTGTAGGAAACTCGGATACGGGTCGATCTTCAATGAGTGGGCCGTGGGTCAAAAGGTCCTGCAGTCGTTTTTGTTGTTCAACGCTAGCAGGAGCGGTCCGACTTGGGCGAGCGTTAGCGTTTCGTTCCTGTGACTTTTTGTTGCGAAGCCTGAGTCGGAACCTACGACCTTTGCCCGAGCGTGTAGTGAGATCACTCCAACTGCTGGCGTCAGGATCTACTTCGTCGGTAGTTGCAATTGGATCTGAACCGGCACCGTAGAGATTCTCGGGAGCGTTAAGGGCTCGCGCTTTTTCTAGTAGGTCGCGGGCCCAATCCTGGGCGGATGCTGCCGCTTGATCGTTTTGGCTTCGGGTCGCTAGGTCACTGAGAGACATGCCCGCCGTCTGGGGTTGAGCGCTGATGTTGGCAGCCACCCGGGGATTGTCAATCTCAACCGTCACTTCGTAGTGTTGTTTGGTGAAGAAGCCACCGACACCACCCGAACGCACCTGTTCGGCTTGAATCACGTGGAAGTCACGACCGTAGTTCGCTTCTACTTCACGCAGTATGCCTTTAAGGTCAGGTCCTTCAAGCAACATTCGCAGGCTCATTGCCAACCACTCCTACTGTTTGGATATCAATGGGTCCACCCAATTCTGAATAAGACAGAATGGGAAGTCGAGGGAACTCGTGGCGCAACTGTTGGTAGAGAGACGCCCGTAACTGGCTTGCACAAATTAAGACTGGTGATATCCCGGCTTCTTCGGCCTGATTTACCAACCGCCCAACGTCGGCGCTCATTCTGGTGAGGACAGTTGCATCGATCGCTAACACTTGGCCTTCTTGCCCCGCACGCGAAGCTGCTAGCAGGCCTTGTTCAAAAGTTGGATCCAATGTAATCACGTGCAGGATCCCATCCATTGCGGTTTGGGAACTGATTGCTGATCCCAACACCTCGCGGGCGGACTCAACGAGCGCTTCCGTCCCCTGATGACCAGAACGGATGGACGCCGACATGGCTTCAAAGATTCGAGACAGGTCTCGAATCGCGACCCGTTCTTTAAGCAGACCCTGAAGGACTCGTTGGATTTCTCCGAGAGAAGCCTGCGCGGGAGTGAGCTCTTCCACAACGGATGGGTGTGATTTGCGCAGTGAGTCGACGAGCATTTTGACGTCTTCCCGCGAAAGAAGTTCAGCTGCATGCTTGCGGACAGTCTCGGCGAGATGGGTAGTAATAATCGACGCCCGATCAATCACCGTGGCCCCGATAAGTTCCGCTTGACGTTGATAGGCAACGGGCACCCATCGGGCGTCAAGACCAAAGACTGGTTCCTTGGTGTCTTCACCTGGCAGGTCTTCCATGCCGTCGCCGATAACGAGGACGTGCCCTGGGGGGGCCTGTCCACGAGCAACTTCCACTCCGTGTAACCGGATTCGATAGGTGGCTAGCGGTAACTCTGTATCGTCCCGTGTGCGGACCGTGGGGAGAACTAGACCAAGCTCCATGGCGAGTTTGCGGCGAAGGGCCTTCACGCGGACCAGCAGGTCCCCGCCCACATTTGGGTCAACCAAGTCAATGATGTCGTAGCTCAGACCGAGTTCAAGTGCATCGACCTGCAGATCCATAACGATCCCCTCAGGACTGTCTGGTAAAGGGACGCCCGCTGGCAGTTCAAGTCGATCACTTACTCCCTCAATCGCCTTATCGCCGACTGCTGGCGCGGTGCGGGCAAGTCGTCTACCGATGAAAATTAGTGCACCGCCAATTATGAGAAATGGCAGAGCGGGCATGCCAGGAATAATTGCTAGAGCAGCAATACCGATGCCTCCGAATGTCAACGCACGCGGCTGGAACGAGACCTGCTTCATGAGATCAGAGGACATGTCCCCCTCTGTTGCGGCACGAGTCACCATTAGGCCGGTTGCTACTGCAAGCATCAGGGCCGGGATCTGAGCGGTGAGCCCGTCGCCCACTGTGAGGAGGCTGTACGTGTTGATTGCCTCGGTGAAGCTCAGGCCTCCCTGAACGACACCGATTGCTACGCCTCCGAAAAGATTGATGATCGTAATGAAGATTGCGGCGATTGCGTCACCTTTGACGAACTTTGAACCACCATCCATTGCACCGTAAAAGTCAGCTTCAGCACCCACTTCGGCTCGCCTGCGCCGGGCTTCGTCGTCATCAATAAGACCGGCATTCAGGTCCGCATCAATTGCCATCTGCTTGCCAGGCATGGCATCTAGCGTGAATCGGGCGCCAACTTCGGCGACGCGCTCGGCCCCTTTCGTTACCACGATAAATTGAATAACGATCAAAATGAGGAAAATGACCAGACCAACGATGAGGGATCCGCCAATGACAAAACTCCCGAAAGCCTCAACTACCTCACCGGCGTAACCATTAACAAGGATTTGCCGAGTGACGCTCACATTTAAGCCGAGCCGGAAAAGGGTGGCAATAAGTAGGAGGGCGGGAAATGTTGAGAATTCGAGGGGTTTGCGCACATAAACTGCAACGAGAAGAATAACGAGGGCGGCAGCAATGTTGAATGAGATCAGTAGATCAAGGATGAATGGTGGCAGTGGGATGATCAACATCACGATGACAAGGACTACGGCGATTGGCACTGCGAACTGAGCCCAACGAATTTTCCGCACAGAAACCCCTGTCCTTGGAAAAACCGTCCATGGGATTACCTGCCATCCTGGCACCTGCTATATCGGCCACCTCAGGCCCCACTTGATGATTTTTTATAGAGAGATCAAGTGGTCCACTTCACGTGAACTATGCAGGCCCGCAGGTGCCCCCCGTCGCTTAAGGTTCATGACGAAGGCCAAGACCCGGGCCACGGCCGTGAAGAGTTCGGTAGGGATCTCTGAACCTACCTCACAGTTTCGGTACAAAGTTCTAGCGAGGGGAACGTCCTCCACGAGGGGTACCCGGTTTTCCGAGGCAAGTTCACGGATTCTGGTTGCAATCACTCCGGCACCTTTCGCCACTATTCGGGGGGCCCCGAGGTGTTGGGTGTATTTGATAGCCACCGCGATGTGGGTCGGGTTGACCAGAACAAGGTCCGCCGTTGCAACATCGGCCATCATTCGGTTTCGAGAGGCCTCCTGTGCTCGGCGGCGGACAAAAGCTCGAAGCAACGGGTCACCCTCTGACTGCTTGAACTCCTCTTTGACCTCTCGCATGGACATCATGAGTTCTTTGCGCACCCTTTTTTGACTGACTAGATAGTCGGCGACCGCGATCAATAGTCCAGTGGCAATCACGGCCTGCACTAACCGAATCCCTTCGGCGGCAACAATCTCCGTCAAAACGGAGAGCGGGAGCAAACCTGACCCGAAAATGATTTCTACAACTCGGCTGATAACCAGCCAGAGCACC
Source organism: Actinobacteria bacterium UBA7422 (assembly GCA_002469525.1). Lineage (GTDB taxonomy): Bacteria > Actinomycetota > Actinomycetes > S36-B12 > S36-B12 > UBA4592. Next base: position 5,231 of record DKME01000101.1, read on the forward strand.
AATCCAATTGAGGTTGTCTTGAGGATTTGCTTGGCCAATTCCCATAAGCCCTGAGTACCTAGGATCCGTTTTGCATTCTGTTGAGGGCTGATTTTGCTGGTTTTCGGTGCTATCCGCGACAGATAGGGGCGGGCACCGCCTTGGATCCAACCAGAGATTTGAGTAAAAAGGAGGATTACCAACATAAAAGGGACCAGTAGCACCGCTATCGAGATTACCGCGGGTAAAGCAATGCTGCCCAGACGCTCAGGGGTTGGCTCCTGCGCCATGTCAGGAAGCGTGAGGAGTAAGGCCCGGAGTTGCTCGGTCAACAGTTCTAGCATGAATGGGGTTAAGAGGGTAAGGGCGAGGAGCCCAGTCCAGGCTGCTAAGTCTGTTGTCCGTGCGACCTGGCCCTGTTTGACCCCTTCTTTGATTTTCTTCGGAGTCGGTTTTTCGGTCTTGGCAGCGGAATCAGCTTTTGCCATGCGTCACTTCCCGACAATTCCACGCATGGCATCGACGGATGAGTCCGTCAGACCAGCGATAACCGGGGTTAACCGGGGAATGGCAACCCCCACCAGTAGCAGGGCCACTCCGATCTTGACAGGGAAACTCAGTACGAAGATGTTGATAGTAGGAGCCACGCGCGTCAGCAGGCCAAGTCCGATATCTGCCAAGAAGAGGACGGCAATGATGGGACCGGCAATCTGCAAAACGGCAACAAAAGCCACGCTCAAGGCGCTGGTCAAAGTAGCGGCGGTCACATCAAGACTTAAGCCATTGCCAATCGGCAGAACCTCGAAGGTTTTTGCGAACCCGGCAAATAGTATGAGATACGCACCGGTAACAAGAATGAGCACTCCAGCCACAAGCTGGTACACCCGGTTTATCACCGTAGACTGTTGCTGCATCAAGGGGTCGTAGGCAGCTGACAGCGACAAGCCGCTGGCAAGGTCAATCATTGAACCTGCGGACTGTACGGCTGACAGTAAAGTCAGGCATGCCAATCCAAGGGCTACTCCAATGACCACCTGGAGGGCGAACTGAAGCAACAGGTTCACTGGATCAAGGGAGATCCCTCCTGAGGCAGCAATCGCGCCCGGAGTCATAGGGATGGCAAATGCCAGCCCGGACATAATCCGCACCAGAGGTGGCAGGAAGCCGCCACCAAAGGGAGGAGTAAGCCACACCCAGGCACCAACGCGCGCAAACACCAGCAGGAAGCCCATTATTTGTTCGGTAGAAATTCCCAGTTCAAACATTCGGGATCCTTAACCGAGTAGTCCGGGAATGAGTCCGAAAGCTTCGCGGGTAAACGCCAATAAGGTTTGAACCATCCATCCCGCTGCCACCACCAACGCAACTCCAACCGCAATTATCTTGGGCACAAAGGACAGTGTCTGGTCTTGAAGGCTGGTGAGTCCCTGGAAGAGTGAAACGGCCAGGCCCACGAGTACAGCGGTGAGTAAGACCGGGGCAGCGAGTAATGCTGCGGTCCACATGAACTGCGTGGAAAGTTCCACTACAAATGTTTCATTCATTTATCCACCTACCCGTAACTTCCGACGACGGAGGAAATAATGAGAGCCCAGCCGTCCACTAGGACGAAGAGTAAAAGTTTGAAGGGCAGAGACACCAAAACAGGCGGGAGCATGATCATGCCGACCGACATCAGGCTTGAGCTCACGACCATATCAATGATTAAAAAGGGCAGAAAGATTACGAACCCAATAATGAAAGCGGCGCGAAGTTCGGACAAAATGAACGCCGGGACCAACGTGGTGAGTGAAACGTCTGCGGGTGTGGCGGGGGGTGCTTCACCTGAGACCTGGACCATGAGAGCCAATTCCTCTGGTCGGGTATTAGCGAGCATGAATTCCTCAAGAGGGACGCGACCAAGGTCGAATGCCTCACCAAAACTGATTGTCCCATCAAGATAGGGCTGAAGGGCATCTGTGTTTACCAGTGTCAGAACAGGTGACATGACGAACAGGCTCAGGAAGATTGCCAGTCCAGCAAGCACCTGATTGGGCGGCACTCCCTGAAGGCCCAAGGCATTGCGTGTGATGGACAGCACCACGATGATTTTTGTAAAACTGGTGACCATTAGTAACAATGCAGGTGCTACAGCAAGAACGGTGAGTGAAAGCAGGAGCACGATCGCGTTGGATGGACCTTCGTCGCCAACGAGGTCGGGAAGGTTTATCGAGATTGCTTGTGATGGCGCGGACAGCGCCACACCGATGACCATGAAACTGAAAAATGTTGCGGACAGACCAAGAGCGGCGCGCACCCATCGACTCACGAGCGGACTGTCTTCTCGCGCAGAGTGGCGGCGAGTTGTCGCCAAGTGTCTGCCGATAGGACAGAGCCAGCAAGTGCGCTGTCGGACTGTGAATTCTTTAGTGACGCTAGAGCGTCTTCGTCTAGGAGGTCTAGGTCAAAACCTAGGGCTTCCGAGGAGTCACCGCGTTGCACCATGAAAGAATCCAGATGGACGGGCCGTCGTTCTTCTTTAATCTCAAGGGTTTCAGGAAGCATGTCGATCACACTGAGCAATGAAATGTTGTTCTCGGTTGCACCGATCATAAGTTTTTTTCCGCCTACCTCAACGAGTAGCAGGCTGCCTTTGCGGCTTACCGGAATCTTCGACAAGACTTGTATCGTCGCTGAATTTGTAGGGCTTATGCGCTTTTTAGCGCGGGCTAGGCCCCAGATGAGTCCCACAACAATGGCGAGCGCAACAACGAGCTTGATAACGAGCGATAAAGTATCCATCAATTCACTTATTCGGCTTGAATCAATCCGTTGCTACGACTGAGGTGACCCGGAACCCGAACTGATCGTCCACGACAACAATTTCGCCGCGGGCCAGCAAGGTGCCGTTGATGAACATGTCAAGGGGTGAGCCCACCTCGCGGTCGAGTTCCACGATCTGCCCAGGTTGTAGTTGCAGCAATTGACCAATGGGTAGTGAGGTTCGACCCACTTCAATTGTGACTTCCATCTGCACACCAGCAAGAGCATCCATTTGCTTAGGGGTACTCAGCGGGTTAAAGGTCGGAGCAGCCTGAGCAGGTGCTGGTGGAGCAGCAGCCGGAGCAGCAGCCTCCGGCTCAGCGGGAGCAGGTTCAGCGGGAGCAGCAGCCTCAGTAGCCGGGGCGACGAACAGCAGTACCGCCCCTACAACCGCGCCGTCTACCAGGAGCGGCACACTCACGTCTGGAGCAATTGTGGGTGCACCCGAAGCCGGCGCTGGAGCTCCAATTTCTGAATCCATCACTTGGGACATGGAATCCATGGCTGATTCAAGTTCTTCGACCAAGGCCTCAGAAGTGGTGATGTCTGGACTCGCACCCTCGAGGAGCGCGACCATCAGATTTCCGTTGATCGAGCCTTCCACTGAGACAACGGCCAGCGAAGTGGTGGAGGTGATCTCAATGTCCAGTGGGGTGAGCGATGGTTCACCCGATGCGACGACCGATGTCACGGATAGGGCATCGCACAATCCAGACATGGACATGCGCATCTGTTCCATAATGAGGGCCAGTTGGCCCTCGTTGTTACCAACGGTCATATCGACTCCCTATTTGGTTAAATAACTCGGAATGCTGCTTGAGTGCCTTCGCCACCAAGAAGCGCGTGCGCGAACACGACACCGTGGCTGGTGACTTCCCACGGTGAGTCCGGTGAATGGCCAAGACGGAAAACATCGCCAACCGAGATGTTGGCAAAATCGGCCAACCGACCCTGAATGGGCCGCAGGCGTACAGACACGGTCACGGGGGCCAGGCGAAGGCGCGCCTCGAGATCTGCGGTGAAGTCGCGGTTTTTCGCCCCACCCTTTTCGGCCTGTCGCTCCGCGAGGGTGGCGTCCAGGGACGGTAGGACGGGGGCAAGTGGCAAGGCAAGCATTGTTTTGAACTCTTGCTCCTTGATTTCCATTCGGAAGGTCGCGACCAGCATTTGGTCGCCGTGGGAGCCGGCATGGGCGAGTTCAGGAGTGGAAAATTGGCCGGTGAGGACGGGAAACCAGGTGATGATTCCGTCAAAACTAAATCGCAGGGCGCCGGCAAGGCTGCTGCCCAGATCGCCAATGAGCATGTTTTCGATTTCCGTCAAACCTCGCTGGGGTTGATCGTCGTCTCCGGGACCGCCCAGGGGAAGGTCAACGGCGAGCATGGCAAAGTTCAGGGGCAGGTGAATCATTCCCGCTGAATTCAGGGGATTAAGGGAGGTGGCCAGTAGCACTGTTTCTTCGGGGAGTGAGTTAATAAAGCTCGCATAGGTTATTTGCTGCAGGGATTCCAGGTCGTGGGAGCAGGAAGCCCGCAACTTCGAGGTGATTACCGAGGCGGTTTGGTCGGCGTAGGCCTCTAAGCCCTGTTCGAGTAACCGCTGGTGATCCCGGGTGAACTTGGATGGATTTCTAAAGTCATAGGTCTCAGTCGATGCGCCGCCAGCGCGATTTCGGGCAGATGTATTTGCGACCACGAAGGACTTATCGTCTGCTGAGCAGGTTAACTGAGTGATTCGCCACAAAAAGGTGGATCAAATTTGGGAAGATCGGGCCGGTTCCTTCCAGCCTTTCCACCCTCGAGCCCTGAAAACCAGTAGCCCGAGATCATGGGTCGCATTTCATCCGTGGCGACCGGGTCAGTGTTACTGCATTACGAACTCCGTGAAGTAGATATCGGTCACCTGGGGGCCATAGCTTTCGGTCACCAGTTCGATTAACTGCTCTTTGAGCTGGCTGCGACCGGTGCCGCCGACTAATTGCTGGATATCCTGGTCGCTAAAGACCTCAATGGCGGCATCAAGGGCCATGGAGCCATCGAGCTCGGCGTCGCCGTCCGCGAGGGTGGTTTGCAGTGCCATTCCGAGCTTGAGGAAACGATCGTTCTTAAGATTAATGAAAATAGGCTCGAGTTTGATGACCTCGCCTTTATCTATTGCCGCAACGGCAACAGGTTGGACGCTTGCGGGCGCCTCTGAGGACCCATTTCCGAGATACATATACACGCCGGCCCCGATCAGCAGGACAGCCAGCACAACAACAACTATCCGCAGCCGTGAGCCCTTGTCGCCATCTTCTGAGCCGGACTTCTTTCTAGCCATGATTTTCCTCCATGGGGTTAATCGGCTTTCCGAACCGAATCTTGAGCGAACTGAGTGTTATTTGCTTCACTGTCCGTTGTTTCCATTAGATATCTCGCTTGCGACCCGCGCTCCGTCGAGGAGGGACCGTTGTTCATCGGTCAGACCGCTGGCCAACACGATCGCAACTCGCCGGTTGAGTCGAAGGTGATCCGGGTCAGACTCGGGGACCAGCGGTGAAGTGTCCGCGTAGCCGGCAACATGCATTCTGGATCGGGCAACTTCCCCTTCGGAGTTGAGGAACCGGGCTACCGCTCCAGCACGCGCGCTGGAGAGCTCCCAGTCGCTGGGGAAGTTGATCGGCTGCACGGGAGCCGTGTTGGTGTGGCCTTCAACAATCAGCTGGGATCCGGAGTCTTTGATTGCTGGAATAAGCGCCCTGATGGCATCGGAACCGCCGGACTGCAAGGTGGCGCTGTGGGGCGGGAAGATTACGTCGTCAACCAGGAGGGTCACCACCAGCCCGCGCTCTTCTCGGCTCAGTACCACCTTGCCGGAAAGCCCCGCAGAGCTCACGGCGCTGGCGAGGGCCAGTTCTGCCTTGTTCAGGGTGGCCTGGTCGGCAGCCTCGGCCGCTACCGCAGCCTGAACCGCAAGACTGGCCTTGACCCCATCGACGGTGTCTGGCGTAGACATTGCGGTCGAAACCTGTTCTTGCAATCTGGGCATGATGTCTGGAACCACGATTGCGGGGACATCGACCGGCGGGGTCGAGTTCAAGGTCACGTTATCTCCAGCCTCGGGCAAAATGCTGTCATTGCCATCGGAGACGTTTATGACCGTGCCGAAGGCAACGGCCAGGGAAGTGGAGAGTTCATCGAACTTTTTCTGGTTGACCTGACTGATGGCGAACAGGAGCACGAACAGGGCGAATAGCAGGGTGACCATGTCGGCATAGGAAATAAGCCACCTTTCGTGGTTCTCGTGTTCCTGCTCAATATGCCGCCGGTTGGTCAAGGTCAGGCTGCCTTCTCAAGATCCTGCAGTACGTCGGCCGGGAGGAGCGCACGGAGCCGGCGCTCCACCATGCGTGGGTTCGCACCGGCCTGAATGGCCAAAATTCCCTCAATGATTACCTCGCCCTGCGTTGTTCTGAGGTCATTGAGCAGTTTCATCTTGCTTGCGATCGGCAGCCAGAAGACGTTTGCGGAGAGCACGCCCCACATGGCGGCAACGAAGGCGGCGGCAATTAACCCACCGAGTTCGTCCGGGTTGGCGAGGTTGCCAAGGACGGTGACCAGACCGAGGATCGTGCCGATAATTCCAATGGTGGGGGCGTAACCACCCATATCAGTGAACAGTTTTGCCTGGCGTCCGCCGTACACCGTTTCACTGTACAGTTCTGCCTCGAGGATTCTGCCGAGATCTCCTGGATCGGTGCCGTCGATTGCGAGTTCGAGCCCTCGACGCAGCAGAGGATCCTCAATCTCACTGACCGTGGCCTCCAGTGAGAGTAATCCGTCGCGGCGGGCGATATTGGCGCATTCCACGAGGGTTTCCAACAGACTTTCATACTTTGGTGTCGCCGCAACGAGTGCTTTGCCGGCGCCTTTTAATGATGCAACGAATAATTTGCCCGACATTCCAGCGGCTCCCACGGCAAAAGTGCCACCGAAGACCAGAATTAGAGGGGCCAAAAGCAAAATGGACGTGGGGGATCCGCCCTCAAGAATGAGGACGACCATGACAATGATGAAGGCCAGAATTACGCCAATAAGCGTTATTGGATCCACGGTTATCGACGCGGATTCATTGAAATAACATTCGGGCCGGACGCACCGGCAGGACTGTCAACGACATTAGCCACGTCCTGGGCAATGGCAAGAACGGTGGCGCGATCCAATCGAATTGAGTCGATAATTTCGGACAGGCGTTCGGTGACCATGACGTGCTTACCGTCTACGAGGGTCAACACGGTATCCGGTGATTCCTCGATTCGTTCGATCAAATCACAATTTAACGCGAACTGCTCGCCATTGAGCCTAGTTAACATAATCACGGTGCCTGCTCCTTCCATGAGTCTAGTGGCTCCCAACAGTGTAATCGGCAGAAATAGCATCCACTTAAGGTGTGATGGTCTAGAAGAGACCCAAAAGGCCCAAAACCCGGCGCGGCAGCCGTGAAGCTGCCGGTGGACAAGGATTCTGGGTGGGCGGGCACCACTGGCACCCACCCACCCAGAATCGCGAGTCAACTCGTTCTTGTGGAACTTATCAAGCTAGTGAAACATCGGTGCGTTAACGCTTGATGCTCATGAGCTCCTGCAGCATTTCGTCCGCCGCCGTCATTGTCCTGGAGTTCGCCGCGAACCCGCGCTGGGCCACGATCAAGTTGGTGAACTCCGAAGCCAGGTCGACGTTGGACATTTCCAGGGTTCCACCCTGGATCGATCCACGCCCACCAACGGTTGCGGCGCCAATCAGGGCCACACCCGAGTTAACGGAGGTCCGGTAACTGGTGTCTCCGACCTTCTCCAGGCCATCGGGGTTATTGAAGGTGGCAATTGCCAGCTGCGCCAACGCCTGCTTCTGACCATTGCTGTAGATACCGATTAGTTGGCCATCGCTGGTTGTGGTGAAGGTGGTGAGCGCACCGACACCGGCACCATTTTGTTCGGTGACGCCAAATGAACTCGGTGCCGAGTACTGGGTGAGACCGGAGATATCTACTTCGAAGTTGGCGACCGGGACCGCCACAACTGCGGGGGGACCCGCTGCGGCAGCAACGGCAGGCCGGTTGAGTACGGCAATTGGGGAAGCCGTGGTCAGGACACCGTTGGCATCAAAGGCGATCGGGATTGCAGCTCCGGCATCTCCACCGGGTGCTGTCAAGGTAACGTTCCAGGCACCGTCCCCAACGGCCGAGCCTGCCGTCTTGGTGAAGGTGGCGGTGGTTTGACTCTCTGCTCCGAGAACGTCGTAGGTGGTGATGGAACTTATGACCGTTGTACCAGCAGCCGCAGTGGCCGAAAGGTTACCGGCCATTTTCATGGTGGTGCTGGATACCGCCGGCAGTAAGGTCGCCACCGGCAAGGTGACATCTTGGGGGGCGGCATTGGGATTAACAACACCAGCGGCATCGGCCATGTAACCCTGAACAATGCTGCCGTCGGGTGAAACCATTCGGCCATTGGCATCAAGGGTGAAGGAACCCGCCCGGGTGAACAGGTTTTCGGTGCCATTGTTGGTGGTGAAGAAGCCAGTACCTTGGATGGCGAAATCGGTGGAGACTCCCGTTAACTGGGAGGAGCCTTGACTGAAGTTCGTTGACACGCCGGCAAGCTGAACACCGAGTCCGATCTGGACTCCGTTCACACCACCTCGCGCAGCAGCATTGGCGCCCGCAGCAACGGGTGCACCGGGGGCCTTAACCGCCTGTGAGATCACTGACTCAAAGACGGCTGTTTGAGACTTGTAACCAGACGAGTTGACGTTGGCAATGTTGTTACCGGTGACGTCCATCATTTGTTGATGGGCGCGCAGACCGGTGATTCCTGAAAATAGGGAGCGAAGCATTTTTTACCTCCGGTTGTTGTTGAGTTGAACCATTCGGCTCAACTACTTCTTGATCAACGCCATCCGTGGCCTCGCATTCAAAGGTTTCGCAATCCTTGGCTCTACCCTTTTTACTACGTTTATTACGTCGTTACTAAATTTTTTTGCTCAATTATGAAAATCTATTTACCTCTTACTCAACCGCAGTTGGCCCAGGCCTAGTGCGGTTACTAAAAAAATGTGTCCTCACCCCTCTTCCGCAGCGGGAACAGTTGAGTCACTGTCTTCCGAAGGAGAAGTTGTAGTCGGGCTCGAACTTGATGGGCCGAATTGTGTGAGCCCTAGTTCCTGGAGTGCCCGAACTAATTCGGGTGCCAGATTGGCAGATAGTGATGGTCCGAGGTTGCTCAGGGCTTGGGCAACATCCGAGTCACTTGGTCCACCATTAACTCCGGTGACCGCGGAGAGTTTGACCGACTTCCCATCGATTACCAGAGTTTGACCATCGCTGGCGAAGGAAGTGGATTCAACCGTTCCTTCTAATTTTGCACCGGTTGCACTCACGTAGGTGACCTGCTTACCCACCAGTTGGGCGGCCTGAGTTTCTTGTTGGCTGAGAGCCACCTCCTCGCCCTGCTTCACCATGGTCGTGAGTTTTTCCACCATGGTGAACTGGGCGGTTTGGGCCAAAAATTCGGCACCGTCGGCGGGGTTGAGAGGATCTTGGTATTTCAATTGGGCAACCAGCAGTTTCAGAAAAGCATCGCTTCCCAGCGACCCGGCTGGATCGGCAGTTTTCGCCGGCTTCGGTGCCATTAATTCGGACATGGGGGAAGTGGTCGAGTTGATCGGGGTGGTGGTCATTGGGCGTCCTTTCTTTTCTGGTGAGGTGCGAGATGGTTGGAGCTAAACGCGAACATCTACGCGACCTCCCCGGCTTGGATCGATACTTGTGAGTGTTTCAATATTGGCCCCACTGACATCACCATTTCGCTGGCTCACCGGACGATCGGGGTTATCCGAGTCCACCATTCGCCCGCTGGACGATTCCTGTTCATTGCCCAGGAAGGCGGACCCTTGGTCAACCTGACTATCGACAAGATCAAGTCCAGATCGAAGTAGGTCTTGGCGTAAATCAGGCATGGCTTCGCGCAGTGCTTGAACCGCCATGTCGCTGGCCCCAAACGCGTGGATAGATACGGTGCCGCCGTTCACCTGGATGCGGACCGACACTTGACCCAATTCCTCTGGGTAAAGACGCAGGGTGGTCTCGTAGGTGCCATCGGCCAGACCCTTGAAGGTACTCAAGTGTGCAGACATCTGAGTGGAGACGGGTGCGGGTGCCGGTGCTTTTGGTTCGGCCGTTGGTAAAGCCGAGCCGGTACCCAGGGTGACCGAAGATGCTGCGGAAGTTGAAGCCTGGTTGGTCACAATCGGCGAACCGGATGCATCAAGACTCGCCCTGGTTTCCAGGCCTTGAACTCGATCACCCGAGACGCGATCTGTTGGTGCGTCCTCAACTCGTGCCGAGCGATCCATTCCCATGGCCTGCTCATTTGAGCTGCCCGCAGATGAACCTGAATTACTTTGCGGTGTCGAACCAGATTCGGATTCGGTATCGGTTGATGCAGAGTTGGTCAGTGACGACAGTGCCGGATTGGAGCCATTTGGCACCTCAGCACCTTCACCGTCGACAACTGCAGGCGCGTTAGTTGTCACTTCTGATTGGGAATCCGGTAGTTGCAAACCTGTTGGTTGCGAGGCAATGTCTTGAGATTCAGTTACCGCACCGTCAGCGGTTGGCGAATTAATGTTCTTGGTGTTGGACACGGGCATGGTGCCCATGTTGTTGTTGACACCGGATTCGGCATCGGTTGAATCAGCTGCAAGTGAATTCGCCGAACTAATGCCGCGCGGATTGTTCACAGCTTCGTCGGTATCAGTCGCTGTGGTCCCGGTTTCTGGGCCGACAGTCTCAATACCGTCAGTTCCAACACCGTCAGTTTGCGCCATATTTTCAGTGGCCGAAAGAGAAGTATTCAGAGGTGCTTGGTCAGGACTTAATTGACCGGAATTGATTTGACCGGTGACGTTTGTGGGTACTTCAATTGACGCTGTTGGGCTCGCATCGGTTGAAGCGGATGCGGGAGTTATTCCAGCGGGGGTCGGCACAACTGCACCGAGTGCGGCCGCTTCCAATCCTTCTCCGGATGCAGCTGAAGCTGCAACCGATAGGTCGATGTCTGTCGGGCTGATTTCTCCAAGATCGATGCCATCAGAATTAACGGGGTCAGTTATCACGGGTTCGGCAACGATCGGAACCGCGACGGCGAGTCCGATTGAGTTAGCGCCAAGATCTTCGGTGTCGTCTGAGCCGGCAACCTGGTTGTCGGTCACAGCTTGATCGATCACTGATTGATC
>DKME01000101.1:16333-31193 GCA_002469525.1 Actinobacteria bacterium UBA7422
CGAGTGCGCCGGTTGGTGCCCATCTTGGCGCTCGCGCACCTGTTGGGTGTTCTTGTTCAATTCTGTTGCAAACTGGCCAGATGAGTCAGTTGATCGGGCAGGACCAGCGAACACTGCTGCGTCTGCGGCGGTGCTAGCCGAAATGGTGGCCACCGTTGTCATGAGTCTTTCCCCTTTTTAGTAGGTCCTTGTTTGCGATAAAAAATTATGTTTCGGGCCCGCTCATCTGAATCGAGTCGCTCTGCCCGGTCGCTGGCAAGGTCGGCAGCATCTTGCTCGCGATCCACCATTCGCTGACTGATCTCCCGATCTTGGTCGGTGGCCAGCCATGCTCGACGCGCGTTCTCAGCGCGCATTTGCGCCAGCATTAATGAGTCGTTGATTTGTCGGATGTAGGCCACTGAACTGGATCGCTGGGCTGCAATGAATTTCATGTCCTCGACCCGGCGCCGGCCCTCGAGCATTAGTTCAGCCAGATTGGAAGATGCTTCCTCCAGTTGAAAATTTAACCCGGCAACGGCCACTCGTTCGACTCCTAAGGCGGCAAGCGCTTGGCTTTGCTTGGCTTTACGGACCTTGAGCAAGACATCGAGATTGCGGTTTTTCATTGCGCACCTACCAATCCGAGGAGTTGCTGATGGGATAGGTCAAGGCTGGGGACTTCGTGGGTGGGCTGCCGAAGAAATGCATTGATGCGTGGCATGAGTGCAATGGCTCGGTCCACGTCTGGGTTGGACCCGTTCACGTAGGCACCGACCTCCACCAATACCCGAGCTTCCCGATACGCCGCTAGAAGTTTTTTCAACTCGGCACCGCTCGCCTGAACGTCGCCGGTGGTCACATGTGGTGCGACTCGGGAAACTGACCCGAGTACATCAATTGCCGGGTAGTGATTTGCCGTGGCTAATTCCCGGTCCAAAACAATGTGTCCGTCCAGGATTGATCGAGCGCTGTCAGCAACTGGATCTTGGAGGTCATCGCCCTCAATGAGAACGGTGTAAATCCCGGTGATGGTGCCCACACTTGACGCACCGGCCCGCTCGAGTAACCGAGGCAGCATGGCAAAGGCGGATGGCGGATATGCGCGGGCAGCGGGTGGCTCACCGGCAGAAAGTCCCACCTCGCGCTGTGCGGTCATGGTGCGGGTAATGCTGTCAATGAACAATAGAACGTTTTTCCCTTGGTCACGAAAATGCTCCGCCACGCGAGTCGCCGTGGAAGCCGCCTGAAGTCGCACCATGGGTGGCATGTCGGAGGTGGCCACCACAACCACTGACTTAGCCAGACCTTCGGGGCCTAGGTCGTTCTCAATAAATTCCAGCACCTCACGCCCGCGCTCGCCAACCAGGCCCACGACAACCACATCGGCTGATGTATTTCGGGCCATCATGGACATCAGGGTGGACTTGCCCACACCCGATCCGGCAAAGATCCCGATTCGTTGGCCGCGACCAATGGGAATCAAGGTATCAATTGCTCGAACTCCCACATGCAATTGCTGAGTAATGCGCTGGCGGGAAAGTGGCGATGGAGCTTGGTTGGTGGTGGTCAATAACGGCATGACCGGCAGGGGACCTTTGTCGTCAATTGGACTGCCGAGGGCATCAATTACCCGCCCAAGTAGTTGATCGCCAATAGGAACTCGTACCGGTGCATTTGTGGCCCGAGCGGTAACCCCGGGTGCCACTCCGGACATTTCACCAAGGGGCATGCAGGCTAAGCGATCACCAGAAATTCCGACCACCTGAGCGAGTAGACTTTTCCCTTGAATGTCCAAATCGAGTACGTCACCGATTGCGGACCGGACTCCTTCGAGCCAAATTGTTAAGCCGTTGACGCCAACGACTTCACCGCTCACGGAAAGTCGAATTGAGTCCCGGCCACGTTCGAGGGTCTGTTGGAGGTTCACGTGGAAAGCGCCTCCTTGAGTTGATCAATCCGTTGGGAGATTTGCGAATCAACCCGAGTGCAGCCACTGGTCACCACAGCACCGTGAATTTCGACCGAGTCATCAGCCAACAGGCGAACCGGACGCTGGAGTGTTTCGTCAAAGTTAATGTCCAAGCTCTGAACTAGTTCGAGATCGGTTGGGTGCAGGGACACGCGCACTTCGGAGTGACCCGGTATTTCGGCAACGGCGATACTAATTGAGTTGATCACGTGTGCTTTGTCCGCGGAAAGTTCCGCTCCAATAAGTTCTTCGACCAGCTCAACAACTACATTGCCCAAATTCTTGCCCACCTCGGTGTAGACCGGGATCGTGGCCGACTCGATGGATGACAGTCCACTTGCCATGGTGCGCAGGGCCATGTCCAACTTGTTTTTCAGCTCAGCGTGTTCCAACATAATCGCAGTGTGTTCAACCAGGAGTTCTGCGCGGACTTCAGCAATCATCTCCTCGCGACCCTCGCTGTAACCCGCGGCGAAACCGGCCTCGTGACCGTTTTTGGTACCAGTGGCAAACCCAGCATCAAATCCAGCATCAAATCCGCGAGCGGTTGCACGGGAAGCAGATTCGGCGGTGAAATCTGACGTGAGTTCCTCGGAGGAGAGGTGCCCGTCTTCGGTGTCAGAATCGGGGACAAGATCAACCGGGATCAGGCGTAATTCGCTGTCAAACCGAGTCGCCGTGAGGGCACGAGCCTCCGCCGGAGTGACGCGGGTGGCGCTAAGCGACGAAGTCATCGTCACCACCGCCGACGCTGATCTCAATATCGCCCTTTTCGTCAAGTCGGCGGATAACAGCCACAATTTTTCCTTGGGCTTCCTCCACACTGCTGCGGCGAACCCGGCCCATGATTTCCAATTCCTCTTCCAGCATGTTTGCCGCACGAGTGGAAAGATTTCGAAGGACCTTTTCGTGGACTTCGGTGCTCACGCCCTTCAAGGACATGGCGAGATCTTGGGGACTGACCTCACGGAGAATCAGCTGCAGTGACCGGTCATCAACTTTCGCAATATCTTCAAAGAGGAACAGGTGCGAGCGAATATATTCCGCCAACTTCGGGTCGCGCTCTTCAATACTCTCGAGGAGAACTTTCTCGGTCTGTCGATCGGTGCGCTGAATAATACTGATCAAGGGATCAATACCGCCGATATAAGATGATTCCGTTGTGACCAGCACATTGGACATTTTGCGTTGCAGCACGGATTCGACCAAGCGGACAGAGTCCGGATTGACCCGACCCATGACGCCAATTCTACCGGCGACCGATCCTTGGGTTTCATCTTGCAGGGAACAAAGAACTGAAGAGGCTAGATCTGACGGCAAGTAGGCGAGAACAACAGCAATTATCTGCGGGTGCTCTTCTTTGATGAAAGACAAGATCTGCGAGGAGTCCATTTTGCGCATGAAGTGAAATGGTTGCTCAGCAATCGAACTCACCAATTGCTCGAACATTTCATCTGCTTCGGTCGGTTCAAAGACCATGTCGAGCAAATCTCGAGCGACATCGAGGCCGCCACTGCCCGCCATCCGGGTGCTCGCGGCGTAAGTGATGAACTCGCGGATAATTTCTAATGCAAGGTTTGGGTCTACTTCTTTGAGTCGGGCAACTTCACCCGCGATAGTTTGAATATCGTCATTGGGCAATTGCGCAAACACCGGTCGGGCTGCGGCGGGACCGAGTTGAGCCACGATCACGGCAGCTTTATAAGAAGGCGTGATCTCTTCGGGGCGGATAGGAGCCATGGACCCGACCTACTTCGCAATCCAGGTGCGCAGTACTTGAGCGACCTGCTCGGGTTCTTCGGTGGCAAAGTCTCGCAGTGAGTCATAGGTCGCTGATCCCGGGCTCTTGATATAGGTCGGAACGATTTCTTCTTCCGGCGTGGCCATTCCGCCCGCACCGACTGCAACGGGAACGGCAGGTGCATAGATCGGATTACCGTCTTCATCGAGGCGCTCTAGGGTTACCGGGCCACCAAATCCTTGGGCTTCCAGCATCTCCATGTCGATCATGGTCCGGCGCTGGCGACGAAGTGAGAGCACACCCAAAATTATGACCGCCAAGACCAGGACGGCAATACCAATTTGGCGTCCAAGATCAAACAGCGCGGCAGATTCTTCAGCGGCCAGAGCCTCAGCAGCTGCCGCCTCGGCAGCTTCAGCCGCGGTGGTGTCAAAAGCGACCTGCGAAACCTGGATTGCGTCGCCGCGTTCCACATTAAGACCGACGGCGTTGGCCACAATCGCCTCAACCTCTCCGAAGGTAGCTGCTGGAACTGCGGCATCCACCAGAACTGCAACCGTGAGCCGGCGAATGTCTCCGGGTGCGCCAATTCTTTCCGTGATGGTGCTATTGATCGGATTCGTCTGTGTCTCAGAAGCTTTTTCATAATCATTCTGGGAATCGGTGGTGGTTCCTTCACCGACGACAATCGGAGGCTCGCCCACGACGGGACCGTCGCTCGCGCTGTTATCCGTTGCCGTGTAAGTCTCGGTTGTTGTCTGTCCGGTGAGTGGAGGCAACTCTTCGGGGTAGGCGTATTCCTGCGTAGTGGTAGACCGTTGGTCAAATTCCAGATCAGCATTCACGATCACACTGGAAACACCAGGGCCGAGAACCTTGTCCAGCATCGCTTGTGCGGATGCAATCAAGCCCTCCTCGATGCGGGCAGCCTGGGACACCGATGCTGCGCCAGCCACTCCGCCACCGGAGAGCAACATGCCGGAAGAGTCTGTGACACTCACTTTGTCTGGGGTTAGTCCAGGTACCGCAGAAGCAACCAAATTGGTAATTGCTTGGACCTGCTCGCCATCGAGGATTTGACCTCCACCCATCACAATGAGGACAGATGCCGTTGGTTTATCTGATGCCTGGGTAAACACCGTTTCAGCGGGAATAGCAAGGTGCACGGTTGCGGACCGCACACCATCAATGCCTTCAATGGTTGAGGACAGTTCACCCTCGAGGGCGCGTTGGAAAGTGACATTTTGCATGAATTGAGAGGTGGTCATGCCTTGTTCATCAAGCAGGGAGTAGCCGCTACCGGCGTCAGCCGGTAGTCCGGCCGCACTCATGGCCAGTCGGGCGGTAGATACGTCTTCTGGGGCAACAAGGATCTGAGTACCGCCTGAGTTGAGTTCGTAGGTAGTGCCAAGTGCATCAAGTTCTTCAGAGATCGCGACCGCGTCCTCACTGGACAAATTCGAGTACAACGGGGTCAGGGGGGATGCGGTCACGCGCAGCAGTAGAACTGCGCCCACGAGCAAAGCGAGCACCCCGATGACGATCGCGGTGATCTGTCCCGGGGTGAATTGGCGGAGGGTGGTTACCACACGGGTGCCGTAGATTTTCAGGGTCTCAATCACAGTGGCATCCTCATGATTTCATTGAAGGCTTCCAGTGCTTTATTCCGCACGGCGACCGCGGTCTGGGTAGCAATTGATGCTTCCTGTGCCGCCATGAGGTATTCATGTGGGTTCTTGAGTTCACCGGTGGCAACCTTGGTGGCAAGTGCGTCAGAGTTCTGTTGGAGTGCGCCCAATTGATCCATTGCGCTTGCCAAGCTAGATCCAAAGTCCAATCCGGTGCCTGCGCTGGTGACCGCACCACCAACCCCGGTCGTCTGAGACGGGATGGCACTCGGGCTGATACTTGGGCTCGGGGGTGCCGGTGGCAGTGGTGGTAACGGTGCGGCGAGGGAAACTCCGGGAATGCTGAAGGCCATGGGTTATCTGCCTAACTGAAGTGCGGCTTGGTAAGCCTCGGTCGCGCGTTGAACTACCGCTAGGTTTGCCTGATAGCCGCGCTGAGCAATAATCATGTCGGCCATCTCGGTCGTCAAGTCAATGTCAGGACGGCGAACGTACCCATCTGCGTTAGCAAGTACATTTTCCGGATCGTAAGTGACCAGCCCCACTGCTGAAGAGGATTCCACCATGGTGAAGGAGACACCCGCCCCTACGGTGCCACCGGTGCCGACCATGCTGGGTGCAGGCGAAGTATTTGAGCTGCCGACAACCGATTGGCGCCGCACGGCACCTTCTTCCATGGTGCGGACCGTGTTGACATTGGCCACATTGTGCGCAATCGCGTCCAGCGAGTTCTTATAGAAGTTAACGCCGGTGCTGGCGATATTAAAAATCGATAACATGATTAGCTACCACCCAACACGTAACGGATGGCATTGAATCTGCCCTCGGCAGCGCGCAATGCGAGTTCTAGCCGCAAATTCGTTTCGGTTCCCAGCAGTGTCTGTTCTTCGAGACTGACATTGTTGCCATCCTGCTTACGAGGAGCTTCAGAGGCAGCGGTGCTCATGAAACTTTGAGTCGTGGCTGAGCCGATACCGGGCATTTCCAGGGCCGCGCTCAGGGCGCCCTCAAATTCCACATTGGTTGCCGTGAAATTGGGCGTAGACATGTTGGATACGTTATTGGCAATGGCTTCTTGACGCATCATTAATCCGTCAAGTGCGATGCGAACCGCCGGATTTACCAAACCAAGGTCCATGTGAAACCCCGTTCACCAATTAAGGTAATTGGGCCAAATCCATGGCGAATACGACGAGCTTCCTGCTCATAGGAGTTATCGGCTAGACGGCGAGCCATCTGAGAGTTTTTTCTCAGATCGACCCTATTGTTTTTGAAACCGAGAAATTAGCCGTTAAATGGGCCGGCCAGACGCCGGATTCCCACTAGTTTTTCCGCGCTCACTTCGCTGATTCGGGTGCCCGCACTTGGATTGGCGGCCTCGACCATGCGACCATCGCCGAGATAGAGACCAACGTGGTTAACCTTGAGCGCAGACGGATCTAGGTTGTGCCCAGAAGGCTCGTGGAAGAAGACCAGGTCGCCAGCTCGGGCATCTTTGAGGGAGGCCACCGGTTCACCGACCTTTATTTGTTGCCAGGACACCGGTGGGATCGAGAGTCCGTGTTGCTGGGCAATCCATTCGGTAAAAGCGGCACAATCCCAACCGGTTTTGGGGTTATTTCCACCGGCGACATACGGCACCCCAACAAAGTTGACCGCATACTCAGACATTCGTGAGCCAAGTTCGGCATCCGTTGACAACAATCCCGAGCCAGCAGGCTGGGCCAATGGGTCCATCTGACTTTGTGAGCTGGATAAACCCGCGGCGCCCGGTAGGCCAGGCGTCTGTCCGGTCACGGTGGCGAGGGCGGACTCAAAATCAACCGCTGTTGGGCTGAGAAGTTGCGAGTTGGCGGGGATGGGTTGGGTCCCAGCCATCGGTGCTGCGTACCCGCTTTGCAGTGGGGGCATGTTGAGTCGAGACCGGATCTCCCCGATCCGCGCCATGACTTCATTAACACTCACATTGACTCCCGATTTGGGCCGCGTGCAAAACACGTATTTATTGGCGTGAAATCCATTAGCGCGAAAAAACCACGCATCAATAGGCAGGTATCGGTACCAGCGAACTAATTATTAGGAATTCAAGGCTGGGGAATTCAAGGCTAGGGAATTTAAGACTGGGGAATAACTAGGCGCATCAATTTCTAGCGCTTGGGGGCAGTTGCCTCTACTCCGTCAACCTTAGAGAAGTGGGCAGCGTTGGCCAGAATGGCTGGAACGCCATCGCGCAGGGAGAGGGCGAAGGATTTGCTCGGAACCGCTTCTTTGTTCATGAGCCGCTCATAAATCTCCTCGAGGCGCACGGCTTCCCGCCATAAACAGAAGGTTTGAAACCACGGCAGGTTGGCGGTGTCCAGGTGGGTTGCGATCCGGAATACGTTCACGAGTTCGTTTCGAGACAAAAATCCGTCCTCGTCGCGGGTGACGGGGGCAGTATCCAGCGGAGTTTCCGGGAGGTCGCGGGCCGAATAGGTGGCTGTGAAGTACCCCAAATCCATGAGCGGGTCGCAGGCGGTGGCCCGCTCCCAACCGAAAACCCCGGAAATGGTGGCGGGGGCTTTGTCCAGAAAAAGGAGATTTTGCATGCTGTAACGGCTGTGACTGAGGACCGAGGGATGAGGTTCGGGCGCGTTTTCCAGCAGATAATCCCCCAGGATTTCGAATCCGGGTAGACGGCGCATTTTGAGTTTGCGGCCAAGCCGCTTGGACTCCAACACGAGTTTGCGTAAGTCACTACCCCCGTGATCAAGGGTAGCAATTTCACTCGGGGTGATTTCGACCTGAATGCGGGCCAGGTCATCAATGGCCCGGCGGGACATCCCCACCTTTTCTTCCACATTGTTCAGAGCATCTGGAATGGAATTGACCACCCGCTCTCCAGGCAGGAACGCACTCAAATAAAAGGGTGCACCAATGATGCTGGCGTCATTACACACATGTAAGACATCGGGTGCGTGCAGGTGATGACTCCGAAGGACCTCCAATAACTTGATTTCATCAGCCAAACTCATGACATCGGAAGGCTGCGGACCATCGAGGCGCCGTTTGAGCGCGTAGTGGACGTTTTCGTCGCGGGCAATGTGGAAAGTACCTGATGTTCCCTGCGATCCGAGCCGGCCCCACAGCAATTCCCCGGTGCCGAAGCCTATTTCGTCTAAATAGGCCTGCAGGGACTCAAGAATTATCAGGGGGGGAGCCTTTTTCCGCTCCGCCATCTGCTCTGCCTTTTCAACCGAGGCGACGACGGTCACGCCGTCAGGTACAGGCGACAGGGTGATCATGGGTAACGCGTCCCTTCGTTGACTTCTAAAGAACAGAACTGCCGAGAACTCAGCAGAACTACCGACTGCTACACAAGTAGTATCGACCGCGGACACGTGAAATTCGGCTTTTTCCAAAAATTCCTGACGCCGGATATCTACGAAGTCACGACAGGAGCAATTATGGCGCGAAAATCTGGGATGGGCGTGGGTCGGGATCCGGTAACAAGGATTTTCGTCATCTTGGCATTCATTGGCAGCTTTATCTACATTGCGGCCATGCTTAATGATTCTGTTAATGAAATGATCAAAGAGTCAACTGGGATTGATATTCAAGGACCATAACCCTGGCCCACTAGCCAAATAACACGTGGAAGGTATAGTCTTTAGCCATGGAAATTTGGATATTTTTCTTGGTTTTCTTGGTGGCTGCCTTGGGCATCCTTGCCATGATGGGTTACGTCAAGAACGAGACTGAACGCTTGGAACTGAAGCATTTTTTGGAAATGGCGGAGTCCAAGCGCGAGGTGGTGGAGCTGCAGGTTCAGCACTCGGCCAAGGTTGAACAAGATCGAGCAACCATTGAAGAACTTAACCTGAGAATCAGTGAGTTGAATATTCAGATAGATGAAGCAGCCACCACTAATCGCAAGTTGCAGGCAAGTGTGGACAAATTGCGCGAGGACATGGCCGAGAAGCAGCCCAATCTTCTCGCGTCCTAATCCTCTCGCGTCCTATTCTTCTCGCGTTTTAATCCCTCGGTCGCGTCAGACTCAATCGTCTCTCGAATCTTGATCCGTTTTGGGGTCTCGTTGTTTTTCGGCATTGCATTCCCAGATAAAGTCGAGAATTTCCGCCATGATTTCTTTGGCCTGTGTCTCCGCCGCACCGAGTTCAACCTCTAAAGTTTTATTGAGTACCAATCCCAAAATGGTGTGTTCCGCGACAATCATTACCTGCTCATTATCCCGAGCAATAATCTCGATCAGGAAGTTTCCGCGACGTCGAGGTAACAGTCGTTTGACCACATACAGTTTGTCAACTCCCTGAATTTTCACCCGCAACTGATTGCTGTCGAAGAGGCAATCGTGATCTAACACCGTTCTGGCGATTCCTAAAGTTCCATACGGGTGTGATTGCACCAAGCGATAAAGCGCCAAGATCAACCAGTTCACATAGATCAGCGGGTTGTAGGGAAGTTCATCGGATTTAATTGGGTCGACGGTGGACAGTAAGGACGTGGCCCGATCCACCGTGTAGTCGTAGGTGAAGGTAACCGCACCACCGGTGTTGTCCCTTACCGTCGGGTAAACGACGGTGGAGCGAGTGCCATCGGTCAGCCAATGCCGACCTCGAGAGTCCAGGGTAATCATCAGGGGCAACTTGTTACCGGGGTCAATTCCAATGTAGTGGACCACCGGGTTCCCGCTCACCTGTCCGCATTTCACTTCAGTCACAGGCACCAGTATTTCATGGACTCGCTGATTAAACATTGTGCCAACTAAGGATCACGCGAACTAAAGTTCACGCGAACTAAACATCAACCTCTGGTCTAAGATGCTGTTATGGATCATGGACTGGACAAGAGCATCTCCGAAGGCTCCGGCGAGGATTCAGTCGGTGAAGTGATCTTTGTGGAGCGCCGTGCCTCGGTGCGCGCGATCCTCGTGACTTTGACTATCTGGTTTGTGGTTGTCTTTGTCTTGGGTGTGATCACCTGGGTTCAGATCAACGGAGCGCTGGCGCTCTTGGTGTCGGCAGTGGTGTTATTGTTCCCGTTATTCAGTTTTATTAACTGGGTAATGTTTCGCATGCTTATTGACTCAGAGAAAATTCAGATGGTGCGAACCTTTATTTTTCGGAACAAAGAATCCCTTGAGTTCAACAAAATTGAAGGCGTAGACATTCAACAAGGCCCATTCGGCCGCGCTTTTGATTACGGAAGATTAACCATTTCAGGTGTTGGAATTAAGCAGCTAAGAACAGAACCCATTGATCATCCCGATCAGGTGGCGGGCGAGATCCGCGCACTAATTGCCCGACGCTAATTCCCCGGAGGTACGTCAACGCCGTTTTGGCAGATTAATCGGGAGCAGGCCAAGAAATTTTCAGATCACTTTGGATCTTTAGCTTTTGGCATGGCTGGCAGGCCTTTAATTGCTGAAGCGAATTCGTCCATGGCTGCCAGAGTTGGTGCGAGAGCTTCGCGGTTCGCTGCCTCAATTGCTTCGAACACTTCGCGGCGATGCACTTTCACATGTTTGGGTGCATCTATCCCGACCCGGATCAGATCCCCGCGGATCTCAAGGATGGTCACAACTACATCGTCGCCGATCACAATACTTTCGCCAACCTTGCGACTCAGTACCAGCATCTGCTACCTACGCAGCCATTAGCGGGGTGCGTACAGACAAATCATTATTTTCCACAATTATCTGTTCTGCGATTTGTGCATTTGGATCCAGTAAGAGTGGAGCCATCAGGTTCACGGTGGAATCTTTAAAAGATTCACCCAATGTCACAACAAGAAGCAATAACACTTCTGGGCCGCTTTCGAGGTCGAACCGCCTCGCCACTTCATCGTCGACGACAGGAGCGTAATTAGGAAAGAACGACGCTGCTGGGACGACCACAAAATTGATGGCGGCCTCTTCAAGTGATTGGAGTCGGTATACCAATCCTTCATCGTTTAATTTGATTAGGGAGAACTGGGTGAATTCAGGAAACCCCAAAAGCCCGCCCCGTACTTCCACCACAGGGACGTCGTTCTGCACATCAGTTGTCGTGACGTCTGACATGGACTCTCCCTCTTCAGCTTGTGGACTCATGTGAATTACTAATTCCCTTAAAAACGGTTATCGCAAGAAATCCATCAACGATGGTTGCATAATACTGGCCGTGGCGAACAAGGCTGCTTCATAGCCTGTCTGCTGCATAGTTAATTCCATCACAGATTTTGTGAGGTCGGTGTCTTCAACCGCGGCCAAAGCACCAGTGACTCCCAAAATCCGGTCCGCAGTTACGTCGTGGAGTTCATTGAGTTGATTGATTCGAGAGCCGACGGTTGCTTGGGCGCCGCGAGCCGTGGCAATCACCGAGTCCAGTGACACCAGGTTGGCTGGGAGGTTGCCCGGAGTGTTTCGCAGGCTGTCTGCGATGGCGGTGAGCACGGCAAAGGCATTCGCTGCCCCGACACCGAAAACTTCAGGGCCATTTAATTCAATTCTGACCGTAGAGCCAGAGTCATCAACCCGCGTGGTGACCTGATTGGTGTCTCCGATGTAGTCGCCTCCAGCGTTGTAGGCGGTGGCTGCCGATGTTGCACCGTTGAAAAGGGCTCTTCCGGCGAAGTCACTGTTCCCCGCTATGAGCAGACTGGCAGCAATGACGTCAATCTGAGCCGCCAATGCAGATCGGGAGCCCGCTGTCGAATTGTCAGCTTGCCCCTGAATCACAAGCTCACGGGCCTTAAGGAGTTGGTTGTTGATTGAGTCCACTTGGATACGCGTCGCGTTGAGTCTGAGTACACCAGTGTCGATGTTTTGCGCGTACTGCGACATGCGGGTTTGCTCCGCCCGCAGCGCCATAACTGACCTGGTGCCGCTCGGGTCTTCACTGGCACGTTGGATTGCCTTGCCGGAGGAGATCTGCTCCTGAAGTTGGGCCATGCGCTTGCTCATTGAGCTCACTGAGTCCATATTTTGCAGGCTTTGCGAACCACTTGCAAAGCGCGTAATTGAGGTCATGGATAGTTCCTATCGTCCGACAAGGCCGGTGCGGTTGATGAGGGTGTCGAGTGCATCGTCAATTGCGGTAAGGACGCGGGCGGCCGCTTCATAGCCACGCTGGTAAGTGAGCAAATTCGCCATCTCTTCATCTATGTTGACGGCTGACTGTGAATCAATTTGGCTGGTGATACTCGCCATGAAAGCCTGCACCGTCTCTGACGTTTGCTGGGCACCTTGAGTGGCGAAACCTAGGGATACGACCAAATTTTGATACAGCTCGTCAGCTCCATTGGCTGTTCTTCCCAGTGCTGACATTGCATCCGCATTTGATCCGTTGAGTGAGGCCACTCCCAAAACGGGTGCAACTGACGAGGCGGCAATTTTTGTACCGTCGGTTAATGCGACGCTGATGGTAGACGCCTTCGTCCCTGTGAAAAGATCCGTGCCTGCGGTTCCCGCGGAATCAAACCCGGCAGCCTGCGCGTTATTCACCGTTGTTGTGAGGGCACTGGCCACAGCATCGAGTGATGTCATCCAGGCTGGGATTGTGGTGCTGATCGCGGTGAGGTAACCGTTGGCATTTCCACTTGAAATGGCAGCTGTTGAGTCGTTTCTCGACCATTGCACCGATGTTGTTCCGCCTGCTGTGGCAACTTGCAGTGTTGAGTGATTCGCTGGACCAACGAAGGTCGCCCCGCCGAGGGACACACTCATGTTGTTACTGCTGTCGATCAGGTAGGTGCCACCCACGGCTTCGGCAAGTTGGGATGCCGCATAGGACCGCTGGTCCATCAAGGCATTTATTGCGGTTGTTCCCTCTGGGGTCTGACTGATTGAAATGTTGAGCTCGGCAATCTGTTTGGCGTAGGAGTTTGCTGAGGTCACCAAATTGGTCAAGTTTTTTGTGTGGCTAGCGGAGATGTTTGTTAACTGCTGGGCTGCATCATTGAGCGTGTCTGTGAGCACATTGGCTTGTGCGATTACTTGTATTCGGGCCGCAGCATTGCTTGTGTCTCTCGAGATATCCGCGAATCCCGACCAGAAGGCGTCTAGTTTTGCCTGGAGGCCCGATGTACTTGGCTCCGGTAGGACTTGTTCGATTTGGTTCAATACGGCGCTTGTCACAGTGAGGTCACCCAGTCGTGCCCCTTCGGTACGTGCCCGATCTCCAAGTATTCCACTGTGAAGGCGTTCGATTGAGGAAACGTCCACTCCTATTCCAGCGGTCATGTTGACCCGTTGTCGTGAGTATCCAGGAGTGCTGACATTGGCGATGTTTTGTCCGGCAACGTCCATGGCAACGCGTTGTGCCTGCAATGACGACAGTGCCGTGGAAATTCCTGAGAAGGTCGCCACGTTAAAGCCCCTCATCGACAAATACGGACTTACGGTCGACTTTCTCCGTGGCGCCGGTCTGCGCATATAAATGTAAAACTGGATCCGAATCCCCTTGGATTCCGGCGAGTACTGCTTCGGTGGCTACTTGGGCGGCCAAAGCGAGTTCACGATTGAGCGAGGTAATTTTTTGGATCTGGGCTGCTAACTCTAAAAAGGCCTCCAAGTGCTCTGTCAGAAGGCTTTTCCATGGTTCTTCGGCCGACTCGGCGATTGCCGACAGGCTTGGAGCCGTTGCCAAATCAAGATCCTCAGCTATTCGTTCAAATCGGACGGCCCGCTCAAGCTCAATGATTCGTACCTGCTCTAAGGCGGTCTCAATTTCACGGCTGGCCCGTACCAGCCAGCCAGATCGCCCGCTCATGAGTAGAAGCTGCTGGACATCGAGTTTAAACAGGAGATTGTCGAGAATATCCCGTTCGCGCCATAGCAGGGAGGAAAGCCCAGACATGTCCATGCTTGCCTCCTCAAGGTCGGTGTGTGGGCATGTCTCTTGAGACCATTCCCTAACTACCTTACTTATCGGCCGAACATCAAGAATCTTGAGAATAACGGATTACCAAGAAAAAAGCGATATATACGTATGAGTTATTAATCGGAGAAGCCGCCGAATATCTGAGGTGAAAAAGCCCCACCTCTTTCATGGAGGGTCCACAGATGGTGCTGGGGGTTAACTACGCGGACGGTTCCCCGCGGCCAATGAAACCAGCCCCTGGTCAGTGAGAACCTCAAGGTCCTGGTTTGGGGACGTGTTCTGGGGCATTAAAAACACCCTTTATCAGTGGTTTGTGTTCCGACCCGCGCTACTACTTCAACAGCGTGAGCACGCTGTTGGGCATTTGCATTGCTTGGGCGAGCATCGCTGTAGCCGCCGCAGTCAAAATGTTTGCTGAGGTCAAGTTCATCATTTCCGTAGCAATATCGGTGTCCTGGACTTGACCGACACCAGCTAACTCAGTCGCGGCAACCGAGTTGAGCACCTGCAAAGTGTTCTGCAACGAAGCAAGGTTGCCCGCATTCGTCGACCGAAGATCCACCGTGCCATTCAAAAACGTGGTGTAGGCGGAGCTAGTGTTGGCGGTCGGGGGTGTTGCGGCCGCCGGTGTGACCGTCGTGGTACCGGCACCCACGTTGGGGGCTAGGGCGGTGCCCAA
>DKME01000115.1 GCA_002469525.1 Actinobacteria bacterium UBA7422
CCATCACCATGGTCGTCCCCATCTTCCGAGTGCGAAGCAACTCCAAATTCAATGGGGTCAATCAGAGGAGCGACCTCAAAAATATTGGCTCCGTCACTGGCTGCACCCTCCAAAGAGTCGGTTAATCCAGCCTCTAAGTCGAGCCCGTTTGCGACAACCAAGTCCGCGTTGACCAACGAGGCAATTTGAGCAGAGGAAGCTGAGAAGTCGTGCGGGTCGACACCGATTGGCGTGAGAACCTCGACCGTGCCACCGGCGCAGTCAACAATGTCCTGGGCAACGTCTCCCAGCATGGTGGTGGTTGCTACAACTGAAGCGATTCCGGTGGTTTCGTCGAGCTCAGCGGTTGCCGTGGATGCTGGCGTGGTGGGCGAACTCGCTGTTTCAGTGGTGGAGGAATCCCCACTTGAACACGCAGACAAGATCAGGGCGGAGGATGCTAGGAGGCTGAGTAATAGCTTTTTTGTGGTTGTCATGGAGCGAACATAGTCTTAATGATAATGATTGTCAAGTGCAATAAGACTTAAAATGATCCGCCGAATTTGAGGATCGCAAGGCCAAAGAGTGCACCCACAACCAAGATCCGCATGAACCTTCGACCTGAGCTCAATAGTGGCCAGGATAGAGCGAGCAGCCAGCCAAGGAAGGCGCCAACGATTAACAGAAATATGGCACCGAGCCATGCGAAAGTGTCACTGAGAATCAGGCCAAGTAGAAGTGAGGAGCCAAGTCCCACAACTAAGAGCCAGCGAGGGGCTGAGGTTACGACGGCAAGGATCGGGTAACTCTTGCGCTCAAATGCTGCGCGACTTCGACTGGAAGAGTATTTGGGAGATCTAGGCACTCCAGGTGTTGCGGGCTGGTTACTGCCGGACTGAAATTGTGGGCCACGTGGGCCGCGGACACCACCAGAACCTTTTTGGTTCTTCTTGTTCTTGGCCACAATGGTCCTTTCAGGTGTAACTCTTCCCGAGTGAAAACCCGGCGCAACCCAAACTCTAGTGCGCGTTAATCTTCACGGGTGAGCCTCCCAGATTTCATGAATGTCAAAGCGAACGCTATTGCCGTGATTGCGCAGCTCGTTGTTCCAGAGGGGGATCGTGCCCAGTTCGATCAAGGATATGCACGAATAGGTGAACTCGTTGCCCAGTCACCGGGTTTTTTGTCCAGTGAACTTGGGCAGTCAACCGACTCACTGCAGGACCTCACTTTGATCCACCGCTGGGAAGGCGTGGGCGCCTACCGCAAGTTTTTGAGCAGATATGAGGTGAAGTTAGAGGTGATTCCGTTCCTGTCCAAGTTCACCAAGGAATCGGTTACGGTTGAAATTATTAGCGACTCACAATCGGATATGAGCCAAAGTGCTGCCAGCTCACTCGCACCCGATGCTCAAACTTTTGATCGCGGGAGCATCCACGGTGAGCGCTAAGTTTGAAAACCTTTTCGACGCAGGGATTGAACTGGGTTCGCTCTTGCAGGAGCAGTATTCCGATTTAATTTCCGATGCCCTAATTGCGTGCGTCATGCCTAACGGTGTTCCGGTTGCATTAGGCATTGAAAGCGTGACCGGCGCACGTGAGCTTTTCGGCATTCACCTAAGTCGAACGAGTGAGTCCGCAGAATTAGATCAGAAATTTGTGGAAAATTTTGATGCGGGCAAGGTTAATGGCAAGCGAGTGATCATGGTCGACGACGGTGTTGAAACCGGGACGGCGGCGCTGTTGTGTGGGCAGTGGTTGCGAACACTTGGAGTGAGCGAACTGGTCCTAGCAGTGCCCGTGTGCCCACGCACGGCCATGAACCAACTGCAGTTCCTGTTCCCCACTATCGTTTCTGTTCAGTCGCCTTTGGGTGCTCGATCCCTTGCTTGGCATTACACCGACTTTGACGTCATTGACCTTGATAGTGCAATTGCACTCCTTGAGCAGCGATCGAAGGCGATGGGCGCTTAAAGCTCACCATTAGACTCATGCCATGGATCGTGTTGACGCAGTCGTAAACCTTGCCAAGCGCCGTGGATTTGTATTTCAGTCCTCAGAGATTTATGGCGGTAGCCGCTCGGCCTGGGACTACGGCCCCAACGGGGTTGAACTCAAAGAGAACGTGCGCAAGCAGTGGTGGCAAGCGGTGGTGCGTCAGCGCGAGGACGTTGTCGGCCTTGACTCCTCAGTGATTTTGGCCCCGCAGGTATGGGAAGCATCAGGCCATGTCAACGCTTTTGCAGACCCACTTACCGAGTGCAAGAACTGCCACAAGCGGTACCGCGCGGACCAGTTGATCGAAGCGTACGAAGAAAAGCACAACAGGCTCCCAACCAACGGTTTGGCCGACATTAACTGCGCCAACTGCGGAACAAAAGGCGAATTCACCGAGCCACGCGACTTCAACGGCATGTTGCGCACAACGGTTGGTGTCGCCGAAGACAGCGCCGCCATTCACTACCTCCGACCAGAAACCGCACAAGGTATTTTCGTGAACTACCTCAACGTAATGACCGCGGCCCGCAAGAAGCCACCGTTTGGCATCGGTCAGACCGGAAAGAGTTTCCGCAACGAAATTACTCCTGGCAACTTCATTTTCCGTACCCGCGAGTTTGAGCAAATGGAGATGGAATTTTTCGTTAAACCGGGCACGGACGAAGAGTGGCACGACTATTGGTTGGACGAGCGCTGGAATTGGTATGTAGACCTTGGCATGAATCCAGAGAACATGCGGCGCTTTGAGCACCCCCAAGAAAAGCTCAGTCACTACTCAAAGCGAACCGTCGACATCGAATACCGGTTTAAGTTTGGTGGAAGCGAGTGGGCTGAACTTGAAGGCGTAGCAAACCGCACCGACTTCGACCTCAAAACCCATAGCGAACATTCCGGTGCCGATCTGACCTACTTCGATCAAGAGTCGGGGGAGCGTTGGACTCCTTTTGTTATTGAACCTGCAGCAGGATTGAACCGCGCCATGTTTGCATTCTTGCTCGACGCCTACGACGAAGACGAAGCACCCAATTCAAAGGGTGGCGTGGACAAGCGCACGGTCCTGCGTCTTGACCCACGCCTTACGCCCGTGAAGGCAGCGGTTCTTCCGCTTTCCCGTAATGCAGACCTTGGGCCAAAAGCCCACGGGATTGCAGCAGAACTTCGCAAGCGTTGGAATATTGACTTTGACGACGCTGGTGCGATCGGTCGCCGCTACCGCAGACAAGACGAGATCGGAACCCCGTACTGCATCACGGTTGATTTTGATTCACTCGAAGACCAAGCCGTAACAATCCGGGATCGGGACACTATGGCGCAAGAACGCATTGGTATTGATGCGCTCGCCGGCTGGTTAAGTGAGCGCATCCCGATCTAATTGTTCCAATCCTCGATATGTCCTTCGGGACGATCTAATGGGCACGGGGCTGTGAGCAAGCTGCCACAGTCCGCACACTCCGCATCCAGTAGGTAACCCGCTATTTCGTAGTCCTCAAAGATGACTTTCACCACCATCACATTGCCGCCACAAACGACACATGCATTGGTAGGAATGCCCCGTTGGTCGATTGTGTCGGAGCCCTGCGGGCTCTTCTGGCCTCGATGGTTGTGGTTCACGGCTAGTTGCCGGTAGCAGGAATACCTGCAACAGCCCGCTTAAGTCCATGACCGGCGGCGATACGAACGGCCTTTCGCGCGGAAATTTCCAATGGTGCGCCGGTCTTTGGGTTTCGCCCGGTTCGCGCGCTACGTTCGACAACGTCAAGGGTGAGGAATCCAGGAATGGTTACTTTTTCTTGGTTCATCAGTGACTCGATAACAACGGCCTGAATACTGGTGAGAACCTGCTCGACGCTGGCGGTGGGAACTCCACTGTGAGCTGATGCGGCGGTGATGAGTTCAGAACGGTTCATATGACTCCTTAGTGATAATGATTTTCATTACCATAACATATGAGCCTATATTCATCAGTTTTGCCGGTGATGGGTGACACCCGCGTGTCGCGGGAATCACTCTCGAGGTGGTTTGTAACCCTCAGATTCAATGCGTGCGGCATTACGCGGAAGCATGAAACTCAAAAGCAATCCAAGGAATACGAAGATTCCGGCAATGATCGACACCGATTTAATCGCGGTGACAAATCCGTCCGATGCCCCAGCGACGAGCACGTCACCATCAGGTTGCTTGGCAAGGGCGGGGATTGCTTGACCGGCGCTATTGGCGACCGCGTCACTGACCTGTTGGGCTTCTGCAGCTGGGATGCCCCGGTCTTCAAGGTGTCCGGCGGTTGATCCAAGGCCAATGAGCAGGGTTGTTCCAATAATTGCCGTGCCGATCGCCGCGCCTACTTGGCGTGATGTTGATTGCACCGCACTAGCCGAACCCGATTCGGCGACGGGGACTTCGGAGAGGATTACGCCGGTGAGTTGGGCGGTGGCGAAACCAACACCCATTCCGTAGATAAAGAGCCACGGAGCCATTCCCCAACCTGTGACGGTTTCGGAAATAATGATTCCCAGACCAATAATTCCAATCACTTCAAGCACCATGCCGAGTTGGAGAACGCGAACCGGCCCGAAGCGTTGGGACAGTGGTGCACCAGCGCCGGACGCTGCGAAGGAACCAATTGCAAGTGCTAGCAAAATGAAACCGGTCTGCAATGCGTCGTAGCCACGGGTGGCTTGCAGGAATAGCGGGATAGCAAAAAGCAATCCGAACTCGCCGAGGCTGACAACGAGTGCGACACCGTTGCCGGCACCGAAGCTTTTGATTTTGAACAGTCGAAGGTCAAGGATCACTACTTTGTCAGCGGCGATTCGGCGCTTTTCCACGAAGATCATCGTGATTAAAGCAATGATTCCTAAGACACCGGCGACAGTGACAATGGAGATCGAGCCAAGGGGCCAGGTCCAACCGCCAACCTTGAAATCAGCGATAGGTGCGAGCCAGCCATAGCGTTGGCCTTCGATCACTGCAAAGACTATTCCGACCAAACCGAGGGTGATCAAAAGTGTTCCCGGAATATCGAAGCCCTTACGCGCGTGCATGTCCCGAGTTTCTGGGACAACGGCAATGACACCAATAATCACAATGATTCCGATGGGAACGTTGATTAAGAAAGCCCAATGCCAGGAAGCATAGGTGGTGAGCCAACCGCCAACGAGTGGCCCAAGGGCCGCCATGCCACCGATCGTTCCACCCCAAACCGCAAATGCGACCGCGCGTGACTTACCAA
Organism: Actinobacteria bacterium UBA7422; assembly: GCA_002469525.1. Classification (GTDB taxonomy): domain Bacteria; phylum Actinomycetota; class Actinomycetes; order S36-B12; family S36-B12; genus UBA4592. The sequence goes on from DKME01000115.1 coordinate 5,206, forward strand.
CAAAGACGGCGTTAATGACCGCGAGTGATGCGGGCAGAATCATTGCCCCACCGATTCCCTGCAATGCACGGGCACCGATCAGGGTCATCGAAGAATCAGAGGCGGCGACGAGTGCGCTGGCAAGAACAAAGGTGACTACACCAATAATGAACAGGAGTTTGCGACCAAAGCGGTCACCTAGGCGACCAAAGAAAATAAGCAGCGATGCAAAAGTCAGTGAGTATGCCGCGTTAATCCACTCGGCGTCGTTGGTGGTGAGGTCAAGGTCGGTGACCATGGTGGGAATCGCGACGTTCACCACGGTTGCGTCGAGAATAATCATGGCAACACCAAGTGCTAGGAAGATCAGTGCGACCCAACGCTTCTTGCCTTCCAGCACAATATTGTGTGCGGGAGGCGTTGTTGGAAGTGGTTCGCGTTCGTTCTCAACCGATGCCATGTTGCTCCTCACATGTCAGGTTCCACGTAATCGGGACCCTTTTGCCACAACGCAGTCTGCCCTACGCGGTGCACATTGCTGAAATAGACATGCGAAACTTGCGCAATGTCAGCACAGCTTGCAATTGGATCCTATGTAGTTGATCCACCTGTTGTGCTAGCCCCAATGGCGGGAATCACCAATCGAGCATTTCGCAGGCTGTGCCGCGAAGAAGGTGCCGGACTCTATGTTTCCGAGATGGTCACCTCGCGGGCACTCGTGGAACGCAATGCGGCAACCATGGACTTGGTGACTTTCGCAGCAGATGAATCTCCACGGTCAGTGCAGCTTTATGGCGTGGACCCGCATGTCATGGCTAAAGCGGTCTCAATAATTGTAGACGAAGACCGAGCTGACCATATCGATATGAATTTTGGTTGCCCAGTTCCCAAAGTCACCCGCAAAGGTGGTGGCAGCGCCTTACCGTGGAAACGTGATTTGTTCACCGAGATTGTTGAGCGAGCAGTTGCCGCAGCAGACGGCAAAGTTCCCATTTCGGTAAAAATGCGAAAGGGAATCGACGCGGACCACCTGACCTACCTGCACGCGGGGGAGAGTGCGGCGCGAGCGGGTGTTGCTTGGGTTGCCTTGCACGGGCGCACCGCTGCGGATATGTATAGCGGCAAGGCAGATTGGGATGCAATTAAAAACTTGAAAGACCACCTTCGCCAATTCAATACGCCTGTTCTGGGCAACGGCGATATTTGGACCGGCTCAGACGCACTCAACATGATGGCTCAGACCGGAGCAGACGGCGTGGTTGTGGGTCGTGGCTGTTTGGGGCGACCGTGGTTGTTCTCCCAGCTCACCGCTGCCTTCGCGGGTGAGGAACTTCCCACAGAACCGCGGCTTGATCGCGTCCTACAAGTCTTACGCCGACACGCTGAACTTCTATGCCTGGATTACGGCGAGGCTAAAGGCATGCGAGATATGCGCAAACACATGTCCTGGTACCTCAAAGGTTTCAGTGTTCCCCACACGGTCCGTCAATCATTGGGCACCGTGGAATCACTCGCAGAACTTGACGCCCTGCTATCCCAGATCTACCCCGATCAAGCATTCAATTCAGAAGTAGGAGCCGGCCCGCGCGGTCGCACCTCAGGTGGTCGCAAGCCTTCACTACCTGATCGCTGGCTAGAAACCTGTGAGCTCACCTTCGAAGACCGAGCCAATGTTTCCTTGGCTGAGCTCTCTGTCAGTGGTGGGTAA
>DKME01000095.1 GCA_002469525.1 Actinobacteria bacterium UBA7422
TGTGAGTCCAGGCGTAAAATTTACCCTCTTCACCCTCACTGTCAGCGTCAAGGGCAGAGGCGAATGCGCCCTCGGGTGTACGCATTTCACGTAAAAGAAATTCAATGGTTTCACGAACCACCCTCGCGGCGAGTGGATTTCCGGTGAGCCGCCACCAATGTGTGTATACGCGAATCAGAAGTGCATTGTCGTACAGCATTTTTTCAAAGTGAGGCACAACCCAGCCTTCATCAACACTGTAGCGCGCAAAGCCGCCACCAATCTGGTCGTAGAGACCGCCCCGGGCCATCGAATCAAGAGTGCTGTTGGCCATGAACTCTGCTGCTTGACCCACCACTGGGTCAGTTGTCATGCGTAAGAGAAACTCAAGAACCATTGAGGGTGGAAACTTGGGGGCTCCACCAAACCCAGCATTTTCCGAATCAAATGAATGTTCCAGGCCACTGACAGCTCCACGCAAATATTCCCAAAGCTGTTCATTATCCAAAGCGCTCACGTCCGTTGGATCGAACCCCGCGGAGCGTGTTTCTAAGGCCGTCACGATTCGTTCACCGGCTTGCAAAATATCGTCGCGACGCTGTGTCCATGTGTCTGAGATGGACTGGATTAGCTGACCAAAACTCGGCATTCCGTGGTGCGGCGTTGGAGGAAAATAGGTACCCGTATAGAACGGACGACCTTCATGATCCAGGAAAACTGACATAGGCCACCCACCGTGGCCGGTCATGGCGACGGTTGCTTCCATGTAAATAGCGTCGATGTCTGGGCGTTCCTCGCGGTCCACCTTGATGTTCACGAAATGCTCGTTGAGGAAACGTGCCACTTCAACATTTTCAAAAGACTCATGTGCCATGACGTGACACCAATGGCAAGCCGAATACCCGATACTCAGGAAGATTGGAACGTCTTTTGTGCGAGCCTGTTCAAAAGCTTCCGTACTCCATTCCCACCAGTCAACGGGATTTTCGGCATGCTGCAGTAGATAAGGAGAAGTGGCCTGCGCAAGTCGATTCACCTGTTCAGCGTAACGGAGCATTCGCAACCGTGGTGTGCAAGGATGTAAGCGGTAAAGGAGTCCTTATGTTCGAAGACGCAAAAAAAGAATACGATCAGGCAATCGATCGGAATAACACTCTTGGTGAGTTAGCGAACCAAAAAGTTCCGTCTACAACGACCAACCGGCACACGGTACTGAGCAAGTTGATCGTTGTGGGCATTATTGCAATCGGAATTGCACTCCTCATTATTCTTTAGCGAAGCCTTTTTTTAAAACCTCCATTGCACCCGTGAGCTCACTTGGAATCACCCACATTTTGTTTGCATCGCCTTGTGCCATTATGGGCAAAGTTTCAAGGTAACGGTGGGCAAGCGCCGCTGAGGTTGGATTGGCATCGTGGATTGCTTGGTAAATCTTTTCTAGTGCAACAGCCTCACCTTCAGCCCGAAGAACCTCAGCTTCAGCATCAGCCTTTGCCCGCACCACTTCCGACTGGGCGAAACCTTCGGCGGTGAGGATCGCGCTTTGTTTTTGTCCCTCAGCCGTGAGGATCGCGCTTTGTTTTTGTCCCTCAGCCGTCAAAATTACCGCACGGCGCTCCCGCTCAGCTTTCAACTGCTTCTCCATCGACTCCTGAACCGAGTGGGGTGGATCAATCGCCTTGAGTTCAACCCGATTGACACGAATTCCCCAACGACCTGTTGCCTCGTCTAGAACCCCGCGCAGTTGGCCATTGATTGAGTCGCGCGACGTCAAGGTTTGCTCAAGATCCATTGAACCAATCACGTTGCGCAAGGTGGTAACCGTCAATTGCTCAATTCCAAGAAGGAAACTTGAGATTTCATATGTCGCGGACTTGGGGTCAGTGACCTGAAAATAGACAACTGTGTCAATTGACACCACCAAGTTGTCCTCCGTGATCACCGGTTGCGGAGGAAAGGAAGCAACCTGCTCACGCATGTCTACCCGCTCACGAACGCGATCCACAAATGGGATCAAAATTGTGAGCCCTGGCGTGAGCGTTCGTTGGAAACGGCCCAGCCGCTCAACAATTGCTGTGCTTGCCTGATTCACGATCACCACAGTGCGTGAGAGAAAGAGTGCCAACACTGCCAGCACCGCGATGACTCCAACTATGACTGCTGCAAGATCCATAACAACTCCTTAATTATTTGTTTTAGTCGAGTGGGAAAACCAAGGCGGTAGCGCCATCGATCCGAGAAATAGAAACTTTTGAATTGGGCTCAATTGGTTCGGAAGTCAGATCCGGGTCAAGACGGGCACTCCACACTTCGCCCTTGAGTTTCACCTGTCCCTGGTGCAAAGTGACGGCTCCAAGGGTGAGGGCTTCAGATCCAACCAGGGCATCTACGCCGGTGCGGGCTCCAATGGGAACACGCGCGAACCTCTTAATTGCAAACGGACGAATGGCAATGATGCCAAAAAGAGTGATTCCAGCTGTGACAAGAACTTGAACCGCAACGGGCGCGCCCAGCGCAGAGACAGCCAAGCCTCCCGTGGCACCCACTGCTAGAAGACCAAAATAAAGGGTGGTCGTGGCAAACTCAAGCCCGAGGGCAAGACCCGCGGTTAAACCCCAAAACCAGATCATGTTCACCACTGTAATACGCATTTTGCGCATTGGCAGGTTGGCCCGAATATCAATGCGTCATCTAATAATCTTTACCGGTGACCACCCCGAATCCGACTTCCCTGGGTCGCGAGTCGGTACACCCCAGTTGGTTGCCGGCATTTAAGGGACTCCAGGAAGAATTCGACGCAATTGAGACCTTTCTCGCCGTTGAATCCTTCAGTGGACGCTCGTGGCTCCCCGCCCCAGAACTTGTTTTTCGGGTATTTGCCGAACCTATTGAGAACGTAAGAGTTGTCATTCTTGGGCAGGATCCGTATCCAACTCCAGGTCACAGCGTTGGCTTAGCCTTTAGCGTTGCTCCGGGAATAACCCTGCCACGCAGTTTGGTAAATATTTTTCGCGAACTTGACAGTGACGTCGGGGACCGGGGTACGGACATCCCAGCCAGTGGCGACCTCACTCCATGGGCGGATCAAGGAGTATTGCTCCTGAATTCGGTGCTCACCGTGCAAAGCGGTGTGAGCGGGAGCCACCGTGGTAAAGGCTGGGAATCAATTACTCGTGCTGCGATAACAGCATTGATGTCCAGACCGGAGGGCCCACCGATTGCAATTTTGTGGGGAAAAGACGCCCAAGTATCAGGCAGCGAGTTTGACAAAGATCTTGTGATTTCTAGTGCGCATCCGAGTCCGTTATCGGCCCGACGCGGATTTTTTGGAAGTAGGCCATTTAGCAGAACTAACGAACTATTACAGGCGCAAGGGAATTCCCCTATTGAGTGGAGGCTTCCTTACTAGGCAGTTCTTTAGCCGGTAGCGAGCGCACGTACCTGTGCATGACGTAATCAGCGTAGAAAGAAGCAAAGGGAATCGTCCCGGCGAGGAGTAACGCCAGAGTTTTGAATATTGGGAACCTCAAGAGAAAGGCCAGATTGACAGCTGCAATGAGGTAGGCGAAGTACAACCAGCCGTGGGCGATCCACAAAATGCTGTAAAGAAGCGGCTTGCCGCCTTCAAGCCCGTAGTCTAAGAATAAATACCCGTACAGCGCCCACACTGATGCAACGGCAAGAACTACACCCGTTATCCATGCCATAATGCGAAATGCCAGCAGGGCTGTCGGGATTTTGTTCATGTCCAGAGCCTATGTTCACTCGAGTTCGTTCGCGAACGGTGGCATGGCACCCGCCCGCTGGCAAGTTATTCCAGCAACCTTGATTCCAAAATTGACAGCGGAACGCACCTTTGCGCAATCCTGGATATCAGCGCGCGTCCAACCTCGTGAATCCCAATGCGAAAGGAATCCACCACTAAACGAATCGCCCGCCCCAACAGTGTCAACAACATCAACGGAAGGGACGTCGCACGAGAAATCCTCCAATTCCGTGAACACATGAACGCCTTGGGAGCCGTCCGTGAAAAGCACAACGGCTTGAGACTTCTTCTGAATTTCGACTGCCGCCTCGTGATTACTAAGTTCAGGGAACATGTAGTCGAGGTCGTCACCGCTGACTTTAATTACATCAGCTCGAACGAGTGAAGCATTGAACGTCTCCCAGAATTCAGTGGGATCATTCATCACACTTGGTCGAGCATTCGGATCGACCATTAAGAGCTGGTGGGTGCTTAGGGCCGAAATAACTGCTCTGGTCGCCTGGGATAGCGGCCTGAAAACTAGTGCCAACGTACCAATGTGAACTGCCATGGCCCTGTGGTCAAGCGCTTTGAGAGCAACGTCTGGAGTGATAGACAATGACGAGGTGCCATTCATGAGAAATTGGTAGGCCGCTGCCCCACTCTCGTCCAGTGTTGCAATTGCCAGTGTTGTTGGTTCGGGGCACGCAGTTTCTACAGCGCAGTTAACCCCGTCGGAGTCCAGTAACCGTCGGACTCGTTTACCCAACGCGTCCTGGGAGATTCCACCGATAAAGGAAGCTTGTATTCCAAGTCGAGCGATGGTTCGCGCAGTATTTACAGGTCCCCCACCCACAACGGAATCGATCTCACCCTCGGGCGAGACGATTATGTCGATCAGGGCTTCACCCATTACCTGGATCATGCACGTAACTTACTGCCAAAGACCAGCCATCGAATGTAGATAGCCACTGCAAAGAGCGCGAACACCCACCACTGAATTGCATAGAAAAAATTTTGTAAGGGGAATGCAACATCTGCTGTTGAAATTGTTGGTGGAACAAAAAGTGGAGCACCCGAGTCGAGCGGTACTTGGCTCTGGATCACGATGAATCCGTCAAGCAACTCGGTATTCCAAAGTTCGGATAACTGCTGAGAATCAATCACAACGACCTCGCCACTTTGATCTCCACCAAAGTCGTAAAAGGACTCACTCGGATGAAGCACCCCTTCCACAGTGACTTGGGAAACCGGTGTCGAAAATGAACCACCTTTGGGAACCCAACCTCTGACCACTGCGACTCTCTGACCGGAACTGAGCTCGAAAGCGGAAACGATCCAATCCCCTGAAATTGAATCAGGGGAAAAACGACTTCCAATTCGAACTTGATCTTGATCGATGAACTTCCCAACCGCGCTCACACTCCGACCGAAATCCTTGGAATTCATCGGCTGTTGAATCTCCGCAACGGAAACTGCTGCAAATGTGGCTGCCCGTTCAGCATCCAAAATATCCTGAGTGCGGTCCCATTGCCATTTACCGAGGAAGAAAAACAGCACACATACGCCGATTAGTGCGAGCACCGCCAGAATTGACGCCGGTGTTTTTGCCCGAGAGGCAAGATCACTGCTTTGGCGCATCAGGGTCTTGCTCGGCGCGCTCTTCCATCTGCGCTATTCCGTCGAGTTCTTGTGCAATTCGAACTTCACCCGAGCTACGGGGAAGATTAGGGTCAATTCGCTTCATTTGACGATTCATGTTGAGCCACAACAGAACAAGGGCAATTCCTACGAGTAGGACAAACAGCCCAGCGATAGGGCCTGCACCGTCAATGATGGTGCTGAGGTCCGGTTCATTTTCCATAGTGGTTCCACTCTAATCCTTAATTGACTCACTAGCGCAGGCCGGCAAAAAGGTCACTCTCTGGCAACGTTGTCGCAACAAGGCTTGAAGCAAGCTGAAACTCCTCGGTTGGCCATGCCTGCTGCTGCAGTTCTGTCGAAACAACAAACCAACGGCCATCTGGTTCAATTTGAGTGGCGTGAGCTTTCAATGCTGCGTCCCTGATGGGGAAAAAGCGCGCGCATTCAACACTGGTCGTGACTCGTGCAGCGTCTTCTGGCTTGTCCTCCCAGTTTTCGAGCCACTCAACGTAGGGAGACTCGATTTTCTGCGCCACCAAGAGTTCATGCAAAGCTACAACGCGTGCTTTATGAAATTGCTGGTTGTAATACACCTTCTGAACCACGTGTGACGGACCAAGTTCAGGATGCGCATGTGGGTCGGCAGCCGCCTGGATTGCAGCCATAGTAATAACGTGGGTCTGAATATGGTCTGGGTGCGGGTACCCACCGTTTTCGTCATAGGTTGTGACAACTTGAGGCCGAAACTCCCGGATTAATTTCACAAGTGGCGGAACGCTCACTTCGAGGGGAACAAGCGCAAACGCGTCTTCTGGGAGCGGCTCACCTTCGGTGAATCCCGAGTCCATGAAGCCAAGCCACTCGTGTTGTACCCCGAGAATGTGCGCGGCCTCCGCCATTTCACGCTGGCGAACCTCATGAATTCCCAGTTGGTCAACCAACTCTTGCGCGGCAGCATTTAACACGTCACCTCGCTCACCACCGGTGCAAGAAACCACCATGACCTGAACACCTTCTTGCACGTATTTGGCCATGGTCGCCGCACCCTTACTCGATTCGTCGTCGGGGTGAGCATGAATTGCCATAAGTCGGAGTGGCTCATGAGTGGTAGAGCCGACACTGGTGGTGGTAAGCACGGACGTATCCTCTCACTAATCCACTTGTAGGTCACTCGTTAGTGTGGGAGTGTGTCGAGCCCATTTCGCAAAGACCAATTGAGCCCCGAGATGGCGGATCGATACGGATTCAACCAAAAAAAACCACTACAAACCGTGATTGTTGCAGTCGTAGTTTTAGTTTTCGTTGCCGCACTTGGTTTCGTAACATTTTCGATGTCCCAAAAAAGTATCCAATTCCAACTGCTCACGTGGAGCGTGATTAGCCCTGAACGAACTGACCTGCGTTTTGAAGTACGTCGAATTGGCAACGAAGCCCTTGACTGTGTTGTTCGTGCCCAAGACTCCAAACGAATTGATGTGGGCTACTCGGTTGTAACTGTTCCCAGCGGCAGCGACTATGAACAGGTGGACTACTCGCTTCGAACCCTTGCTCCCTCCTTCGCCGTGGAAGTCCTCACTTGCGTTCCCACCGGTGAAGCCACTCGCGTGCCGGGACCACAATTCCCAGCGGGAGTCGCCCCGCCCCCTCAGCCGTGGGAATGAACGACTTTGTGAAAACGACTTCATGAATAAGACACACACCTGCTGACAAAACTGGGAAAAGTATTAGGGTTTAACGCTATGACCGAAATAACCTGGTTGACCCAAGAGGCTCACGATCGCTTGACGGCCGAATTCGAAGACCGCCAAGGTCCCAATAGGGCAGAGATCACAAAAAAGATCGAGGCCGCTCGAGAAGAAGGCGACCTTAAAGAAAATGGTGGCTATCACGCAGCGCGCGAGGAACAGGGCAAAAACGAGGCGCGGATCCGACAGCTGCGACAATTACTGGAAAATTCTCAAATTGGAGTCCCAGAAGCCAAAGAAGGTGAAGTAAGCCACGGCAAGGTGATTACCGTCCGTCTGATCGACTTTGACGACGAGGAAAGATTCCTACTCGGATCGCGCGAGGAAGCCGCGCATGCAGCAATTGATGTCTACTCACCCACTTCACCATTGGGCGCAGCGGTTTTAGGGAAACAAGTTGGAGAGAAGACCAGTTACCAGCTAGCAAACGGAAAAGACATGGCTGTCGAAATCCTCAAAGTTGAGGACTACACACCAAGTTAGCGGCGGCTCACAGTGCGGTACTTTCGAATTGCAAGCGGGGCAAATATCCCAATCACCACGGTGCACGAAATTACCGTGTAGGCAATTGGATGCTGCAGCGACCAGAACTCTGGCTCGACTCCAGGTGCGTAACCCGTCGGATTACCAAAAAGTTCTCGGGTTGCTAGCACAAGCGAGGAAACTGGATTAAACGCGGCGAACGCTTTGAGCAAGCCGGGCAATGAATCCAGGGGAACAAAAGCATTGGACAAAAAAGTCAACGGGAAAATCCAGATGAGACCCGCCGTATTCGCTGTTTCGGTATTCGGTACCGAAAGCCCGACAAATGCGCCAACCCACGTGACGGTGTAGGCGAAAAGGAGCAGTAGCAGGTAGGCATAGACCGCGTTAAGGATTCCGTCGTTGATCCTCCACCCAACGATATAACCGGTAATGCTCAACACAGCGAGAACCAAGATTTGACGCAATGCGTTAGCGAAAGTGTTGCCAATTAACGCCGCGGACTGGGACATGGGGAGTGCTTTGTAGCGGTCAATTATTCCCTTCTGCATTGCCTCGGCCAGCCCAACGGTGCTCGCGGCTGCAGCGAACGCAACCGTCTGACCAAAGATTCCCGGCATTAGGTATTGCCTGTACAGACTCGCATCGGCCGAACTTCCAGGGTCGCCACCGGGAATGGGTATTGCTCCACCGAAAACATAAGCAAAAAGGAGAACGAAAATTACCGGTTGAATCAGTTGGAAAAACAATGCTTCTGGGATTCGGAAAGATGCCAAGATCGTGCTTCTGGCGATCACGATCGAGTCGTGAATTGTCCAGCCCAGTAGCGGGCGAGACATGGCAACTGGGGCAGATGTTGTCAAAGTCCTCATCTCACTCATGCCTAATTCCTAACTTCGTCTTCTGCACCGTGCCCGGTGAGCGAGAGAAATACGTCGTCGAGGGTCGGCCTACGAAGTGCCAAATCTGCTATCGCAATATTTTGGGCATCGAGTAGTCGAACAACGTCCACTAATACGGTTGAACCACCCGTTACGGGCCCGGAGACCATGCTTTCTTTGACCATGGATTCCCCTGCAAAAACTGGGATAAGGGCGGCTTGCGCATCGCTTACGCGGGCAAAGTCGGCCACGGTGACTTCAATCCTGTCCCCGCCAATTTGATCTTTGAGTACTTCAGCCGTTCCGTGTGCAATGACTCGACCGTGATCAATCACCACGATGTCGTCTGCCAACTTGTCGGCCTCTTCCAAGTACTGCGTGGTCAAAAGGACGGTGGTTCCTTCAGCGACCAAGCTTTCAATTACGCCCCACAGCCCAAGACGAGACCTAGGATCAAGTCCCGTTGTCGGTTCATCGAGAAATAAAATACTGGGCTTTGCAATCAAACTCGAAGCAAGATCAAGCCTGCGCCGCATTCCTCCGGAATATGTTTTTGCCGGTCGGTCAGCAGCGTCGATTAAATCGAACCACTCCAATAATTCTTCCGATCGTTCCTTCACGTAACTTGATGCAAGGTGGTAGAGGTCGCCGAACATTCGCAAGTTTTCACGGCCAGTTAAGAATTCGTCGACCGCCGCGTACTGCCCGGTCAGGCCAATACTATGACGCACTTCATCTGCCTGCTTTTCCACGCTAAATCCGTTGACGTACGCGGTTCCCTCCGTCGGTTTGAGCAAGGTCGCAAGAATTCGGACTGTTGTCGTTTTACCTGATCCATTTGGACCAAGCAGGCCAACAACTTTTCCCTTCGGGACTACAAGATCAAGCCCGTCGAGCGCCTTGACGTCCCCAAACTTCTTGACCAAACCCTCTGCATGAACAGCATCGTCTTTTGCCATGTGCGGAACTGTATACCTATAGTTCCTCGACAATAAACCCTTGACGGTTCAGGCTTTCCATGACTTCCATGGCATGTTCTCTCCCGCGCGTTTCAACTTGAATATCGATCTCAACTTCGTCAACGCCCAATGAAGGGTCCATTCGATTGTGATCAACTTCAACAATATTCGCATGTGCTTGCTGAACCGCCGTCAGAACCTGGGCAAGGTTTCCGGGTGAATCTGGCACGCGCACCTTCACGGTCATGTAACGGCCACTCGCCGCCATACCGTGTCGAATAATGCGCAGGAGTAAGAGCGAGTCAACATTTCCACCTGAGAGCACCACTGCGACCGGCGCTTCAAATTTCTTTGGCCACGCCATCACCGCTGCTGTTGCTGCTGCCCCCGCAGGTTCAACAACCATTTTGGCGCGCTCAAGAAGCAATAGAGCTGCACTTGAAAGTTGGTCCTCGGAGACTGTCATGATTTCATCAACGTGTTCCTTGACAATCTCGAACGGGATTGCGCCCGGAAGCCCAACAGCAATTCCGTCGGCCATAGTGGACATGTTGTCAAGCTTCTGTGGTGATCCGACAGCAAGCGACGCTGGGTAGGCGGCCGCACCTTCAGCTTGAACCCCAATGACGGTGACTTCCGGATTCAAAGACTTGATTGCAAGGGCCACGCCGGCGAGTAGGCCACCGCCACCCGTACACACGACGACCGTCTTGACATCAGGTATTTTCTCTAAGATTTCCAACCCCAGTGTTCCTTGCCCGGCCACAATGTCCTGGTGATCAAATGGGTGAATCAAAATGGCACCGGTTCGGTCGGAGAATGCCCTGGCTTCGACTAATGCTTCGTCGATACTTGATCCAGCGAACTCGACTTCTGCGCCGTAACCCTTTGTCGCTTCGACCTTCGGAATCGTCGCACCTTGGGGCATGAAAACTGTTGCCCTTATTCCCAACATCCGGGCTGCTAACGCAACCCCCTGTGCGTGATTTCCAGCGCTTGCAGCAACCACGCCGAGATCACGTTCTTCCTGCGTCAATTTGGAGAGTCTGTTAAATGCGCCACGGATTTTAAATGATCCTGCTCGTTGCAAATTTTCAGGAATCAAATACACCGGGCCACCCACAAGCTCACTCAACCACCGAGCGTTGGCGACGGGAATGTCGGCAATTACTCCGTCAAGGCGCTCACCTGCATCGCGTATTTCTTGGACATTCACTGCCACGGCTGACTGGCTACTTGGGTTCGGCACCACGCAATCATGTCAGGAAGGCGTCACAGTTCCCGGCGAGAGCCACCAATTTCTTCGCGGGCTCCCAAACGTGCACGGGATGCCGCCGTGCGACCGGCGCTGGCAGCCGAGCCGGAATTACTCGTTGCCGCACCCGAATACCCGCTCCAGCTTCCACGCGCTTGAGAGTTCTTGCGGTGAAATGAACTGACTTCTTTTTCGCGGTCAGCTAACACGAGCGTCCCGGAAATACTGGCTTTCTGGGTGCTGTGAGTGTCACTTTCCCTGATCGCTTCGGCTCGCCCTTCCTGCAATCGCTCCCCTATTCGAACGGTATACGCCCGATAGAAAGCGGCCCGGGCAGTTTGTGAAGTAAATTCGACTCGGCGGCGGCGGTACCCGCCTGCCACCCGAACCCTTCCGTCAAAGCGTTCCCCCCGCCATACACCTGATTTGATATAGGTGTTTCCATGGGATGTCATTTGGACTGCAAGGGATGAAAACAGAGTCTCGATTGAGTCAAGATCACCGGGCATTCCGTAACTGATTACGTAAGTTGAATCCCGCGCGACGTCGACTTGGGCGCTATTGGAATGCGCGACGGTCACGAAGAGATTAACCAAGTGTGTATTTGCCCGTTTTCCCTTCACACCAATTGTCACCGTGCGACTCACTGGAGTTAACGTCTCGGAACTTTTTGTATGACTGCGGGCACTTGCTAGGTCGATGCTGGCCAGAGTTGCCAGCATCTGTGCCTTGGTCAGGTAGGCATGTGCCTCTGCTTCGTTGTCGGTTCGCTCTGCTTTCGCGAGTAACGCCGCGATCCTTTCCAATTTCATGGAGCCTTCACACTTTCAAATATTTTCTCGTGATCACCGACAATAGCCCCGATCTCAAGGTATCCGGTAGCTAGGAGCAATCTGGCTTGGTCACCAAGTGCGGCCTGAACCAAGAGCAACATGCTCGCGGTGAAAGTCGGACCGTGGGGCTGCTCCCCAGCAGGCGCGAACTTCG
>DKME01000024.1 GCA_002469525.1 Actinobacteria bacterium UBA7422
GCAACGGCAATCAGCCTGTGCCAAGACAACAATCTTCCCATCGTGGTTTTCAATCTTTTACACGAAGGAAATATTGCCCGTGCCGTCCGTGGCGAAGCAATTGGAACACTGATCAGTAACTGAGTATCGTCACACTGAGTATCGTCACTCTGAAGGGAAACGAAATGAGCGAGGACATAGACGTAGTACTTCTTGAGGCAACAGAAAAGATGGACAAGGCAATTTCTGTCGCCCGTGAAGATTTCAGCACGATTCGAACCGGTCGGGCGACCCCCGCCATGTTTAATAAAATCAATGTTGACTATTACGGTACGTACACCCCGCTTAACCAATTAGCTTCCTTTCTCACGCCTGAAGCCCGCATGATCCTGATCACCCCCTATGACAAGGGCGCTGCGGCCGCGATTGAGAAAGCGTTGCGGGATAGCGATCTTGGCATCAATCCAACCACCGACGGTAATGTAATTCGAGTTGTCCTTCCGCAATTGACGGAAGAACGACGCAAGGAATACATCAAGTCAGCTCGTACGAAGGGTGAAGACGCAAAAATTTCAATTCGGAATATCCGTCGCGGGGCAAAAGAAACATTGGAAGCAATGCAAAAAGATGGGGCAGCCGGTGAAGACGATGTTCGTAGAGCGGAAAAAAGTCTCGATGACGCGACGCACAAGCACACTGAACACATTGACGAAATTTTGAAGAACAAAGAAGCAGAACTGCTCGAGGTTTGATTCATGAGTGAAGCCCCAAACATCAAGGCGGGTAGGAATCTGCCCGCTGCGATTGTGTCAGGGGTTGTGCTTGTAGTTCTTGTCATCGTTTCGCTCGCTACGGTGAAATGGCTATTTGGCGTCCTTGCCATTATTGCGCTCATAGTTGCTGTTCATGAATTCGTATCAGTGCTTCGTTCACAAGGTATTCATGTAGCGCGAACCCCGGTATATGTTGCAACCGCCGTAATTCCAAGTGTCGCCTACATTTGGGGGTTTGAGGCGCAACTTGCGGCCACCGGGATTTCAATTCTGGTGGTCATGATCTGGCGGCTACGAAAAGGGTCTGAAGGATTTGTCGCTGACGTAAGTGTGTCGGTGCTGTTGGTCGCCTATCTACCGTTTATGGCGGCGTTCCTTATGTTGACGCTCGCTGCTGACAACGGACCTTGGCGGGTATTTGTTTTTGTTCTGCTGACCGTCTCAAATGACATAGGCGGTTATGCCGTTGGCGTTATATTCGGCAAGCACCCAATCGCACCTGCAATCAGCCCCAAAAAATCATGGGAAGGTCTCGCGGGTTCACTAATTCTGCAGTCTGCCGTAGGGGTTTTGGCCTTCTATTTTATTTTCGATGCCCCTTGGTGGCAGGGTTTAATCGCCGGGTTAATCATGACCGTTGGGGCTACCGGTGGTGATTTCATTGAGAGTGCGATCAAGCGAGATTTGGGAGTGAAGGATATGGGAACGATAGTTCCCGGTCACGGTGGAATTATGGACAGACTCGATTCGCTCATTCCCAACGCGTTTGTTTCATGGGTACTATTCAGCATGTTTCTTGGGTCAGGAATCTAATGCCAGCTCCAGGCGAATTGATTTTTGAATCTCCTAAAAAAGGTAAACCACCTGTTCATTTCCTTGACCTCGGTGTTCCCGAACGCAAGGAAGCAGTCACTGCGCTGGGCCTTCCCGGATTCCGTGCCGACCAAATTTCACGCCATGTATTCGAACACCTCAATACCGACGTAGAGAGTTGGAGCGACATCCCGGCTACAGCAAAGCCGCAAATCCAGAGTGACCTGTTTCCCAATCTCCTTGATCCAGTGCGGTCAATCGAATGTGATAATGGTGAGACGGTCAAAACTCTCTGGCGCTTACATGACGGCTCGCTCGTGGAGAGCGTCCTGATGCGTTACCCCTCGAGGGTGACTATCTGTATTTCCTCACAAGCTGGCTGCGGTATGAATTGTCCTTTTTGCGCAACAGGGCAAGCGGGTTTGACGCGTAACCTCTCAACAGCTGAGATCTTTGGGCAAGTGCTTTCCGGCGCCCAGGCGTTGGCACGCAATGAAATAGCTGGGGGACCAGGTCGTGTATCTAACATTGTGTTCATGGGCATGGGTGAGCCGATGGCCAATTACAAAGCAGTTATGGGTGCGGTCCACAGAATCGTAGATCCTGGCCCTGCCGGATTGGGCATGAGTGCGAGAGGCGTGACGGTGTCAACCGTGGGGCTCGTCCCGCGGATTAAACAACTTGCCACCGAAGGCCTGCCACTCACACTCGCTGTGTCATTGCACGCACCGGACAACGAACTACGCGATACCTTGGTCCCGATTAATACTCGTTGGTCGGTGGAAGAAGTACTCGATGCAGCTTGGGAATATGCGGACGTGACGAAACGTCGGGTGAGTATTGAGTATGCGCTGATCAAGGACATCAACGACCAAGCTCAGCGCGCAAAGCTCCTTGCCAAACGACTTCAAGGTCAGCTCGTCCACGTGAACCTTATTCCGCTTAACCCGACACCTGGATCGAAGTGGACCGCCTCGCGCCCCGAAGATGAGCGTGCCTTTGTTCGAATTCTCAAAGACGCAGGTGTGCAAGTCACCGTTCGGGACACTCGTGGAAGTGAGATCGACGGTGCGTGCGGTCAGCTTGCGGCATTGGATTAGCAGATAGGAAGAGAGCAGATGTCCGAAAACTTCAAGGGCGCACGTGACGAATTGCGAAAACACCCAGGAATCGTCCGTGAACTCCTTCTTGTCGTTCTACGAACGGCGCTTCTGTTTCTCCTCGTGGCGTTAATGCTTGGCCTACTACCTAAAGAGCAAAATTTCCAAACTCTTGGTGTCATTTCCGGAATGGTTGTATTGTCCGCTGTTTATATATTCCGTTTTTTCCGTCAATTGCGTGCAGTCGGGAAGTCCAGATTCCCTAACATTAGGGCGGCCGAGGCTGTTTTTTCTAGTGCGATTCTGCTTCTTGCATTTTTTTCGAGTATTTATGTTGCAATTTCTCTATCAGACCCAAGGTCCTTCACTGAAACGTTGACCCCCTTTAGTGCCATGTATTTCTCTACTACAGTTCTTGCGACGGTCGGGTTCGGTGACATTGCACCCAGTACGGTCCCGGCTCGCTGGGTAACCATGATCCAAATGTTTATTAACCTGGTCTTTATCGGCGTAGTCGTGAGAGTGTTTGCTTCAGCGGCTAAGAAGGGGTTAATAAATAAGAAAAATACGCAATCGGACCAAGGCTAAATATCCAATCCGAATTCTGAAATAATTTCGGCGGTTGAAGCTCCGAGGCCGGGGGGTGCCATCCGATACTCAACGGGCGTCCGACTGAAACTCACCGGATTTGCCACCATGCCCTCACGCACGGGTTCCAGCCCAAGTTGCTCGGCGAGTTCAAAGGCTTGCGGAATTGAATTAATCGGACCGCAGGGGACCCCCGCCTTATTGAGTCGCTCAAACCAATGGTCAGCCGTCTTGGCGACCAGAGCCTTGTCAAGCTCACCACGCAAAGCATCGCGGTTTCCTACCCTCTTGCTGTTTTCAGTAAAACGTGTGTCTGCTGACAATTCCGGAACCCCCAATGCTTCACAGAGATTCACAAATTGTGAATCATTTCCGACTGCAATAACGATGGACCGGTCTGAGCACTCAAATATCTCATATGGTGAAATGCTTGGGTGAGCGTTACCCAGTCGCTGAGGGGTGACACCACCAAGAACGAAGGCGCTGCTTTGATTCACCATGGAGGAAAGTAAAACGGAAAGTAGATTCACTTCAAGGCGTTGACCAATTCCCGACTTTTCTCGCTCAATTAGCGCAGCCATGACTGCATTACTTGCGTGGAGTCCAG
>DKME01000071.1:0-461 GCA_002469525.1 Actinobacteria bacterium UBA7422
GTCACCTGCTGTTACGTACTTTCCCCCCAAGGACTGAATCAAAGTGCCATAGTTCAGCAATTCCGCTCGTGACTTATTGGCTGGATCCGCGAGTAAAACGGCC
The DNA here is from genome assembly GCA_002469525.1 of Actinobacteria bacterium UBA7422. Lineage (GTDB taxonomy): Bacteria > Actinomycetota > Actinomycetes > S36-B12 > S36-B12 > UBA4592. The sequence goes on from DKME01000071.1 coordinate 104, forward strand.
TTACCCCCGCCGTGGTTAAGCCCGGCTAGCGCATTCTTGAGGGTCATTGCGCGGGACAGCCGCAGAGCATCCGCGTGGGCGGCGGCTTGCGGGTTCTGCTGGTCCGCGTAGAGGGACATTCGCGTGCCACCGAGGGCAGGCCCCAACTTCGTTGAGTGAATCGCGACAACGCAGCGCAAGCTGGTCTGGGGGTCCTGCGCCACGACGACTTCTTCGTGATCTGCGAACTGGGCCCAAGGGTCAAAGTAGGTTTCCACGTGGACAGGCTAGACCTTTGGGGTGGCTGCAGTCTGTTCCACCTCGCCAGCTCACCTTGGGTTGCGAATCAGACAAATCGGGATACGGTTGTGTCACGTGA
>DKME01000071.1:544-1587 GCA_002469525.1 Actinobacteria bacterium UBA7422
AACAACCCGGGTGAGTGCGATACCGGAGACAGAGCACCTCATGACCCCGGGGGAGGTTGCAGCGCTATTTCGCGTGGATCCAAAAACCGTCACTCGGTGGGCCAAGGCTGGAAAGTTGACAAGTATTCGCACACTTGGCGGACACCGGCGTTATCGCTCCTCTGAAGTTCGATTGCTGTTGGAAAAAAATGGTGCTCGGATCGGCGACGGTATCTAGAGTTCGTCAAGGGATGCTTGCAAGGCGCTAGTCTGACTCTGTGGTCGAGCCTTTCTATCAATCAATCGTTTTAATTGCCAAGGGCGCTTTCGCAGGACTTGGCCTGAAGGTGGACGTAGTCGGTGAAGAGAATATTCCGCTCAGCGGCGGTGTTCTATTGGCCATTAACCACACGAGTTATATGGACTTTGCATTAGGTGGAATTCCGGCGCACAACCGTGGTCGCCGTCTCGTGCGGTTTATGGCTAAAGATTCAATTTTTAAGCACAAAATTGCTGGACCGCTTATGCGTGGCATGAAACACATTCCCGTCGACCGCGATGCAGGTTCCCAGGCTTTCCGTGACGCCGTCGCTGACCTCAAAAAAGGCGAAATTGTTGGGGTTTTCCCCGAGGCAACCATGAGTCGATCACTGGATATTAAAGATCTCAAAAGCGGCACAATCCGCATGGCTCGAATCGCCAAGGTTCCGGTTCTTCCCATGATTATTTTCGGTGGTCATCGGGTACTGTCTTATGGCGTCAAAGACCTTACGCGCGGTCGACCCGTTGTGATCATGGTTGGTGAATCACTCGACATTTCAGGTGACCCCGAAGAAGCACATGATCGACTGCGCGAAGCATTGCGTGACCTTCTGGCCAAAGCGATTGAACGCTACCCGGACAAGCCTGTTGGTGCCTCGTGGATTCCCGCACGTTTTGGTGGCGGCGCACCAACCCTGGAAGAGGCTGAAGTAATTGAAGTGGAAGCCCGTGCAGAGCGAGCAGCTAAACGTGAAGCTAAAGGTGATTAATTAGCGCTTGGTCCATTGCTTTGCGCTGATTGT
>DKME01000071.1:1731-2336 GCA_002469525.1 Actinobacteria bacterium UBA7422
AGGCCACGCCTGAGGTAGTAGCCATCGAGTAAGGCTGAAGTACTTCCAGTGTTTCGAATCCGAACAAATTCTTGATTCGCGCGTTTTGCGGCAGACTTTGCCGTTGAAACCGCATTCACTTTCGTGATTCGTAGGACACCTTGCAAAGGGTCGGTGCAATCAAGGACGCACGGGTATTCGTAGTAGGTTCGCATCGCGGTATTTCGATCGAGTAGGTATGCGCCATCTCCGAGGAATTTATCTTCTTCAACATTGGGAAACAGGGCTGTTTCAGATCCCATGTAGAGGTCTCGTGGATTGGGGGTTCCATTCGCACCCACTCCTGAATGGACTACGCGAAAATCATTGGGAGCAATGATGGATCCCGAAGGGAAATAAAACCAAGCGGTCAAACTGGAATCGCGCAGGAGCCACCCCGTGAGATCAACGGGAGCTGAACCAATATTCCTGACCGTGATGAACTCTCCGTTAATGTTTTGGTTGTCGTTACCTTTCGCATCCCAATTAACTATCACGCTAATTTGGGCATTCGGTGATTCAAGTGGGCCACAATAATTTGGATTCCACATCCCTCGTCTTTGAAGTTGGGTTTGGGCAATCATGAC
>DKME01000071.1:2492-7794 GCA_002469525.1 Actinobacteria bacterium UBA7422
GAGGGATCGTAATTGAACTTTGGTACCGGGGCGTAAAACTGATTTCAATACGTCGGTGGCCTCTGCACCGCCGCACATATCTTTGTCTCGGTGGACGTTGTTGAAGCCTCTAATCTCAGGAGTGTTCACTCCGAGTAGTCGTACCGTCACGTAGTCACTGGATCCATTTTCGATGAACCGAAACGTATCACCGTCAGCGACCACGTCAACGATTCCAGTTTCTTGAATGGGGATTTCCAAATACGTTTTTTGTACGGTAGGCACCTGTTGAGCTTGCGAGGTAATTGTGGTCGCAAATAAAGCACCCACCGACAACAACATTCCCAAAACAATCCTTTGCACCGCTTCACCATAACCCGAGCCTGAATCTGGGATACATTGCACTTAGGTCGTGTAGAGGTCACACATAGCGCAGTGGGGAGTTAGCCATGAGTTCGTCACAGATTATTTCCGCAAAAAGCATTATCACAATGAATCCCGATCAACCCCGGGCAGAAGCCGTCGCATTTGACTCTGAAACCAAGAAAATAACAGCAATTGGAACACTTACTCAATGCCAAGCGCTGGTGCCTGATGCAACTGTCACGGACCTGAGCGATACGGTGCTCATGCCAGGTTTTGTTGAGCCCCACAGCCACCCATTCGTCAGCGGACTTGCCACCCAACCGCCCGCGTACTGGATCGCGCCCTATGTGGGATTCCCCAACTATTCGGACGTAACAGACCTGTTCACCAAGTTGGAGAAAGAGCTCCCGGCAGGGCAAGCGATTGTTTTTAATGGCCTTGATCGGATCTTGCAGCAGGCACCGCAGCTAACAAATGTGGATCTTGACGTGTTTTTCCCCGAGCGCGTTGTGGCGGTTCTAGACAATTCAGGTCACGAAATATATTTCAACAGTGCAACGATCAAGTTATTGGGTTGGGCGGACGGCAAGCCTCCCGCGGATCCGGTAGGTGCAAGCTATGGCCGCAATGCCGACGGGACATCCAACGGTCGAGCAAATGAGTCCGCTGCATTATTCACCGTGGCGGATCCGGTACTCGCGGTCGCAATTCCACACCCGTTACTTTCGGGAGCCCAGTTTTACAAACTGATGGCTTCGTTTGGAATTACGTCAACTTCAGAGATGACCTACAACACCGCAGTGCTGAAAGCTTATGAAGCTTTGGCTACTAGGCCCGATTGCCCAATTCGAGTTTCGCTATTTCACATGTCGATCGAGCCGGATGCCGGTGACAGGCTTGACTCGCCAGTTGACCCCATGATGCTCACGAAACAGGGAATCAAGTTATGGGCAGACGGTTCTCCGTGGGTTGGTTCAATCGCTTCCTCATTCCCCTACTTGAATTCGCCACTGGTTCAGAATGCGGAGATTCCGCTCGGTCCAGGTGGTGCCGCCATGATGAATTACACCCGAGCGGAACTCGACGAAATCCTTGCAAAGTACGTTCCTATGGGTTGGCAGTTCGCCTTTCACTGCAATGGTGACGTCGGTCTTGACATTGTTCTTGACGCCTACGAGCACGCACTTGCAACCAACAACCTTCTGGGAACTGACCACCGGTGGCGGGTTGAACACATGGGTGGTTGTCGAGGTGATCAGTTTGATCGCGCCGCTGCGATGGGTGTCGGACTTTCCCTTGGGCCCTTCCAGTTCATTTACTGGGGCGATGTTCTCGACGGACAAATGTTCCCAACTGAAATTGGATCAGAGTGGATGCGCTGGGGTGACGCTGTTCGTTCCGGTGCGGTGTACTCATTCCACAACGACGGTTCCGTTTCTCCGCCCAATGTGTTGTTGAACATGCAAACCGCAATCACCCGGATGACCCCTTCAGGTCAGGTTCACGGACAAAGCCAAATCATTTCCTTAGACGACGCTTTTAAAGCACAAACCATTAACGCGGCTCACATGCTGTTCCGTGACCAGGAAGTTGGATCAATCGAAGTGGGCAAATACGCCGATTTCGTTGAACTCTCCAGCGATCCCTACCAAGCGGATCCCACTAAACTCGCTTCCCAAGTAACGGTCAATGGAACCTGGGTTGGTGGACACAAAATTGATATTGACGCCTTTATCACTGAAGTCACTGCAATTGACCCAACCCAACATAAAAATGCCGCAACAACAAAAGGAAAGTGCTGTTAAATGACGGGTCCCGCGAAATCACCTAATGCTACGAAGGCAGCAAAGGTGCCCAGCGCCAAGATACTCAAACTGGCTGTGCCATTTCTTGGGGTGCTCGGTGCGCTCCAAGGTGCTGATCCCAATATCGCAAGCACCGCACTGGTCGGTGCGACGCGTGGGCTCAGCATGGAAGGAGGACTCGTTGCACTCGCGGCGAGTATTTCCACCTTGGCCCTTGCGGCCTCGGTGATCTCGACCGGACTCTGGGCTGACCGGCTTGGTAGACGCCGAGTGCTCATGGCTGCACTACTTCTCACGATCATTGGCGACCTGATCGTTGCTATTGCGCCGACCTCGGCGTTTTTCCTATTAGGGCGAGCGGTTGCCGGAGTCGGTCTCGGTGCAATTTTTGGGGCGTCATTTGCCTACCTCAGGGCCGTTGTTCCGGCAGACAAAATCCCAGGTGCTATGGGAATTTTCGGAGCGTCAATTGGAATTTTCACCCTGGCATTCACTTTTATAGGCGGATCGCTTTCAGCAATTGACTGGCGAGTTGCATTCCTCCTCATTCCGATTGCCTCAGCCATTTGTTTCTTCCTTGTCCCGATTGTTTTGCCAGTCCAAGAGCCGGTGAGCAAGGGCAAGCAAGACATTGTCGGTCAGGTGCTCCTAGCTATTGGTGTCATCGCATTCCTTTATGGTGTGAGCCACTTAGGTACCAGCCTGACCGATCTTGTGACCTGGGGGCCACTGGTCGGTGGAGTGATTCTGCTGGCTGCATTCTTTGTCTACGAGTCCAAAAACAGCAACCACTTCTTCCCTGTGAGCCTGTTTAGGAATCGCATCTTTATTGCAGCGGTATTTGTTGGACTTGTCTACAACTTCGGTACTGCAATGAGCTTCCTGCAAATCACAAACCTTTGGCAGTACGTGAATGGTGAGCCGACATCAATCGTTTCAATTTGGCAGCTCGGTTTCCTGATCCCCGCCATTTTTGCAGCGTTGATTTTTGGAAAGCTCATGCTTAAGGGCATGAGTAACCGAACGGCAGTTCTGATCGCCGGTGTGGGGATTTTTGTTGGCATGGTCTGGCTTGCACTTTTCAATGCAGCGACAAGTTATTGGCTCTTTCTCCCCGGCTTGGTAATCCTTGGAGCCGCACTCACTATCGTTTCTTTGCCTTATGGAAACCTGATCATGAAGGAAGCCCCACCTGCTTACTTTGGTCCGGTAACTAGCTCGAGAACAACGATTGGCCAGTTCTTCTACGCAATCGGTTTGGCGCTTTCCACCGTAATCATTGACAAAATGACTATTGGGGGAACCGTGGATACATTGACGCAGGCGGGTGTTCCTGCTTCAAAGATTGGTACAGGACTAGACGCGGTGAAAGCGTTCGCGGCTCAAAGCACCGAACCGACTTCCGCACTAGGCAAACAAGCGCTTGCGGCCGCATCTGATTCCTATGGAAATGGGTTTGCGACCGTCATGATTATCGGTGCAGTTCTGAGCATTGTTGGAGCGGTCGTCGCGGCGATCTTGCTCAAAGGTGATTCCCATCCAACTGAACAGACGGTGGAAACGACACAAGCGACGAAATAGGAGTTCTGGTGAACATTAAGTCTTGGACGCCATGGCACATGGCACGTGTTGCAACTTCACTCTTTATTCTCATGGTTTCGAGTTACTACCTTGTTGTTGGCTTCGACAACGTTACAAACCCCACAAACCCCAATGCGAGCAACTGAGGTTTCGTTCAGGGCGTTCTTAAGGGGGACGGTGTGCCGGCCGGTAGTGGATTCGAGTGGCGCTTTATTGATGCAACCTGGTTCCACGCTATTTCATACATTGCGATTATGGCACTGGAAACTCTGACCGGAATCCTGTTGTTGGTTGCAGGAATCCTTGGCCTAAAAAACGCACAGAACCCGGAGCATTGGAGCCGCTCTCAGAAGTGGACTTTTGCGGGAGGGTTGATTGGACTCGGTATTTTCTTTTTTGGGTTTATTGTGGTCGGTGGAAATTGGTTCATCATGTATTTGAACTCTAAGTGGAATGGTCTGGACCCAGCATTTCAGAATTCAGTCATGACGGTGTCGATGCTGGTGCTTACAACTGCGGTAATGATTGGAAGTCAGATTTCGCGTGAAAGGGATCGATCGAGTTAGCCGAAGCCCGCTTCCCAGCTAATACCCCCTGGGGTATAGAGTTCTGTCTCATGTGTCGACAAGTTACCTGCAAAGTATGTAAGAAAGCTACCTGGGCTGGGTGTGGGAATCACAAAAACGAAGTCCTCCGCGGAATCCCCAAGAATCAGCGGTGCTCATGCACAGCGGCTGACAAGGCCGCGGCCAGGGCAAATAAGGGTTTCTTTGCCAAAATATTTGGCGGCTAAACCCCATTAAGCACGTTAGTGAAGCAGTCAGCCGCTATCCCGCATCCCGCATCCATGAGCATCGTTGATGTCGATTCTTATCACTTGTGCACCGGGACTTTACGCATCAGAGCAATAACAAAGTAGCTTGCAGTAACAGAAATTAAGGCAAAGAAGGCCAGGAACCAGGTGAGTGAGCCATCGGCATGCGAGGGCAACCGCAGCACCCAGACTAGAACACCGATGCCAACCAGTCCAAGTGCGAAAACCGCAGTCTTCATAAAACGTGTTTCGCGTTCGGCAAATGACTCGTTGGTAAACACTAGGAAGCTGAATACAGCTGCCGAGAGAGCTATTCCACCAATCGCGTCACTCGGTCGGTGCCAGCCGGCAAGGACTACCGAACTTGCAATCACAAGTGTGAAACCAAGGCCAACTGCAGCCGCTATGTGTCGGTGACGCGAAGGTGACGTCGAAACGAGTACCAAGGCGAGGCCCATCGCAATTGTTGCGTGACCGCTAGGAAAAGTATTGAAGTCCTTGTTTACAAGGCTTGCTTCATAGAGAGCATCCAACTCTGGCCTGGGCAAGACCAACTTCAAAATTTCTGCAGAAACCACACACCCCAAGAACGCGGATATGGCTCGCAGCGGTGAAAGCCTGGAGCCTTCAAGGCGAGAGATCAGCCAAATACCGAGCAGGGCAATCGCGACCGAGGAGATGCCGATAAGACTGAGAACTCGGGAGGCGTCTTTTTTCGTTGCAGAACCAAAGTCACTGCGGGCGAGCAATGCTTGGT
>DKME01000071.1:7909-10294 GCA_002469525.1 Actinobacteria bacterium UBA7422
CGGCATGGAAAGGTTAGACCATGGCCGAATCTACGGGGGAAAACCCCACACACTTGAATAATCACCACTTAGACACCCTTTCCGTTATTTATTCCCACCCAGTGAGTCACAACATTCGTTGGGTTGACGTACTCCACCTCCTTGAAGCTGCAGGAACGGTAGAGGAAAAGCACGACGGAAAGTTCACGGTGACTCTGGGCCCGGAAACAGAAGTATTTGAGCGCCCTCACAACAAAGATATTGACACGCAAATGGTTGTTGACCTTCGCCGCATGTTCAAGAATGCTGGATTTGAGCCACGCGCCAAAGGCCAGGAGGTTTAACGTGGAGAACAAGACCGATGTTGTTGACCTGCACGGCAAAATCGCCGTAGCCGCCGTGGACTTTCACAGCACACGAATCTACGCACTTGATCAGGATTCACATGACCGTCCGGAGACCGTGATCGCTGAAGATCCAAGGAATCTTTATCACAATGTGTATCACCGAGCGGGAAACCCAGACGGCACCTACGAGGCCGACAACGACGCTTACTGGAAGTTACTGTGTGAGTCACTTCACGCTGCTGACGGAATCGTCCTTTTGACAAATGGAACCGGAAAAGCAAACGCCGGTCACCATTTCTCCGCTTACGCTGAAAAGCACTTCTCTTCAGTGTCGGACAAGATTCTGGGTGAAGTTCGCTGTGACATCAGTGATTTAACGGATCCGCAACTACTGCGAATCGGCCAAGACTTCATGGGGATCCACCCAAGGCGTAATCATGGTGACTCACGTCGAGGTGCACTATAAGACCTGCACCATCCAACATTTCCAGACGCACGTTTAGGTGTCGAGGAAATACTCAAGCCGCGGAATAGCGGTGACACCCGAAGACTCAACGATCGCCATCAATTCTGGGTTCTCCCAAAACGTGTGCGCTTGTTCTGACGTTTCGAATTGATGCACCACCATCAAGGTTTCTGGTGATCCTTCGAGTCGGTGCACACTGTGGGAAATCACATGACCGGCAGGCCGGAATGGCTCAGCATCGTCGTAGAACGCTCGCCAGACGTCGTAGTCGTTTACTTCGTGAATTGCAAATACGGTAACGCTCATTGAGCACCTCAATTATCAACTAAATCTATCGACTAATCGTGAAGAATCTATTGAGAATCAGAGTAACTCGAGTTCGGTGTGAAACGACATTAGATGAATAGATGTACATCGAAGGCGTATACAAGTGTGTCAGCCTTGTGTTGCTCTGGGCCGTTGATCCCACCACCAGCCAACGGGCTCGGCATAGCGTGCAAGGACCGGTGCAATACCTGCTGTGATCAAGACGTATGCGGCGACGAACGCTTGAAACTGACCGGGAAGCACAGTCGAAACAGCCGCGATCCCGGCAATAACAACGCTGAACTCGCCTCTGGCGCTGAGTAGTGCACCTGCGCGCAGCCGCGAGATTGTTCCGCCACCAACAGTCCTACTTGCATACCAGCCGGTAACAAACTTCGTTGCAATCGTCACGATCGCGAGCAGGAAGGCGGGCAGAATTACACCAGGCAGGTCAGCTGGGTTGGTCGACAATCCGAAGTAGGCGAAGAACACTGCAGCGAGGAGTTCACGTAATGGGTCGAGCCTGCGCCTGGCAACTTCGGCCACTTCCCCTGTGAGCAAAAGACCAACAAGGAATGCGGCAACGGCAGGCGAGAAGGAGACCAGACCGGCAAGTCCTGCAGCTGCGACAGCCGCACCAAACACCACAAGGAGTACCCCAACAGGCTCAGAGGTTTTGAAAAATCTTTGCGCCCAGCCTTCACGGCGAACAGCGATAAGAATCACGACAGCGACAACTACTAAAGCGACACCGGTTGACACTAGACCGCTCACCAGACCTGCTCCGGTAAGAACAACGGTCAGAATCGGAAGATACGGCGCCATTACGAGGTCTTCAAGAACAAGAATGCTGACAACTGGTCGGGTTTCTGGGTTACGCCGCCAACGTAAGTCTCGGACAACTTGAGAAACAATTCCCGATGAAGAAATGTAAGTAACCCCACCAAGAGCTAGTGCTCCTACATAGCCCCAGCCAAGAATGAAAGCCATGGCAACACCAGGTGTTGCGTTGAGAACTAAGTCAATCACGCCGGACCGTGATTGGCGTCGGGCTGTTTCAACGAGCTGGGTGCCCGAGTACTCGAGCCCAAGAAGCAACAGGAGCAGCACAACGCCGAGTTCGGCGAGCGTAGGGACCAAAATTCCGCGCGGATCAATTCCGTATAAGCCCCCTTCACCCATAACCAAGCCGGCAAGGAGATAAAAAGGCACGGCTGAGAAACCAAAGCGCTGAGCCAGTCGAGCAATAATTCCAAGTCCAATGAGGAGCAGGCCGAATTCTAGAAA
>DKME01000133.1 GCA_002469525.1 Actinobacteria bacterium UBA7422
AGGGCTTGGAGTCTGCCTCACTCGGGAGTAAATCGGGTCGAAATTCCTGGGTACGCGCCCGTGACTGGTCACGTCTCCATGCTTCAATGAGTTCGTGGTTACCACTTCGAAGCACTTCTGGGACTTCGAGTCCGCGCCAAAGCAGCGGCTTGGTGAAGACCGGGCCCTCAATCAAAGAGTCGACACGCGAGAAAGAGTCGTCAACAACACTTTGTGGGTTTCCCAATACCCCGGGAATCAAGCGGGCGATTGCCTCGATAATTACCAAGGCTGCGACTTCGCCGCCGGCTAGTACGTAGTCACCAATGCTGACTTCTATTACTTCCCGCCACTGATCACTATCGCCATAGTGCCGTGCGACTCGGGAATCAATCCCCTCATAGCGACCGCACGCGAAAACCAAGTGTGACTCGCGGGAAAAACTTTGAGCGAGAATCTGGTCGAATGGCTGACCCGAGGGGGTGGGAATTACAAGCACTGGATTGTGATTCGACTTTTCACGGATTGAGTCAAGGGCGCTCCCCCACACGACCGGGGACATGACCATGCCGGGCCCGCCGCCATAAGGGGTGTCGTCAACACTCTTGTGCTGATCGGTCGCCCAATCACGCAGGTTGTGAACGCTGACCTCAAGGATTCCAACATCCTGAGCCTTGCCCAATAACGAGAGTTTGAGTGGGTCTAAATATGTTGGAAAGAGTGAAACAACATCAATATTCACTTGGTGCGTCCTGTGCGAGTAGGCCCTCCGGTGGGTCAATCACAATCAATTTTTTGTCGATATCAATCGTGGGCACAATTGACTCGACAAATGGGATCAAGAACTCTGCTGAGTCCTTAACAACAACAAGCATCTCTTGACTTGGAAGGTGCAACACCTCCGTCACAATTCCAACCTCTTCACCAGAAAGAGTTTGGACCTCACAGCCCTTTAGATTCGAGTCGTAGTACTCGCCGCTCTGCGTGGGAACTTCAGCATCGGGGCGATCAACGATCAAAATGCTATTTCGTAATTCTTCAGCGTCATTGCGCGTGTCAATTCCCAAAAACTTTAGTAGCAACCGACCGCTATGCCAGTGGAAACTCGAAACAATTAGATCCGAGCCATTTTCTCGACGTAGCGTTGTTCCGGGTGCGAACCGAAGCTCGGGTTCATCGGTGCGAACCTCAATGGTGACCTCGCCGCGAATCCCGTGTGGTTTGCCAATTCGGCCAACCGTTACCTGCACGTGGTTAGCGCTCGGCAGCGTCGAGGAAGTCGATTCGAACTCCGCGACCTTCGTTGATTGCCGTTACTACCGTGCGCAGCGCAGTTGCAGTGCGGCCCGATCGACCGATCACGCGACCCATGTCAGCTGGATTCACTCGCACGTCAAGTGACTTGCCTGACTTTCCTCGACGGTCAGCGCGAGATGTCACGCTGACGTCGTCGGGATTGTCCACAATTCCACGAACGAGGTGGGCCAAAGCGTCTTCAAGCATTAGGAAGTTTCTTCCTTGGGTGCCTCTTCGCTCTTGGAATCCTGGTGAATGAGCTCTTCAACCTTTTCCTCGATTGCCTCAGCAACGTGCTCTGCGGCATGTGCAACAGCTTCAACGGCCTCTTCAACTTTCTCAGCTACGGTTTCAACAACGTCAACAACCGCGTCTACAGCTTCCTTGACTACGCCTTCTTCTTTGACTTCAAGCTTCTTGGGCTTAGTTGTCTTGGGCGCATTTGCTGCCTCAGTCACTGCGGCTTCGTAGGCCAAAACTTTGCTTACCTTGGGTGGTGCAACCTGGAGTGTTCCTTCAGCGCCTGGAAGACCCTTGAACTTCTGCCAGTCACCGGTCACCTTAAGAATCGCTTCAACGGCGGAAGTCGGCTGAGCGCCAACGCTCAGCCAATACTGGGCGCGGTCAGACTTGACCTGCATGATGCTGGGGTTTGAGACCGGCTGATAAATGCCGATTTCTTCTATTGCCCGACCGTTACGAGCGGTGCGTGAATCTGCAACCACAATCCGGTACTGGGGGGCGTGAATCTTTCCGACTCTTTTAAGCTTGATTTTTACGGCCACGGTGGGCTTTTCTCCTCTAAATGAATGGGTGATCCGAAAGTGCCACACGTGGGGACATGTAACTCAGTCGGTTCCTGCGGATTTACTCAAAGTTGGTTGAGAGGGACCAACCGTGAGTAATAGCGTCATAATGCTACCCGACACTCAATTGCTTGCGGCTCCGACCCGGTCTATTGCAGTAGTTTTTTGAGTTCAGGCGGGAGTGAGCCCAAATCTGGCGGTGACAGTGGATCTTGATCAACCGCGCCTACACCAGCACGTTTTGCCGGATTCCCACTTCTTCCCTTTGCACCCTTTGCTGCCTTCTGGCTTTTGGGCTGCTTCCCTTTCGACTTCTTTCCCCCACCCATCCCGGGCATACCAGCCATTCCCGGCATGCCGCCCTTGCCCATCTGTTTCATCATTTTCTGGGCTTGGGCGAACCGCTCAATGAGGTTGTTCACGTCCGCGACCTTTGAGCCTGATCCAGCGGCGATTCGGGCTCTGCGTGATCCATTGAGGATTTTTGGGTCATTCCGCTCAGCAGGGGTCATTGATTGGATGATGGCCGCAACACGATCCAGCTCACGTTCATCTACCTGGTCTAGTTGGGCTTTCATGTCCCCCATGCCTGGAAGCATGCCCATGAGTTTGCCGATCGAACCCATTTTCTTAACTGCCTGCATCTGTTCCAGAAAGTCATCGAGGGTGAAGTCTTCGCCTTGGGCAACTTTTGCTGAGAAACGCTCTGCGCTGTCAGCATCAAATGCTCGCTCAGCCTGTTCAATCAGTGACATGAGGTCCCCCATGTCAAGGATTCGAGATGCCATGCGGTCTGGGTGGAAAACTTCAAAGTCTTCAATCTTTTCGCCCGTTGATCCGAACATGATCGGGCGCCCAACAACTGAGACGATCGATAGAGCCGCGCCACCGCGTGCATCACCATCAAGTTTCGTGAGAACAACAGCGTCGAAACCAACTTGGCGCTCAAATTCAAGCGCCGTATTCACCGCGTCTTGACCAATCATTGCGTCGACCACAAACAGGACGTTTTCAGGTTGAACCGCTTCACGAACACCTACCAGTTCGGTCATGAGGTTACTGTCTATTGCTAGCCGGCCAGCGGTGTCCACAATCACTACGTCGTGCAATTTGTCAATGGCGAACTGCTTGCCGGCTCGAGCGACTGCTACTGGATCCCCAACGCCGTTGCCTGGTTCTGGGGCGAACGTGGGGACACCTGCCCGCTCTCCTACGACCTTAAGTTGGTCAACTGCATTGGGTCGCTGCAAATCTGCAGCAACTAAAACCGGTGTGTGGCCTTGACTTGTCAAATGCTTTGCAAGCTTGCCGGCCAGAGTGGTCTTACCTGCACCTTGAAGACCAGTAAGCAGGATGACGGTCGGACCTGTTTTGGCAAGGACGAGTGGCCGAGTTTCCCCACCGAGAATCGCAATCAATTCTTCGTTGACAATCTTGATTACCTGTTGGGCTGGGTTGAGCGCTCCCGTGACTTCAGCAGAAAGCGCTCGGGTTTTCACGTCGGCACAAAATGCCTGAACCACCGGGAGGGCGACATCGGCCTCGAGCAGTGCCGTTCTAATCTCTTTCACCGTTGCATCAATATCGGATTCACTGAGTCGACCTTTGCCCTTGAGGCCCTTAAAAGTGGCCCCTAGCCGATCTGACAACGTTGCAAACAAAACTGGCTCCTTCAACTCTGGCGCAATCCATTAAGGATCAATAATTACTCTAGGGTAACGGGCGAGTGCGCTGGTGTTGGCGTAAGTTCACTCTCGATCGCGTAAATCAGGGATTTTGCACTGGCCTTGGTTAGTTCCTTCCCATTTCCTTCTCTAATAAAGAACACATCAACCGTGTCCACCCCCAGGGTTGAAATCTTCGCCCCGGTCACTTGAACTCCAACTCGGGAAATGCACGTAGCAATTCGATATAACAAAGCAGGGGAATCAGAAGCTCGGACTTCTAACACGACTTGCGAATCTGACACTCGATCAATCCCAATGTAGGGGCGAGTCGGGTTCATTCCAGCATGCTTCTTCGCATTATTCGCACTTCGTTTATCCAGCGCGCCAGCCAAGTCAAAGTAACCCGCAAGCGTGCGAGACAGGTCAGTGAGCAAAGCCGCTTGGGCTGGTGGTTCTCCGAAAAGTGGTCGAATCAACCATTGCTGGACAGCTCGATCCCCCACCGTAGTTATCTTCGCCGCGCGAACCTCAAGTCGATTCAATGCAAGGACACCTGCGACTTTTGCCATAAGTCCAATTTGGTCGGGCGCTCCGACGGTGACACGGTAGCCAACATTTTCACGGCTGACGTCAAGGAACAAACCTGGCGCCTCTGACGCCAGCACTTGAGCAGGTGTCAAGGAGGAGGGCAAGATGGGATGCACCGTTCCTTCAAAATACCGTCGCACCCTATGAGCTAAATCGGTCATGAGGCCCTCGCGCCACTTGGAGCGAAGTGAAGGACCGGTTGCCCGCCCGTCGGCCAAACTCAAAGCCAGGAGCAAGTCAAGTGTGTAGGCGTCCTTCACTGTCAGCGCTACCGCTGCGATCACCTCTGGGTCATCTAAATCTCGCTTAGTTGCGATTTCAGGGAGGAAGAGATGCAGCAAGACCAATCGAGATAACAACTTCGTTTCCTTGGAGTCAAAACCCATGCGCGGCGCGATTACCTCTGTCATGCGCGCACCGATATCGCTGTGATCCCCACCCTGACATTTTCCGATGTCGTGAAGGAGCGCGGCGACGAGCAGCAGGTCTGGTCGGTCGACTGAGCGAACCAATCCCTTCGCCTGAATCACACACTCGAGTAGGTGACGATCCACCGTAAATTCATGAAGGGCATTGAACTGTGGGGCTGAGCGCACTCGCGTCCATTCAGGAAACCACGCTTCAATGATTCCGTATTGTTCAAGCGACTCCCACGTTGCGAGTAAACCCGAATCAGAACCAAGTAAAGAAACAAATGACTCGCGAATTTCCCGACTCCACGGTGTTGGAATCGGCGTGGCTGATTCTAGAAGAGCCGGTGCCATGGGCTTCTGTG
>DKME01000072.1:0-1095 GCA_002469525.1 Actinobacteria bacterium UBA7422
CGCGTGCGAGCATTCGCTCGTGTCACCACGGACCTGCAAAAAGCAAGCTAAGCACCACCTGAACCACGGCGGTGCTAGCTGATCTGGTGGTACTAGCGGTATTAGTGGTACCGGCTTACACTCATTAAGTTATGAAATTCACTTCCCCCAAAGTTTTTGTTCCTGCTCTGCTCGTGGTATTTGCCGCCAGTGGCATTCCTGTTCACGCAGTGCAGGAGTCAACCCAACAGGCAGAACCCGCGCCTGGTTCCTCACCCTGGGAGTCCATCCAGTCTTGGGAGACCGGAACCGTCACGCGCGTCGTTGACGGAGACACCATGTTGGTGCAGGACGACGTCACCGGTGTTGAAAGTCGAATTCGTTTTATTGGAATCAACGCCCCCGAAATTGACGGGAAAAACCACGGCGGGCAATGCGGGGGTTGGCAAGCCAAAGCAGCACTTGAAGGTTTGTCACCGGTTGGCACAAAGGTGCGGCTCGCATCCCTTGACCCGGCAAGTAAAGGTTTGAACGCTCGCCCGCAACGCACAGTTATCGCGTGGAATCCAATCACCGAGGAATTCGACCAGGATTTAGCGTGGGCAATGGCCGAGCGTGGTTGGGGTCACTGGTTCACAGTGCCCAATGAAGCCGCAATGAGTAGCTTGTATCGGGATGTAATCAAATCAGCGCAACAGCGACAAGTTGGAATTTGGAACCCGCAACTTTGTGGTGAGTTCGAACAACCTGATGCAAATATTTTATTGCGCGTGAATCGCGCGACAAGTAGCGTTGCGAATGACGAGTATGTCACCGTGCGCAACCTCGGTGTCGAATCTGTTGATCTTTCCGGGTGGCGCATTCGTGACACCGGCAACTCTGCGCTGTTCACATTTCCGGGCGGTTCCATACTTGCCCCGGGTGACTACCGAATCATGCGCACCGGCAAGGGGAGATCCGGCGGCAGTGACGGTCGTACGCTGTTCATCGGTAAGAAAAAGCCGGTGTATCAAGACCCTGGCAGCGGTCAATATCTCGTTGGTGACGCTGTGTATTTACTCGACCGATTCGGGAATTATCGTTTCACCCGCGAGTATCCGTGTCATAACGGTTGTG
>DKME01000072.1:1106-4958 GCA_002469525.1 Actinobacteria bacterium UBA7422
GACCCACTCGAAGGCGGGGTCGTGATCTCGGAGATGTCCCTTGGAAAGAAGAAGGGTGCAACGCGCGCTGCTACGCAGTATGTGCGCTTGCTGAATCAAAGCGCAACCGTTCAGTGCTTGGACGGGTACCGGCTAGAAACCGGAAACAACGTCTTTCGATTCGAACCGGGCACCTGCCTTCAACCCGGCGCAACTTGGACCCTGCGTGGCGGCAAAGGAGCGAGCACTTCCAGTGATCGTTTCCTCTCGCGCAAGATTCCATTCCTGTGGTTGAACAGTTCATTGACTTTGATTTCTGACCGAGAACAGGTAATGGGTCAGCGCACCTGGTAGCTCTTGATTGGTCAGGAGCCGTCTAGGTCAACCGGAATGACTGTAAGTTGGCTGATCCCAGCGAAGTCCTCCACATTGTTGGTATACAACGGTAGATCAGTCGCAATTGCGGTCGCGGCTATGAGTGCATCAAATGCCTTCGTTTTCGATTTCTTGCCCTTGGCTCGCAGTTCCGCGGCAACAATTGCAAATGCTCGTGCGCAATGCGCGTCAAATGGCAATGGTTCAAAAGTTGCTTCCACCTGTTGCAGAAATACTTGGCGGGCGAGTTGCTCTTCACGGGTTGTGGCAACCATTGGACCAACACTTAGTTCAGCAAGAGTGATGGCACTGATCAACGGTTGCGCGGGTAGTGAATCAGGATTTTTAATCAAGGAGAGATCGATGAGGATATTTGTGTCAAGAATTCCATGGGTGCCTGGTTGATCTGTCCAATAGTGTGACGACATACGACTAGTCAATCTCGAGATCTAGGATTTCAGAGAGCTCAGAACGTAAGAGTTCACCGTCGATTCTTGGCGTGTTTTTGAACGCCTGCAGGAGTGCAGCTGCACTGATATTGGCTTTCGGAACCGGACTTAGGTGCGCGACCGGCCTGCCGTCTCGAGTTATTGTCATAGATTCTCCTTTTTCTACAGCGTCTAATACTTGTCCACCATAGTTTCGAAGTTCTCTCACGGAAACTGCTTTCATCGCCTTAGTGTATCACGCGTGATACACCTATTGGCCTGTGGAAAACCTGGAGCTGGTGAGGTTGGGGTTGGCGCGGGTGAGTCGCCCAACCCTGACTAGTTCCTAATCTGGAAAAAATTGAAATATATTTTTTGGTTATACCAAGCTCGGTACATTGCGATCTTGGTATAACACCTAAATTGAGTGACGGTTTCGCAGCTTCATTATGTAGTGGGTATAGCCTGCCTTACCTAACCGAAAGGCACCACTATGAAGCACAACCTCTCAGCCCGCGTAGCGATTCTCGCTGGGGTGGGCGTAATTGCCTCCTCGCTAGCATTTGCACTGCCGGCCTCAGCTGATTCCGGTAACACAACCTTGAATGCGGGCAACGGAACGGTCAACGTTAACCAGGTACTTGCCGCAACCTATGTCGCTTATGACGCAAGTACTTCGTGTGATGACGAGCCAGGTGCGGTCACTTTCGGATTCAAAATCAGCAATGGCACGGACCTAGGGTCAGTCGCAGGCACCTGCACACCAGTGTCCAATGGGTCCACCACCCCCGTCGCGACCTGGACAGCCAGCATGAACTGGACGCCAACTCAAAACGGTAACTTCACGGTCACCACGAGTGCATCACAGCAGTTGCTCGGCGGAAACGGTGTTGTTGGCACCGCAAAGAGTAGGGTCAAAATTGCCGCAGCGGCTCCTTCTGGTGCTCCATCCAAAGCACGGAACCTCAAGGTCACCGGAGTCTCCACAAACACCGTGTCCTTGAACTGGGACGCACCCACTAGTGCAGGCGGATCGGATATTTCGGGTTACATAGTTAAGTGGTCCGGCCCAACGAGCGGGCAAATTTCGGTACAACCCACAAACGCAAACGTTGGATCCTTGTCAGCGGGGTCGAGCTACACCTTCAGCATTTCTGCTACGAACGCTCAGGGTTGGAGCGACTGGGTCAGTGTCACGCAAAACACCGCGAATGCCCCAACTCCCGCACCCGTGCAGCAACAGGTCCTCAACGGGCCTGCGTGGACCGGTGGGGGGCCAAAGGTTAAGACTGGCAAGTGGAAGACTTTCAATGACACACAAAACCTTGACACGAATGCTGGACACGAGGCTCAACTCAAAGCCACCAAGCGTTCCTCAAGCGTGAAGTCGGTCAGCTTCCGCTACAAGGGTGAGTTCGCCCAGGTTAAGGCCGTGCTCAAGAAAGGAGCAAAGCGTGGAACCTTCACACTCGTGGAGTACGCACCTGCTGTTCCTGGTTTCACCGCTCTCCGGATGACCCGAGTTATCAAGGTCGTTAAGTAAACTTAGACCCAGGAACCACTACTAGAGGAACCACTACTAAGTGGCGAAGTAGATTACTAGTCAAGCTTCATGGAAATTCCTGTAAGTTTCAACCATGTCTAGGTTGTCTCGCCGGGAATTTATTGGCAGTACCACCGCAGCGGCTGGTGCGGTCGCGGCCGCTGGACTTGCTACAGCACAGTCGGCGAATGCGAGCGCTGACAAACGAGGGGTTTCCTCCAAACGCGCCCGCCCTGGAGCACCCAATGTGATCTTGATTTTGGTAGATGAGATGCGCTTCCCCATGACCTTTCCGGGTGGAATCAAAACACCCGAGGCATTCCTTTCGGCACATATGCCTAATCTCGCAAAACTCTGGAAGCGCGGGGTGAAGTTCAGCAACCACTACACGTCGGGAACCGCGTGCTCACCTGCTCGAGCCTGTCTGGTGACCGGTCTGTACCCGCACCAAAACTGGTGCTTGCAAACACGAAAGGGACAGCAGCCTGGAGCTAACGGTCCAAATGCTCCGGCACTTCAACGCGAGTTCCCCACCTACGGAAAACTCATGCGTTCTGCGGGTTACCGAACCCCGTATGTCGGCAAATGGCACCTTTCCAATTCACCGGGATCAGAAACTGATCAAGGGGCCAGCTCCTATCTCAACGCCTATGGGTATGAAGGCTTAACGATGCCCGACCCAATTGGCACCAACGGTCAGGGAACAGACGACGACGGCAATATTGCCTATCAGGCAACCCAGTGGCTTTCGGCCCAAAAGAAGAGTGCATCACCTTTTTGTCTAACCGTAAGTTTCGTGAACCCACACGATAAAGAATTTTTTTGGTCCGGTACAGACGCAGACACATATAACAACCTATTCATTGCATCGGGTGACACCGCAGCTGTGAATTACGACGCAGTTCCACCGCTTGATATGCCCAAGAACTACGGCTACCCGGCTTTACCTGACAACTGGGAGTCAACCAAAACTCTTGAGAGCGACAAGCCCGGCTGGCAGGTTGCCGCGCGTGCTTTCACTGACTTAATGTGGGGTGGGGTCACCGACGACCCGACCCAACTCACCGAGTTCACCATGGAGGACTACCCAAACCTTCCCGGATCTACGATCGCCAAAGCACCGTTCCCGTATTGGTCGCGCTCCTTAGATAGTTACACCCAAGTTATGAATTTTGTTGACCAACACATTGGTGCAGTTGTTCGCGCAATTCCAAAAGAGATTCGTGACAACACCGTCATCATCATGACCGCTGACCACGGTGACTATGCGAGTGCTCATGGATTCGCATCAAATAAGGCCGGTTCAATGTATGAAGAAGCGGTCAACGTTCCGTTAATCGTTATGGACCCGCGGGAACGAATCACCGGTGACCTGGACACCATTCGCGAACAACTCACATCCAGTGTCGACATGATGCCTATGTTGGCAACTCTCGCGCATGGCAACAAGGAATGGATGAAAGGCGCGTACGCCGACACTTACTCCGAGCGCTTAGACCTGCTTGAGATTGTTAAGTCAGACCGAGC
>DKME01000155.1:0-1619 GCA_002469525.1 Actinobacteria bacterium UBA7422
GTCGTCAATACTCGCGCTCGCATGGTAATTAGCGTCCATGTGGGCGAGTGCCCCGTTGTAGGGAACCGCATACAACGCTTCGGGTGGGTAACCCAATGCACGAAAATACTCGGTGAAGGCTTCGTCGCAAATGTCTAGGAAACGAGAGTTGAGTACGACTCCTGCGGAATAGACATCTCGATAGCGGACTCGGTAGGTGCCAACGTTCATGGTTATCGGGTCATTACGATCTTGCCGCGCAATGTTCCATCAATCATTGCGGCGAAACCTTCGCGAGCTGAATCCATGGGCAGGGTGCGGTCAATAATTGGTCTCACGCCAGACTCAGCCAGCAGTGCAAGAAGGCGGCTGAATTCTTCGGCGGTTCCCATAGTGGAGCCGGCGATCTGCAGCTGAAGAAAGAACACACGGTTGAGTTGTGAGGGAGGCATAGCTCCTGAGGTTGCACCGGATACAACGATCGTTCCGCCTGGCCGCAAGGACTTGAGTGAGTGATCCCACGTTGCTTCACCGACCGTCTCAATGACTGCATCGACTCGGTCTGGCAGGCGAGCACCGACTTCGAATGCTTCATCCGCTCCGATTGACTTAGCCCATTCGCCTTTTTCCGAGTCACGCGAAGTGACCCACACACGCAAGCCCATGGCTTTTCCTAAGACAACAGCGGCGGTGGAGACTCCTCCACCGGCTCCCTGGATCAACACTGTGTCACCGGGTTGAGTGCCCGACTTGGTGGCCAGCATTCGATAGGCGGTCAAGTAGGCGGTGGGTAGACAGGCCGCCTGTTCAAAGCTCAATGCTTCGGGCAACGCAATTAGGTTCCCAGCAGGCACGCGTACCTTGTCCGCGAAAGTACCCGGGTATACCTCACTGAGCATCGAACGCTTTGGGTCAAGTGTTTCGTCGCCCCGCACAGGTGTCCCGATCACTGCATGAATGACAACGGGTGTTCCATCGGGTGCGATTCCAGCTGCATCGGTCCCCAGAATCATTGGTGCCTGCTCTGCACGCAGCGCTTGTCCACGAAGGGCCCACACGTCGTGGTGGTTCAGGCTCATGGCCTTGACATCAACGTCAACCCACTCTTCGGGCGTTGGTTTAGGTTCGACGTCTCCAATCTCAAGGACGGAAAGTGGGTTTTCTGGGTCAACGCCTGAGGCGTAAATTGCATGCATGCGCGGAAGACTATCGGAGCGCAGGCTTGTGAACCTAGTGAATCACCATTACGCTCTAATGGCCGGCACATGCCTTCCAGCGTCGCCTAGTCCACTCCCTTCTCCGGTGCCTTCACTTACTCCCATCCTTACTGGCACCTACGGAGAACTCATGACTGCAGTTGACACTTTGATACCTATTCCCGAGCGCGCTGCCCACCGCAGTGTCAAAGGGTTAATCGACCCAGACTCAATCGTGGTGATTGGCGCCAGTGCCCGCCGGTCTGCGGTGGTCGCCGAGGCGATTTCAGGGCGCACGAAGTCGTTTCTGGTGCACCCTTCAGGAGAGTCAATCCTGGGGGAAGACGTGTATACCTCCGTCAAAGATTTACCGGAAAAACCTGACTGCGCATTTATGTTGGTGGGGCACGAACCGATCCTTGAATTAATGCGCGAAGCACTTGA
>DKME01000155.1:1686-3089 GCA_002469525.1 Actinobacteria bacterium UBA7422
TTCGCCCAGGTGCTTGAGCTTGCTGACCAGTATGAGGCAGCGATCCTTGGCCCAAACTGCATGGGAATGGCAGTTCCGCAGGGGGGCTCAATGTGGGTTGCCAACGTGCCAAAATCGTTTCGACGTGGTCATGTTTCGGTCATTGCTCAGTCGGGATCAATAGCCGACGCAATGCTGAATTGCGGACCTCGCGTGGGATTTCGGGCAGTTTTTTCCACCGGCTCGGAAGGTAACCGTGACGCAGCCGATCTACTCATGGGCTTGGCGGAAGACGATCAAACCAAAGCAATTGGTCTGTTCGTGGAAACCGTTCGCAGGCCAGAAGCTTTTGCGGACGGACTACGTGCCTGCGCCGAAGCAGGCAAGCCGGTTGTGTGCATGAAAGTGGGGCGCTCTCGAATCGCCGCGCAAGCAGCTCTCGCACACACGGGAGCCATGGTTGGCTCGAGCATCGCCTTCACCAATTTCGTGCAACATCACGGTGGAATCGAAGTGTCCGACACGTCAACCTTCATGGAGGCGCTGGAAATATTGGGCCAGCCTAAGTGGCCATCGGGAATTCGGATGGGTGCAATTTCTGAGTCAGGTGGCGAGTGCGGAATGTTGGCAGATGCAGCAGAGCCAACGGGACTCGAGTTCCCACCCATGCCCTATGAACTTGTTGGCTCACTACAAGAGCGCTTTCCTAATTTTCTGAACCCGCAAAACCCTCTCGATGCATGGATGATCGACGAGGCGGAGATCGTTTTCCCTGAATCGCTGGAGCTGATGGCTCACTCGGGTGAATTCGACATTCTGCTGGCGCAGGTAGATATCACGCAATATCGGGGCGACACGGAAAACGAGTGGTGTCTGGCAATCGTTCGTGGCCTGGCTCAAGCCACCAAAGATCGTCGGATTTTCCCGGCGGTCACTACCGTTCACGTAACTGACCCACCGCGGCGAATCGCTAACTTTGCTGCGTCAAATGGTGTCGCACTCCTGCGTGGAACACGTGCCTCCGTTGAAGCGTTGGCCGCGATTTCAATGTGGCACCCATTCACCAGCAAAGATCTCGACCCGCACGAAGGTATTGACCTCTCCGACCTCCTTGTCCCGGGTGCACTGAGCGAACATATTTCCGCGGAGATTATGGAACGATATGGAATACCGATGGCCGACCGACGAATAGCAGAAGGCCCTGAGGAGGCGGTCAAGGCCGCTCAGGAGCTCGGCTTCCCGGTGGTTGTCAAAATGAACGGACCTGCTCACAAAGCAAGTTTGGGTGGAGTGGCTTTGGGGCTGAATTCTGCCGAGGAAGTTTCCGTTGCAACCCAAGCTTTCGGTGGTTCAGTTTTGGTCGCCCAAGAAATTGCAGCTGGGCCAGAAGTAATTTGTGGCATGGTGCGCGACCCTAACTTCGG
>DKME01000081.1 GCA_002469525.1 Actinobacteria bacterium UBA7422
AACCCGCCGGTGGCGCAGCGCGGTTCGCACTGCTTTACAACTCGAGCCCGGCCACACGGTCCTAGACATTGCGGCGGGAACGGGGACGTCTTCTGCAGCATTCACGACTTCCGGCGCGAGCGTCATTGCGGCTGACTTTTCCCTGGGCATGCTTGAAGTTGGCAAAGGCCGAAACCCTGAGATTCCCTTCGTGGCTGCTGATGCACTCGCGCTGCCTTTTGCCGACTCAAGCTTTGACAGGGTCACGATTTCATTTGGGTTGCGCAATGTCGCCGACCGGATGCTTGCCCTTGAGGAGTTCCGCAGGGTTATCAAGCCAGGTGGATTACTCGTAGTCTGCGAGTTCTCCCACCCAACGCTGGCACCGCTTCGACGGGTGTACACCGAGTACCTCATGGCGGCCCTACCGGCTCTCTCGGATCGTGTCTCGTCAAATCCTGACGCCTATCGGTATTTGGCCGAGTCGATTAGGGCGTGGCCGACCCAGGAAGAACTTGCAGTTGATATTGCCCAAGCTGGCTGGCAAGGAGTGAAGTGGCGTAATTTCACGGGGGGAATTGTGAGTATCCACCGGGCGGTTGCCCCAATGGATTAACCACTATGCTTATCTAGATAGTGAATATTTTCACAATCGCGCAAATGAATACGAAATATTAAATAGTCATACACCCAGTCGTAGAGCATGTGAAAGGTCGCGCGTGAACGTCTACACCCCGATTTTGGTGCTCGGCATCTTGGCATTTGGGTTTGCCGCATTCTCAATCGTGATCGCCAGCTTTACCGGCCCGAAGCGTTACAACCGGGCCAAGTACGCGGCCTACGAGTGTGGAATTGAACCAACACCGCAGCCAATGGGTGGCGGTCGTTTTCCAGTGAAGTTTTATCTCACCGCCATGATGTTTATTATTTTCGACATTGAATTGGTCTTCCTCTACCCATGGGCGGTGTCAGCCGACGCTCTGGGCGCTTTCGGATTGATCGCTATTTTCTTGTTTTTAATTAATTTATGTTTGCCATATGCATTTGAATGGCGTCGCGGCGGATTGGAGTGGGATTAATGGGTCTTGAAGAGAAATTACCTTCGGGGATTTTGCTTACCACGGTCGAGCAGGTTGCGGGCTACGCTCGCAAGGGTTCACTCTGGCCCGCCACATTTGGATTAGCCTGCTGCGCAATTGAAATGATGGCAACGGGTGGGCCACGGTATGACATTGCTCGCTTTGGCATGGAGGTTTTCCGTGCATCGCCGCGCCAAGCTGATCTCATGATCGTTGCCGGTCGGGTGAGTCAGAAAATGGCTCCCGTCCTGCGCCAGATTTATGACCAAATGCCTAATCCAAAGTGGGTTCTTGCCATGGGCGTCTGCTCCTCAAGTGGCGGAATGTTCAATAATTACGCGGTTGTACAGGGAGTCGATCACGTCGTTCCAGTAGATGTGTACCTGCCTGGGTGCCCACCTCGACCGGAAATGTTGATCGACGCGATTTTGAAGATCCACGACGAAATTCAGGATATGAAACTTGGCGTCAATCGCAAGAAGCAAATCATTGAACTTGAGCAGGTGGCTTTGGCCGCACCAGCAGTGCTAGAAATGAAAGGCCTCATGCGATGAGTGACCTTCCTGTCGTTCCCGCGAATGCGGCCGACCTTGACGTGGTGGGAGTTCGCACAGGTGCGTTTGGTTCCCAAACTTCCGGTGATACGAGCGGATTTGGTGGGCTTGTTTCTCCGATTGTCATGCCTGGAGCGTCAGTTCCTCCATTCGGTGGTTGGTTCGACGAAGTCGCCGAGGAACTTGCATTGTCGCTGCTCGACGCTGGTGTGAGCGGCGCGGTGGAAAAAATTGTGATTGACCGCGGTGAAATGACTTTTTTTGTTAAGCCAGAAGCGCTCATTGCTTTCATGACCGAATGCCGTGACGAGCCAGCACTTCGATTTGAAATGTGCACGAGCGTCAGCGGAGTTCATTTTCCCGAAGACAAGGATCGTGAACTGCATATTGTGTACAGTTTGTTGTCCATTACGCACAACCGTCGGATCCGCGTGGAAGTAGTAATCCCAGACTCGGATCGTCACCTTCCCTCCCTGGTCGCTTTATATCCTTCAGCTGATTGGCATGAGCGGGAAACGTGGGACTTTTTTGGAATCATTTTCGTCGGTCATCCAGCCCTAACTCGAATTCAAATGCCTGACGACTGGGTCGGTCACCCCCAGCGCAAGGACTATCCGCTCGGTGGGATCCCGGTTGAATACAAGGGCGCAAGCATCCCCGCACCAGATCAAAGGAGGTCATACAACTAATGAGTACAACTGACTTCACAAACGCTGATTTATTCGCTGGGTCCTACGACACAACCGAAGGCACCGTCTACAACCTGGGCGGTGGCGACTGGGACTCGATCACGGCCGCGCCCGAGGGTGAGAACGAGCGGATCGTTGTCAACATGGGACCGCAGCACCCGTCAACCCACGGTGTACTTCGCATGATCCTAGAAATTGAAGGCGAAACCGTCACCGAAGCTCGTTGCGGAATTGGTTTCCTACACACCGGGATTGAAAAGAACATGGAGTTCCGGACCTGGGTTCAAGGTGTCACCTACGTCACGCGTATGGACTATTTGGCACCCATGTTCAATGAAACCGCGTACTGCCTCTCAGTTGAACGCCTGCTGGGAATCGAAGACCAAATCCCTGAGCGGGCAAACGTAATTCGAGTCATGATGATGGAACTCAATCGGGTCTCTTCACATTTGGTCGCGCTTGCAACCGGAGGCATGGAACTGGGTGCATTGACCGCCATGATCTTTGGTTTCCGTGAGCGCGAACTGGTCTTGGACATTTTTGAAATGGTCTCTGGCCTGCGCATGAACAGCGCTTACATTCGCCCAGGCGGTGTTGCGCAGGACCTGCCCGCTGGCGCTGAAGAAAAAATCCGCGAGACAGTAATCTTGCTGCGCAAGCGACTCAAAGACACCTCAGATCTTTTAGTGGACAACGCGATCTGGATGGGACGAACCGTTGGCGTTGGCTACCTGGACCTCACCGGTTGCACAGCCCTTGGCATGACCGGCCCGGTTCTTCGCTCAACGGGCTTGCCACACGACCTTCGCAAGAGCGCCCCTTATTGCGGGTATGAGACATACGAATTCAATGTGCCGACGCAAACCACGAGTGACGCGTACGGCCGGTTCCTAATCCGAATTGCAGAAATGCACGAGTCGCTGAACATTGTTGACCAGTGCCTCGATCGTTTGGTGCCGGGTCCGGTCATGGTCGCGGATAAGAAGATCGCATGGCCCTCGGAACTCTCGATTGGTGGAGACGGCCAGGGCAATTCACCTGAGCATATTCAAAAAATCATGAGCGAATCCATGGAAGCACTGATTCACCATTTCAAGTTGGTCACCGAAGGTTTCAGCGTTCCGGCTGGGCAGGCCTACGTGCCCATTGAGTCGCCACGAGGTGAACTTGGCGCCCATGTCGTGAGCACGGGTGGAACCCGTCCCTACCGCGTTCACTTCCGGGATCCATCGTTTAACAATTTGCAAGCGGTTTCTGCAATGAGTGAAGGCTCCATGATCGCCGACGTTATTGCCGCGGTCGCCAGCATTGACCCAGTAATGGGCGGGGTGGACCGATAAATGTTTCAAGAAACGAGAACACCATGATTTCTGAATCAACACGAATCAAAATGCGCGAGCTCGCCGGTCGCTATCCCAATTCGCGATCCGCGCTGTTGCCCATGCTTCATCTCGTCCAAGCAGAAGAAGACGAAGTAACCACCGAGGGCATCGCGGCTTGTGCGCAGGAGCTCGAAATCACTCAAGCTGAGGTAACAGCGGTCGCGACTTTTTACACCATGTACAAGCACAGCCCTGTTGGCAAACACCACATCGGTGTGTGCATCAACACCATGTGCGGACTCCTTGGCGGAGATGCCGTCTACCAACGTGTTGCTGAGCGTCTTGGTGCTTCACACAATGGACCTTCCGCTGACGGAAACTTTTGGCTTGAGCGCATTGAGTGCCAGGCAGCCTGCACACACGCCCCGGTCATGACGGTTGACTGGGAGTTCATGGACGACGTAACACCGCAAAGTGCAGTGGACGTTATTGACAAACTCGTTGCGGGTGAAGAAGTGTGGTCTACCCGAGGACCAATGATCCGCGACTTCCAAGCCACCGAGCACACCCTCGGCATGGCCGAAGACGACTTGGCTACCGTCGGAAATTGCGTCGACGAGAAAATGCTCGCTGGTCTGAAAATTGCAAAGTCTGGAGCGCAGAATTCATGAAACTGACACCGGTAATCACTGAGCATTGGGACGATCCCGAGCTGTATACGCTTGACGGCTATAAGCGTCACGGCGGGTACATTGCTTTGGAAAAAGCGCTCAAGGAGGACCCCGACACCATCATTGCCACGGTAAAAGACAGCGGCCTGCGCGGACGCGGTGGAGCTGGTTTCCCAACTGGTTTGAAGTGGTCATTTGTTCCGCAAAACGACGGTAAGCCCCATTACTTGGTGGTTAATGCAGACGAGTCGGAACCGGGCGCGTGCAAAGACATCCCGATCATGATGGCAAATCCACACTCACTCCTCGAGGGCGTGATCATTAGTTCATTTGCGATTCGCGCACATCACGCGTTCATTTATATTCGTGGAGAAGTCCCACAAGCCATTCGTAAGGTTGCTTACGCGGTTAAACAAGCACGTGAAGCTGGGTTAATTGGCAAGAATATTCAGGGTTCAGGGTTTGACCTAGAAGTGACCGTGCACGCGGGTGCCGGCGCTTATATCTGTGGCGAAGAAACCGCACTCCTTGATTCACTCGAGGGTTACCGGGGTCAACCACGATTGAAGCCACCGTTTCCTGCCGTTGCGGGGCTTTACGCATCGCCGACCGTAATCAACAACGTGGAAACAATTGCGAACATCCCGTACATAGTCGATCGTGGGGTTGAGTGGTTCCGTCAATTCGGGACCGAAAAGTCACCCGGCTTTAAAGTCTTCTCAGTTTCTGGTCACGTTCAACGTCCCGGGATCTACGAAGCACCACTCGGGATCACAATGCGGGAACTTCTCGACTACGCGGGTGGAATGCGCCCCGGTGCCGAACTCAAGTTTTGGATTCCAGGAGGGTCTAGCGTCCCCATGCTGACGGCTGAGCACCTTGATCTTCCTCTGACATACGAAGCAATGGCTGAGGCCGGCACCATGCTGGGAACCGGAACACCCATGGTGTTCGACCAAACCGTTTCCGTTGTCAAGGCAGTCACTCGTTGGCTTGAGTTCTATAAGCATGAATCCTGCGGCAAGTGCACACCGTGCCGCGAGGGAACGTATTGGATAACCGGTGTTCTTGAAAAGTTTGAGCACGGTCATGGGACTGAAAGTGAAATGGAAACTCTGACAACGCTGTGTGGTCAGATTGCTGGACGTTCATTTTGCGCACTCGGTGACGCTGCAGCGACTCCCTACCCAGCGGCCATGAAGTACTTCAGTGACGAGTTCACTGCGGCAACCCACACCAGCGCTGACGAGCAATTTGATCCAATCGCTTCATACGTCTTCTCTGGAGCGAATGTCCAATGACAATTACAAACCACCCGGATACCAGTACACCCAAGACCGTGGAATCGGTAAACGTCACTATCGACGGTGTCGAAATGGAAGTTCCCAAAGGCACCCTGGTTATTCGAGCCGCCGAGCAAATCGGCATAGAGATTCCACGCTTTTGCGACCACCCACTTCTGGCTCCCGTGGCTGCTTGTCGTGCGTGTTTGATTGAAATTGACGGTGTCCCCAAGCCGCAGCCTGCGTGCGCGCAGGTGCTCTCTGAAGGCATGAACGTCCGCACGCAGCGGTCCTCTGAAGTTGCGCGAATAGCGCAAGAGGGTGTCATGGAGTTCCTCTTGGTGAACCACCCACTTGACTGCCCAGTTTGCGACAAGGGTGGCGAGTGTCCGCTGCAAAACCAAGCCATGAGCGTTGGCCGGCCAGAGTCGCGTTTCGAGGGTGAAAAGCGCACTTTTCCCAAGCCGATCAATGTCAACGCTGAGGTTCTCCTTGACCGCGAGCGTTGCGTTTCCTGCGCCCGCTGTACGCGTTTCGCTGAAGAAATCGCCGGGGACCCATCCCTTGAATTGCTCGAGCGTGGTGCTCAGCAGCAGGTTGGCACAGCCAATGACGAACCATTTGACTCGTATTTCTCCGGAAACGTCGTGCAGATTTGCCCAGTTGGTGCGCTCACGAGCGCTTCCTACCGTTTCCGTTCACGCCCATTCGACTTGATCTCGGTTCCCACAACCTGTGAGCACTGCGCATCTGGTTGTTCACTACGAACAGACAACCGTCGGGGCACCGTGACACGACGGTTGGCTTGGGAAGACCCCGAAGTCAACGAAGACTGGAACTGCGACAAGGGTCGTTTTGCGTTTGCCTATCTCAACTCAGGTCGCATTGAGTCGCCCTTGATCCGTGAGAACGGTGAATTGCGCACGGCGTCTTGGCCCGAAGCGATGCATGTCGCTGCCGCAGGACTTACCGCTGCCAGTGAAAGTGCCGTTCTCATTGGCGGTCGTGCCACCGTCGAAGACGCTTATGCGTATGCGAAATTTGCCCGCGTGGTCCTAGCAAGTGACAATATTGATTTCCGCGCGCGAGCAACCTCAGACGAAGAAGTTGGTTTCCTGGCGGCACACGTCGCGGGAAAGAAACTTGATGTCTCCTACGCAGATATCGAATCTGCATCCCAGGTAGCCCTTGTCGCATTCGAACCAGAAGACGAATCCCCGATCCTGTTACTTCGACTTCGTAAGGCTGCTAAAAAAGGCGTCGCAATTCACTCTGTCGGTTCCGTCTATTCGCTCGGCAGTGAAAAAATTTCGGCTAGCTGGGTGAAGGCACAAGCGGGATCAGAAGCTACCGCAATCGCGGGTCTTGATTTAGATAGCAACTCGATAATTCTCGTTGGGGAGCGTGCGGCAAACAGCCAAGGTGCGTTGACCGCCGTTTCTGAAATAGCTGCAAAAACCGGCGCGAAGATCGCTTGGGTCCCACGTCGCGCGGGTGAGCGTGGCGCACTAGATGCGGGCGCACTAGCGGGGCTACTACCCGGTGGTCGCCCAATCGCTGATCCGACCGCCCGCGATCACATCGCACAAGCCTGGAATGTAGAGGCAACTTCACTTCCTACGGTGGGGCGTAGCGGGAACGAGTTGATCGAAGCAATTGCCAGTGGAGCAGTTCAAGCCGTTATCACCGCAGGTGTTGACCCGGCTGACATGCCAAACGGGGACGCCCTCGTCACAGGAATCGAAAACGCTGATTTTGTTGTCGCACTCGAAAATCACCATTCGGCAATCACTGAACGTGCCAGCGTTGTGTTTCCAGTTGCGGTTGTCACTGAAAAGTCTGGTTCGTTTATGAATTGGGAAGGTCGCGCACAACCCTTTAGCGCGGCATTCCGCGAGGCACTAACCCTCTCTGACGCTGGTGTGCTGTCCATGTTGGCAAGCGCGATGGACAAGGAACTCACGGGGGATACCCGAGCACTGCGCAAGGAATTGAACTCAATCGGTGTGTGGGGCGGCGAGCGTGCGGGCATGCATCAAGTTTCTGCACCTGTTTCAGAGGGAACAACGTTGGCAACATGGCGCCTACTCATCGACTCAGGAGTCATGCAGGAAGGTGAGCCGCACTTGGCAGCAACAGCCCGGCCATCCGTTGCCGGCGTGGGTGCGGATTTATTTGAGCAATTGGGTCAACCGGAAGCTATTACGGTTACTGGCCCTAAAGGCTCGATCACTTTGCCGGCCGCGGTCATGAACATTGTCACCGATACCGTGTGGTTGCCCATGAATTCATCAGAGTCACACATCTATGCGCAACTGGGTTGCGGTTATGGCGACGCCGTGAGCGTCAAGGGAGGTGCCGCATGAGCGGTTCACAATTCGGTTTCTTTGGAACCGATCCCTGGTGGATGGTAATCCTCAAAGCAGTTGCCATTTTCGCCATGCTCGTTGTGCTCACGCTATTCACCATCTGGTGGGAGCGGCGGGTTGTCTCCCGGATGCAAAACCGGATAGGACCAAACCGCGTGGGGCCACAAGGCCTGTTGCAGTCCTTAATGGACGGCTTTAAGTTGGCATTCAAAGAGGAAATCATCCCTAAATCAGCCCACGTTGCCGTGTACTGGATCGCACCGGTTATTTCGGCGACAGCAGCATTCCTTGCCTTTGCGGTAATTCCCTTTGGACCAACCGTCTCAATTTTTGGTGTTGA
>DKME01000023.1:0-2959 GCA_002469525.1 Actinobacteria bacterium UBA7422
CCGTCACCGATCAAGAGTGCAACCAGCAGACCGGCAGCTGCTCCGATAAACATGGCTGGGAAGAACGGGCCACCCCGGAAACCTGCTCCCAATGAGACTGCATAGGCAATTGTTTTGAGCAGGATGATTGCAGCCACAGTGCTAGCCGAAGTCAATGTGGGCAGTTCGGTGATCAGTTCTTCACCGGAAGTCGTGACGTAAATGACACCTTCACCTGTCCACGCTTGCATGATCAAAGCAGTTGCCGCTATCACAAGTGCGGCGCCGACCAAGATTGATAGGTGCGGGCCACCACCGGTTGCGCGAGCGAGTAGGGCAGCGATTAATCGCGCAACAGTCACGGCGATCGTTGCAATGATTGCAACAAGAATTGCCCAACCGAGTTGATCGACCTCAATCGCGGTTGGGGTACTCCCTAATTGCATGTTCCCGGAAAGAATCGGTCCCACGAACAAAGCGAGAATGCCACCGAGTGCTCCAAGACCGACAACCTTCTTCACATCTTGCAGGTCGGTGACTTTGAATAATTTTGCTGAAAGACCACCAATAACAGACCCGGTCGCAACGAGCGCGACTTCGGGGCCAAGAACGATTCCACCCCAGAGTGAGGCAAGAATCGCAAGGATCGCTCCCAAGTATTCCTTTGGACTCAGGGGACTAACTTTTATGCCGCCAAGTGGTGAGTGGCCCGTGTCACCGACAAACTTGCGCACGACGTACACGAGCACCGCGGCAATGAGTAACACACCAATCACGTACCAAGCAGGCGTGCTGTCCCAATTTTCCGGAACGCTCTCCCAGACAAAGGCGATGCCAGCATTAACAGCTTCGAGGACTACATAACCCAGAGCCAGGCTGATTACAGCGGCGACAAGCATCGCCGGAAGTGGTCGTTTAGTTTGCACAGGCATACCTTACGGTCGCTGCTACAAAACTTTGCACAAACAGGGCTGACTCAAGGTAACTCGTCAGCGCGATCATGGGACGTTGAGAAGTCATGGGCGATGTCTCCACATTACTTAGCAGCAACTTCATGGAGAAATACTTTTTTGTATTTCATGCATCCAAAGTGTTGCCTTGACCGGTAATGGGAATAACACCGCGCACCAAGTGCGGCTTAACTTAAGGAGTAAGACCATGCGTACAACTTTCAAGCGAGTAGCCACGATCGGTGCCGCAGCACTTCTCGGAGCAGCAGTAATCGCACCCACCGCCCAGGCAGCTGACGGCGACACCTCGCTGGCAAGTGTGCTCAAGGTCGGTCAGTCCAAGTTTGATAAGGACTTCACTGACTTCGATATTCTCACCCGCGCGGCAGAGACCGTACTTGCCGCCAAGCCCGACAGCAACGTGAAACTTCTCGCTGACGGCTCCGTCGCCCTAACTGTCTTCGCGCCAACAGATCAGGCATTTATTAATCTTGCCTCGACCTTGACCGGAAAGAAGATCAAGACCGAGGCCGCAGCGTTCAAAGCAGTCGCAGGCCTTGGTGTTGACACCGTCGAGCAGGTTCTGCTCTACCACGTGGTCCCAGGGGGCCCGATTCTTTCTGGGGATGCGCTGAAGGCCAATGGCGCAAAGCTCAAGAGTGCCGACATGAACAAGACCATCAAAGTCAAGGTCACAAAGAAGCCAAACATTATTCTGATTGACAAGGCCAAGAAAATTGCTAATCCACGCGTTAACTTGGATCAGGTTGACATCAACAAGGGCAATAAGCAGGTCGCCCACGGAATCAACGGTGTGCTGCTTCCCTTCGCTCCGTAATCACACGCGCTGTAACCCAAACCACCGAACGAGTGAGGCCCCCCGCAATTGCGGGGGGCCTCACTCCATGATCAATTCACTTTTTCCGACACTAAAAGGCCCAAACTTGGTTAAAGTCTGCATCGCATGTGGGACATAAACACTGATCGGTGAAAGTGAGTAGTTCGTGGGTAAATCATCGTGAATAGGGAGCGCTTATGACCATCTCGACGCAAAGCAGCGAGAGCAACAGCAGCATTGCGAGCGTCAGTTCATCTGATCCAGCGATTTCTGTTCGCAATCTATGGAAGGTCTTTGGACCTAATCCCAATTCCATTATTGGCACACCAAAGGCACAATTAAGTAGACCCGAACTATTGGAGCAGACCGGATGTGTCGCGGCCGTTAACGATGTTTCCTTTGATGTTGCCGACGGTGAAGTCTTTGTCGTCATGGGTCTTTCCGGTTCGGGTAAGTCAACACTTGTGCGATGTTTGACTCGTTTGATCGAGCCGACAGCGGGAGAAGTTTTCATTGAAGGTGAAAATGTTTTACAGGCATCAAAGAGTCGTCTGCGCGAACTGCGGCGAACCAAATTTTCCATGGTCTTCCAACACTTTGGTCTGCTCCCGCACCGGACGATTATTGACAATATTGCCTACTCGCTTGAAGTCAACGGCGCCAAGAAGGAAAAACGACACGCCCGCGCAAACGAAGTCATTGAACTCGTGGGGCTTACCGGGTACGCCAATCATTACCCCGAGCAGCTTTCCGGTGGAATGCAACAGCGGGTCGGTCTGGCTCGAGCCCTGGCGGTAAACCCAGAGGTCATGTTCTTAGACGAACCTTTTAGCGCCCTTGACCCGCTGATCAGACGCGATATGCAAAATGAAATTGTGCGACTCCACCAGGATCTGAAAACCACCATGGTTTTCATTACCCATGACCTTGCAGAAGCAATGCGGATCGGCGATCGGATTGCGATCATGCGCGACGGCGTCATGGTGCAGGTGGGAACTCCCACCGAGCTAGTCCTGCACCCCGCCGACAGCTACGTTGCCGACTTTACGAACGACATTCCCAAGGCGCACATTCTTCGGCTCGCGGATATTGCCAAGCCACTCGGTGCACATGTCGCGAGCGAGGCTTCCCCCTTGCCATACGACCTCATTGTTCGAAGCGTGATGCACCGAATCATGAGTGAGCCTGATCC
>DKME01000023.1:3011-7350 GCA_002469525.1 Actinobacteria bacterium UBA7422
TTGACCGTTTTCGCCGAGGACGTTGACGAGGAACTTAAGGGATGAAGGTTTGGGCCGAGGAACATGTTCCTGAAATCCTTCGCCGTAAGTGGGTCGCCATTGTTGGCTTGATTGTTGTGTGGTTTGCCTTGGCTCGATTTCTTAAAGGCGTTCATACTCTTGATCTTGGTAACTCACAGGACACACCAACGACCGAGTTCCTCGGCGAGGTTGCCTCGGGTATCCGGGGAGCGCGCGCTGAGAACCCAATATTTGTTTATGTTCTGAATCCGTTCCGCCAGGCGATAGAGATTTTCATCGATGCGATTCGCTCGGTTATTTCAGACCCCGCCCCTGGTGCTGTGATCCCGATCATTGGCTGGCTGGGTGTGTTGGCCATTATCGGCCTGATTGTTTTTGCGACGTCCAATTGGCGCATGGCACTTGTCGCCATGGCCTTGGTTTTCAGTTGCGGAGTTCTTGGCATGTGGACCTATGCCATGGACACCCTCGCACTCACCATGGGAGCAGTGTTCCTCTCCCTGGCAATCGCGATGCCGCTCGGTGTCTGGGCTGGGCTCAACGACCGAGTGATGTCTTTCCTTCGGCCCATTCTGGACCTTGCCCAGATCACTCCCACCTTGGTCTACCTCGCGCCATTAGCATTGGTCTTTCTTATCGGGGTTGCCGCTTCAACAATCGCGACCATGATTTACAGCATTCCGATTGGAATCCGGATCACCGCCTACGCAATTCGCAACCTACAAAAAGGACCACTCGAGGCGGCCGACTCCATGGGGTCCACCCGCTGGCAAAAACTCCGCAAAGTTCAGCTACCCATGGCCAAGCGAACCATTATTTTGGGTGTCAACCAAACGACCTTGGCCGCACTATCATTCGTGGTAATTGCCGCTCTGATTGGAGCACCCGGTCTGGGTGAACCCGTTATTCGAGCACTATCCATTCGCAATATCGGCGACGGTGTGACTGCGGGTCTGGCAGTCGTCCTGCTTGCAATCATGCTCGATCGCTCTACAACGGCCGCAGTGGTGCGCAGCGATCAAATCCCACCAACCGGTCAAGCGCTGCTCTATCGCCGGGTTTCTCTCGCTGTCGCGGGAATAGTAACCGTGCTGGCGATCATGCTCTCTCGTCAGCAATTATGGGCCGCGGTCTTCCCCGCCTCTTTGGATTTCCGTGACGAGATTGGAGGATGGGTTGACTCCTTCACCGAATGGTTCACCACCACGTTCTATTTCCTGACCACGAGTTTCAATGAAGTCTTTACGCTCAATATTCTCAACCCCATTGAATACTTGCTCGCAGACGCGCCCTGGTATCTCACGATCATCATGATTTCACTCTTAGCGGCCATTATTGGTGGGCGATCGGTAGCAATCCTGTCCGCCGTGTTGCTCCTACTCATTGTCTGGATCGGATTGTGGAACGACACCATGATCACGTTGACACAGGTCCTCATCGCGACCTCGATCGTCATGCTGATCGGTGTCATTCTTGGTGTCGCGGCAGGGAGGAGTTCTAAGGTCGAGCAAGTCCTCAAGCCCTTCCTCGACGCCGGACAAACACTGCCCGCCTTCGTGTATCTCGTCCCAGTATTGGCCCTTTTCGGTCCAACCCGATTCGCAGCAATCGTATGCGGGGTGTTCTACGCCTCACCGATTGTCGTTCGAATTATCGCGGACGGAGTTCGCGGGGTTCCCAAGGAAATGGTGGAGTCCGCAATCTCGTCCGGGTCAAGTACCTCGCAAGTTGTTATGAAAGTGCAACTTCCAGCATCACGAAAGTCCCTACTCCTTGGCATGAATCAAGGTTTAATATTCGTGTTAGCAGTGGTTGTCATTGGTGGTCTTGTTGGCGCAGGAGGTCTGGGATACCTAGTCCTGCAAGGCGCATCAAAACCTGAACTCCAAGGAAAAGGACTGGCCGCGGGTTTAGCCATCGTAATTCTTGGAATCGTGATGGATCGGATAGCGCACGCCAGTTCGAAACGAAGTTAGCAATTTCGGCCACCCAACGTGGGCGGCCGTTACCTACAGAAGGGTGAACCAAATGAGGAGAAACCTCAAAAAACCCATGGCTGCAGTGTCACTATTGGCCGTTACCGGCCTAGTGCTTGCTGGTTGTGGCGACAGTGTCAACGAGGAAGCTGCACCGGAAACAGCGACAAGCGAAGAAACGACTGCAACCGAAGAGACAACTGAGTCCACCGAGTCCACTGAGACTGTGGCCGATTGCGGCGATTGGGCAGTTGCCATGCACGGTTGGGTTGGTTACACCGCGTCTGCGCAGGTTGTCACTGACGTAGCCCGCGAGGCTCTCGGTTGCACAATTGAGCAAACTCAGCTCGAAGAAGCTGCCGTTTCCTACGACGCCATGGAAGCTGGATCAATCGACCTCATCATTGAAGACTGGGGCGGTGGTCGCTGGCAAGAGTGGGTTGATCGGGGCGCTATTCAGGAAGTTGGCACGAACGGCAACATCGGCTTGATCGGTATGTTCGTTCCCCAGTGGATGGCCGACGAATACCCAGACATCACCGACGGTACAAACCTCAACAAGTACGCGGATCTCTTTACAAGCCCAGAAACCGGCGACAAAGGTGCCTGGTACGAAGGACCTCCCGGCTACACCACGATTGGTGAAAAACTCATTGAAGCCAATGACCTAAATTTCCAGGTGGTTTCCACTGGTTCAGAAGCTGCTCTCATCGAACTGTTCACCCAAGCATCAGAGAATAAGACTGCCGCCCTGGGTTACTTCTATGAACCACAGAACTTCCTGGCTCAGGTTCCATTGGCTCGCGTTAACTTCCCAGCCAGTGACTGGGCAAGCCCCGAGGAGGCAAGCGGCCTGACGGACTACCCCGAAACTCCGCTCATGAAACTAGCAACCACAACGTTGTTAGACTCCGGATCGCCATTTGCCACGTTGGTTACAAACTTCACGTGGACGAACGCGGACCAGAACGCGGTCGCAGCCGACATTGAAGGTGGCATGACCCCCGACGAAGCCGCTCAGAAGTGGATCGACGCCAACAAAGACACGGTCAATATGTGGCTTGAAGGCACCGGCGCTTCTATTAGCTAACGTGCATCAATATCGAGTGATTTGACATCACTGCATTTCACATAGGAAGCCCGACCCAAGAAGGGTCGGGCTTCCTCGTGAAATCACGTCTTTTAGATAAAACCCTCGAGTCTCTCACGCCGGCGGAAACAAGTGAAAAGCCTTGCGCTAAGTTATGACAGCCTTACGCCCCCTTAACTCAGCTGGCCAGAGTGCCTCACTTGTAATGAGGAAGTCTGCGGTTCGAATCCGCAAGGGGGCCCATTTTCTTCCCGCCGCAGGAAAAACGTCTGCTCAGGAGCCACTCGCGAGGGCTCTCGCAACAGCAGCGGAAAACAATACGAGTCCAGTAATGCCGATCGTTGATTGACACTCGATGCGCAACGGTGGTGGGGTGAAACCGATGAGGAACCCACTGCAAATAGGTCCACTGCACATTCGAGATCTGCCGATACGCGACTTGGACTAGAGGTCTCCTCGAGCGAAACGTGAAGATGTTTGCCGTGCACCCGACGCCCTTCGGACCAACGGCCTTGGCAATATGCGCAACAGCGAGGTAAGTGCTTTGTATTGGTGTCCGGCGACACTGATTATTTTGCCAGATTTGGCATCCCGCATTGCTTGGCTAACAACTTGATCCACGTCGAGCCACATCCAGTCTGACACTGAGTCCATGTCCATGCCGGCACGCTCATGGAACTCTGTGTGGGTAAAACCGGGGCAGACAGCAATTGGCCTAACGCCCGTTCCCGCGAGTTCAACGCCCAACCCTTCGGTGAAAACAGTTACCCATGCCTTTGCCGCCGAATAGGTTCCGCCGGTTATCCATCCTGCGACACTACTGACATTGAATACGTAACCTCGCCCACGATTCACCATGCCCGGAAGCGCTGCGTGGCTTAGTTGCATTACCGCCGTAATCAAGATGTCCAGCATTGCTTGCTCTTGATCCACGTTGGTGTCCAGGAAAGCACCTTTAACTCCGAAGCCTGCATTGTTCACAAGGACATCGAAACTATCGTTGCGAATAACCTCCGCAATGGCCGTGATGTCAGATCGGTTAGTCAGATCAGCACTGATTGTGCGAACGTCAACACCAAACTCGTTTTGGAGTTCCTGCGACAACTCATCTAGTCGGACTTGATCACGACTGACCAGAACAAGGTCGTGTCCTTGCCCTGCCAAAGTTCGTGTGAATTCTTTGCCAATTCCAGAGGTCGGACCTGTAACGAGGGCTCGCGGCATGCGTGAATGCTAGCGCAATCAGGCAGCG
>DKME01000021.1 GCA_002469525.1 Actinobacteria bacterium UBA7422
TTAAATCGTGAACAAAGCAGAACTCATTGACGCAGTAGCGGCTCGTGGCGAACATTCCAAGCGCGAAGTCACAGATATCGTCGACGCATTCATTGAAGAAATCAAGAAGTCAGTAGTGCGTGGGGAAAAAGTGGCCATTAGTGGCTTCGGGATCCTTGAAGCACAAGCACGAAAGGCCCGCCTGGGTCGCAATCCGCGTACCGGCGAGACCGTGAAAATCAAAGCAACTAAACTTCCAAAATTCCGCCCAGGTGCTGAATTCAAAGCGGTAGTTTCGGGTGCAAAGAAGATAGCGCCTACGCCCAAGAAGGTAGCCGCGAAAAAGGCAGCTCCCAAGAAGGCCGCTGCTAAAAAAGCTCCAGCGCGTCGCAAGTAATTTTTGTGTGAAGAAAGTGGCCGCATCTCTGTGATGCGGCCACTTTCTTATACTTGGATCCTTTTATTTTCGTGATCAATGCGAACCCGTTGTCCAATCCGGGGATTTGGTATTCCGATAAGCGCAAAGTCAGAATAGCTCTGTATATTTCCTGATTCGTCAACCGCTTCAACCGGATTGACACCTGCGATAGTGGCCGAAATCAAAGCCTGGGCGGCCAATGCCCGTGTTGTTGCCGGTCCTACACCGATTCGAAGCGCGTCCCAAAGATCGGTTTCAGTGTCCACGTCTCGGTGCAATGCCGGGGAGCAGGAAAGTTCGATGCAGCCATTTTCTCGATGGGCTGCTCGAGATCGAGTTCCAAAGTGTGGTGTTGCTGGTGAGCCAGGCAAACGTGCCCACATTGTGCTGCCCGTCCCTTCGGTGTCACATGCAAATGAACTGTCGTAATTCATTGCTTGGAACAGAAATGAGTCAATGTCAGTTGGTTTGAGGCAGGGCAGATCACCTAGTGCGACCAAGATGCCGTGGCTATTTGAGACGCTCTCGATTCCAACGCGGAGAGCACCAAGGAGATCAGCGGGCTCAGGTTCGGCGATAACGGCTGCGCCCAGTTCGCTCACGAGTGTCGCTAGCTGCAGATCTTGAGTGATAACGGTGACGTGACTTACCTGAGCCGATTCGATGAGAGCGGAAACCGTGTCCGCTAGAAAGGCCGCAGCTAAACCTTCGCGACCCAACCGAGTCTTGGAATGGTGAAGGACCTTGGCAGGGACAAGAGCATGCCACGTTACGTCGTTGCCATCCAAGTGATCAAACATGGGTCCATTCAACCGTTTGCACGGGTACGCTGTTGCGGTGCCCGGACATACGACACGACGATCCAAGATCGGCCCTGGATTTCGCATCGCTGTATCTGTTGGATTGCCATTTCTTAAAATATTCACCAAACAAGATTGGCGCGGATTTGATCAACTTTTGCAGCAGAAAGGCGGGATCGTTGTTGGTACCAACCACACGTCTTGGTTTGACCCGCTTCCGGTCGCTCATGCACTATGGAGCCATGATCGTCCTCCAAGATTCTTGGGAAAAGAATCTGTTTTTCGTGTACCCATTTTTGGTTGGATTATTTCCAATGCAGGGCAGATCAGGGTCTACCGTGAATCTAGCGAGGCGGCGTTTGCTCTCCGCGATGCAGTAGCTGCAGCCAAATCTGGAGAGTGCGTGGTTGTTTACCCGGAAGGAACCATTACTCGTGATCCTGACGTGTGGCCCATGCAGGGGAAAACTGGGGCGGTCCGGATAGCACTGGAATCTGGCTGTCCCCTGTATCCCATGGTGCAGTGGGGTGCTCAAGCCGTAATGGGCCCCTATAGGAAGCAACTGCGGTTACTTCCCCGTAAAACTATGTCGGTCTGGCTTGGCGAACCAATCGATCTTGAACGGTTCCGAGGACAGGCATGGACACCGGAACTATTGCATGAAGCGACCGACCTACTCATGCATACTCTGGCTCAGATGGAGGGTGAAATCCGCGGGGATATTCCACCTAAGGTGTTGTTTCACCATTGGCCAATACATGACCAGGCGGATCAAGGGAGTGATCAATGACAAAAGTCGCCATGATGGGTGGAGGATCATGGGGCACCG
Organism: Actinobacteria bacterium UBA7422; assembly: GCA_002469525.1. Lineage (GTDB taxonomy): Bacteria > Actinomycetota > Actinomycetes > S36-B12 > S36-B12 > UBA4592. The sequence goes on from DKME01000021.1 coordinate 2,027, forward strand.
CGTTTGCCTTAGTACTTGCAGAAGCCGGGTCAAATGTGACCCTTTGGACTCGAAGCGAAACTGTCGCCACGGACATCAACGAACTGCACAGGAATAGTCGCTATCACCCAGGAGTGGACCTGCCTGCGTCTCTGGTCGCAACAACCGACCCCGCAGTAGCCCTCGTTGGCGCAGAAATCGTGGTCTTAGCCGTTCCAGCGCAATCCCTGCGACAAAATTTGGCTGAGTGGGCGCACTCCATTGGTGAAAATGTTGTCTTCGTCAGTCTCATGAAGGGTATTGAGTTAGGAACGACTCTCCGAATGAGCCAAGTGATCGCGGAGGTTACCGGCGCAGAATTGGATCGAATTGCTGTCGTGTCTGGACCAAATCTAGCTCGTGAAATTGTGATTCACCAGCCAACGGCGACAACTGTTGCGGCACCAACCCAAGAAACCGCGATGGCAATTCAAAAGGCGTGCACGACGGACTATTTCCGGCCTTATTGGACTACCGATGTAGTCGGAACTGAAATCGGCGGGGCGGTCAAAAACGTGATTGCGCTTGCAAACGGAATCGCTGTTGGTATGGGCTTAGGTGAAAATTCACAATCCTCACTCATCACTCGGGGTCTAGCCGAAATCGGTCGATTAGGGGTTGCGTTGGGCGCCGACCCGCTGACTTTTCAAGGCCTCGCTGGGGTGGGCGACCTCGTCGCCACGTGTCAGTCGCCACTTTCACGAAACCGTACTTTCGGAGAGAATCTGGGTAAAGGACTCACGATCTCAGAGACAATCAACATGACAAATCAAACCTGTGAAGCGTTCAAGAGTTGCCAACCGATCTTGGAGCTCGCCCAGGGTTTAGGTATTGAAATGCCGATCACCGCAGAAGTCGTTGAGGTTCTTCACCGCGGGAAGCCGCCGAAGGAACTCCTGAGCGCCTTCATGGCGCGGGACACGCGGTCAGAGATCTAACGTTGATTCGAATTGCGAAGCGCCTGATCCAAATCAAGCCAAAGATCAGCCGGATTCTCAATCCCGAAAGAAAGTCTAATAAGGTTTTCTGGGACAGTTTCACTTTCCAACGGCCAGCGACGTCGGCGTTCTAAAAGCGATTCGACCCCTCCCAAGCTAGTTGCGTAGGTCCACAGCGCTGTTGATTCGCACACGAGGTCAGCATTACCAACCACCTCGATTGCCGCGATTGTTCCCCAGCCCGGATAGCGCAAGCGGGACACGGCGGGGTGTGTTTCCAGTTGCGAAGTTAGCTCAATTGCATTTGCTTCAGACTTTTCATATCGAACGAAGAGAGTTCGCAGTCCGCGCAGAGCAAGATAGCAATCAAATGCGCTGGGCATGGCACCCAGCAAAACTCGCCGAGTTTGAAGTTTTGCCCAGTCGTCTTCGCTTTTTGTGACGACAGCACCCATGAGTAAATCTGAGTGACCACTGAGAATCTTTGTGACGCTATGGAGAACAAAGTCAGCCCCGAGTTTTAATGGGTTTTGACGCACTGGACTAGCAAAGGTGCTGTCTACGATCGAGGTGACGCCGTGAGCTGCGGCATGTGAAATGAGGAGCTCGAGATCTGCCACTTCAAGGAGGGGATTTGTGGGAGACTCCAACCAAAGGATGTCAGACTTGGTCAATTGCGACAGTATGAAATCACTGTCGATCACCTCACATGTAGTCAAGTGAATGTGCCCCCGCGAGTCAAGTTCGCGAAGTCGAACAGCGACACCCGTGTAGGCGGTATTTGCTGCTAGCACTCGTGCACCGACTGGCCATAGGTCCATAAGTGCATTTGCTGCGGCCATGCCGGAAGCAAAAACGATCGCGTTCCCGCATTCGAGCCCGCCCAAGGCCACTTCAAGTGCCGTGGCACTTGGATTGCCCTCGCGCGCATACTCGGTTGGCCCACCTGCGTGAAAGGTCGAAGCGGGAACAATTGGCTCATTAACAGGATTGTCTGCAGTCGCAGGGGGTCGTCCCGAACTGACCACCCACGTGCTGGGATCAATATCGGCGTAATCCATGGCGTCACCTTATTGCTCGACCCTGCGGCTTGGGCCTGTCACCGTCATAAACATGTTTTCTTGGAAAGCATGCATAGTTATCGAACGTAGTTCAAGGATTCACAGATCTTCCCGGTAAGTTGAGCGTATGCCATCTCGCATAGACACCCACGTGGCTCTTGTATTTGGTGGGCGCAGCCCCGAGCACTCGATCTCATGTCTGAGTGCCAATTCTGTCCTTGCCGCCTTACAAGAGTTGGGGTACTCGGTAACGTGCATTGGGATAACTCCGCTTGGCGTCTGGGTTCGCGTTCCGAGTGAAGAAGTCGCTGCCTATCAGATTTCTTCGGAGTTTCGTCCAGAGGTGAGATGCAGTGATCAATTGGTCCGAGTCGTAATGGACCCTGGCGCTCCAGGCATCGAAATTAACGGGCAATTTTCGCCAATCTCAATTCTCTTTCCAGTTATTCACGGGGTTGACGGGGAAGATGGTGCAATCCAAGGTTTATGCCAAATCGCGGGGATCCCAGTGGTGGGGTCCGGTGTTCGAGCTTCCGCAATTAGTGCGAATAAACTGACAACCAAAGAACTTGTTCGTGCGGCTGGGATAGATGCCGGCGAATGGTTCGCTCAATATTCGGGTGCGATTTCTGTTCCTAGCATGAAGCCTTTCCCCTTTCCATGGTTCGTTAAACCAGTTTCTGGTGGGTCATCTATTGGCATTTCAAAAGTAGATGAAATAGACAGTTTTGAGACTGCATGTGTCGTGGGATTTCGTACTTCGAGTGAATTGATTATCGAAGCAGGGTTGAATCGGCCGCGGGAATTGGAAGTGGGGATACTCGGTGAGAATTCGCATGTTCAAGTGAGCCCAGTGGGTGAAGTGAAAGTGAAAGACCACTTCGAGTTTTATGATTTTGAAGCGAAATACATTTCCGATGGAGCTGAATTAATTGTTCCGGCCCAGTTGCCCGACGAGATAGCGGGTCAGATTCAACAGCTCGCTGTTAGAGTCTTTACTCTCCTTGGGTGCCAGGGCTATGCGCGAGTAGATTTCTTTCTCGAGGGTGACCGAATAGTTTTCAACGAGATTAATACCATTCCTGGGTTTACTTCAATTTCAATGTTTGCGAAAATGTGGTTGGAGTCAGGGCTTCGTTTTCCACAGATTGTTGACCAACTTGTAAGGTCTGCGCAAACGAGTAGTTGAGGTTTGACTTCACGAATTGTTTGAACCAAGTATGACGCCGAGCTGGGTAAGGATCTCTGCACTGGATTCGTAGGTACTTGGGATTGAAATCTCGATTAATTCTGGCGTTGTCAATGTTGTGAATCGCACCCCGAACTCGAGTTCTTCAGGGTACCAATCAAGTTTGTCGACAAGGATTATTTGACTTGCAGGAGAGTAACTCGAGGGAGTGGGAACCCCACAGCGCATGACAATTGCAGGGTCACCCCAAGCCGCGGTACTCGGGGAGTCAGGGCGAGTGCTGCGCAAGAGAGCGTTATCGAGGCTTACCGGCAAGATCGATCCAAGTTCAATGCAGAATTGACTCTGGGCTCCCACCGCAGGTTCGACCGGGAGAGACGAACTGCAAGCGGTAACGCTGATAATGACTGCGAGGATCCCACCGATCGTCGCAGAGGCACTAGCCAAGGTTCACAACGGGACAGGTCAATGTTCGGGTAATTCCGCAGACGGAGGTGATCTTGGAGACCACCGCTTGGCCAAGTTCATCTAATGTCCTTGCCTGAGCTGTGACAATAATGTCGTAAGGGCCGGTGACGCCTTCTGCTACTACTACCCCAGAGATAGCCCGGATCGACTGGAGCGCGGTTGCCGCCTTGCCGACCTCTGTCTGGATTAATACATATGCTTGCACTTCCATGTGTTCACTCTATATTTGCTCGAAGTGAATTTCCCGCACGATCAACAGAAAGGCTCGATTTGTGAGTCAGGACACCGGTACTAACACCCTGTCAAGTTTAGGTGAGTTTGGTCTTGTCGGGAAGATTTTGTCGACAATTCGTGAGTCTTCCGTGTCAATCCCCGGTATCGAAGTCGAAGCAGGGGACGACGCCGCTGTTATCAATCTGACGAATGCGTCATTGGTAATCAGTGTTGACATGTACGTCGAGGGGAAACATTTTCGAACTGACTGGTCAACGGCAATCGAAATCGGTCGCAGGTGCGCCGCCGCATCACTTTCCGACGTATGTGCCATGGGCGCGGTTCCAGTCGGGGCCCTACTTGCCATTGGCATGCCCGGGTCAACGGCCTCGCACTGGGCGAGTGAGTTCATTTCTGGTTTCACGGAAGAGGTTGGTCTTGCTGGAGCTGTGGTTCTGGGAGGTGACGTAAGTGAGAGCGAGCAGATCGTAATCTCAGTGTCGGCTCTTGGCACAGTTGAATCTGGAAGTGCCGTGACGCGAGCAGGTGCCCAGATTGGAGATCTAGTGGGGATCTGTGGTCGCTCAGGGATGGCCGCTGCAGGTTTGCGTGTCCTGCAACGTGGATTACGTTCTCCTCGGGTTTTGGTTGATGCATTTCGCGTTCCGAAGATCGATTACTTGGCGGGCTCGAGGGCGGCAAAACACAGTGCAACGTCAATGATTGATATTTCCGATGGACTCGTGGCCGACCTGCAACACATAGCGCGCGACTCCCAGGTGTGTGTGGAATTAGATACCTCGGGTTTTGACGTTCCTCAAGAGCTAGTGTCCGCTGCCGCAGCTTTTGGAACAGACCCCATGTCGTGGATTCTTGCTGGCGGAGACGACCATGCCTTGGTGGCGACATTCCCCGCGAGTGTTGGCGTGGCGCAGGGGTTCACCACGATCGGAAAAATCACGCAGGGGACAGAGAACGGGGTAACGAAGGAAGGAACCGTGCTAATAAACGGGGAGCCTTATACCGAGTCTCCGGGATTCCGTCATTTCACCTAAAAGTCAAGATTGGGAAGCGCGAACGACTTTCCCTGCTTTGATGCAGGAGGTGCACACGTTCAGACGCTTGGGAGTTTTGCCCACCAATGCCCGAACCCGTTGAATATTCGGGTTCCAACGACGATTCGTTTTGCGTTGTGAGTGGGAAACGTTGTGCCCGAAGCTAGGGCTCTTTCCGCAGATATCGCAGTTTGCAGCCACAATGACTCCTTCGGTCAGTTTACAAGGTGGACCCGGGCGGATCCGGTTGGAACTCCGGTTGGAAATTTTAGCCGAATACGAGAGACTTATGGGACAGACGAACGCACCTCGCATCAAACCTGACGCAGAATAGCCGATCCACCACACCTGAATGAAGGAGGGGCCATGCCACAGTCGAATTCACGCAATGGTGGACCTCCGATTTCCGGCATCACATTGCCGATTTTGCACTCGTGGCTGTTCGAAGCGCAGAGCGCACTTCGAGTTGCTCGCGAAGAAATCGATGCCCTTAATGTATTCCCGGTCCCAGATGGAGACACGGGCACGAACCTTTACCTCACCGTTGAAGCCGCGTGCGGCGCGCTTTCGAAACCGGGTGACGATCTCGGACAGGCCGCACAACGTGTGGGTAGAGCGGCGATCATGGGTGCTCGTGGTAATTCGGGTGTAATCCTTTCTGCTTTTCTGCGTGACCTCGTTGCAGAGTTAGCCAACAGTCCGGAGAACTTTGCTCGAGCGCTTTCACAGGGGTCGCGCGGAGCATATAAAGCGGTTGCCAATCCGCTAGAAGGCACCATTCTGACCGTCGCATCGCGTTCAGCGCAGGAAGCATCCAATGCGGCCGCCCAAGGTGCAGACCTAATTGAGGTGGTAAGTGCTGCCGCCGAGACGGCATACGCAACTCTGCTACTCACGCCCGAGTTGCTCGTCCAACTGAGAGAGGCAGGGGTTGTGGACGCCGGAGGGCGCGGCCTCGTGGTCGTTCTTGATTCACTGGTAAAAATTCTCACGGGCACGCAACCCCAGAGAACCGAACATGCAGTCCAGCCTCTCTTTGATTTCCCACGAATTGAAAGGGCGAGCTCACAGGAAAATTTGCCGGCAGGCGCTTTTACTCTGCGACAGGAGTCAGCGCGTACTGCGGACATCGAATGTGAAGTGATGTATCACTTTGAGGCCACTGACTGTTCTCAATTGCAAAAGTCTTTGGAGGCAGTTGGTTCAAGCGTGATGGTGGCTGGAATCGACTCCACGTGGAATGTTCATGTTCATGTTCCCCTTCACCGAGTAGCGGATTGCGTCAACGCGGGTCTTGGGCTCGGTCAAATCTCTCAAGTCAGCGTCACCCAGTTAGAGATTAATTCGGTTGTCCAAGCTCATGCTGATTTAAGACCACTTCGGTCTCGCATTCTCATTGCCGTCACACACGGAGAGGGTGTGCGTCAACTCCTTGAGTCCCTTGGCGTGATGTGTATTCCAACACCCGCGCGGCAGCAACCCTCCGCCGCAGAGATTATCGCGGCGACCCAAGGGTGCGAGGCTTCCGAGATCGTGATCTTGCCTGCAGATCGAGATACACACCCGGTCGCTGACATCGCAGCAGCAGACTTAAGGAACATGGGGTATCGAGTTTCGGTAATCCCCAGTCGCGCTATCACTCAATCCTTGGCCGCGATCGCGGTGAATGACCCGGAGATTGATTTCGATCGCGATGTTGTCGCCATGACTCGTGCGGCTGGAGCGACCAGGTACGGTGCCATTACGCGGGCAACCCGTGACGTCTTGACCATGGCGGGTGAATGCAAAACAGGTGACTACCTGGGCCTGATCGGTGGGGAAATTAATTCAGTTGACCACGAACTCACGGCAGCTACTCAGAGTATTTTGACCCGAATGTTGGCACCGGGTGCAGAGTTGCTCACAATTGTTACGGGTTCAGAGGCCAGTGAATTCGAGGTCGACACGGTATTGGGCTGGGTGCGCGAGCATTACCCCCTCGTTGAGCTTGAATTGGTATTCGGTGAGCAGCCTTTGTGGCCGTTTATCTTTGGGGCCGAATAGTGTGAATAAGACAAAAGATTTTTTAACGACTCCGTTAAAGGAACTTATCGGCGGCAAGAGTGCCGCGAGCTTGGAAAAATCTTTCGGGATCACAAACGCTGGCCAGCTACTTAATCACTATCCACGCAGGTATATCGACAGAGGAAAGCTCACGTCATTCCGTGACGTTGAAGTTGGAGTTCCCGTCACCATCATGGCGACCATTTCGCACATTAGTTCGCGTCGCATGAAGCAAAAACCCGGATACATCTTGGTGGTGACCGTCACTGACGGAAAAGAAGCCATGGAGCTCACTTTTTTCAACCAAAAATGGCGACAGAAAGAAATGCAAATAGGTCAAGTCGGCCTATTTGCCGGGACCGTTTCTGAGTTTCGTGGTGTTCGCACACTGACACACCCGAAGTTCGCGCTTTTCGCCGATACAGGCCTTGATGTCAATAGTGAAGTCGATGCTGTGGCTGACTTCACCGAGGAAATAATTTCCGTGTACCCGAGTTCACAAGATTTAGCCTCTTGGCAAATACAAGGTGCGGTCGACGTGGTGCTCACATCCGCTGACCAAATAATTGATCCAATTCCGAGTGAATTGCTTGTGAAGCATGGATTTATGAGCAAGATTGAATCACTGCATGCGATTCACCAACCAAATAGTCACGAAGAAATCTTGCAAGCCACGAAACGGATTAAGTACGAGGAGGCCTTCATCCTGCTTGCCTTAATGCGTGAGCGCAAGAATCAAGCCAAGTCCGCCCTGGCGCAAGTTCGGCAAGAGCATGAGTCGCTTCTGCTAGACCAATTTGATGCATCCCTTCCATTTGAACTGACCGACGGTCAACGTCAAGTGGGGGAGGAGATCGCTGCGGATCTCGCTCGCAGTGTGCCCATGACTCGGTTGTTGCAGGGAGATGTTGGCAGCGGGAAAACCGTTGTTTCTATTCGGGCAATGCTTGAAGTTATTGCAGCGGGAGGACAGGTGGCGCTTCTTGCTCCAACTGAAGTTCTCGCCGCCCAGCACCTTGAATCATTGGATAAACTTTTGGCGGGCATTGGTGTGCGCCCCCTACGTGTTGAACTACTCACCGGGGGGATCTCTCTCCCCAAGCGGCGTCAGGTGCTCTTAGACACGCAAAGCGGTGACGTCAACATTTTGGTGGGGACCCACGCGCTCTTGGAAGATAAAGTTCAATTCTTCGATTTGGGACTCATAGTTATTGACGAACAACACCGATTCGGGGTTGAACAGCGGGCCGTCATGCTCACAAAAGGCCGGGAAGAAATGCGACCGCACCTGTTGGTCATGACCGCGACCCCGATTCCGCGCACGGTTGCACTCACGATTTTTGGTGACCTAGATGTATCAACGTTGTTGGAATCTCCATCCATGCGAGCAGAGGTGTCGACTCACCTTGTTTCAACAACCAATATGCCGCGGAGTGAGACCCGCGTGTGGGAACGGATGGCAGAGGAGGTCAAAGCCGGAAACAAGGTTTTCGTGGTGTGTCCGGCAATTTCACCCCCGGAAGTTGAATCTAAAAAGAATATGGACTCTCCTAGCGAGCCGTTAGCAACCGTTGAAGAAACATTTGCCACTCTTGTTTCATCGTTCCCGAATATTGCTTTTGCCCAATTACACGGTGGAATGGATTCGCAGTCTAAAAGAGAAATAATGCGGCGGTTTGAAGGACAGGAGGAGCCCGCCATTGACGTCCTTGTCAGCACGACCGTGATCGAGGTTGGAGTTGATATTCCCGCCGCAACCATGATGATCGTTCTCAACGCCGAAAGGTTTGGTATGTCCCAGCTTCACCAACTTCGCGGCAGGATCGGTCGCGGATCCAAGCCTGGACTATGCATTCTTGTTCACGGCTTCACATGGAGCACCGCGCCAACTGAGAGGCTTGGAGCCTTGCGGGATTCACGCGATGGTTTCATGTTGTCACAAATCGACTTAGAAATCCGCGGCGAAGGAGATGTCCTGGGTCAAGATCAATCTGGAGTCCTTAGCTCATTGCGACTCCTCAAAATAATTGACGACCTTGACTTTATTGAAGAAGTGCGACTTGAAGTCGATAAATTATTTGAAGGGGCCCAATGGCATTCAATTATGGAAAAGATAGATAAATTTGAGGTTGAACGAGCTCAAAGTCTTGAGAAAGCCTGATGCGAATTATTTCCGGATCGGCGCGAGGGCGAAAACTGGAAGTTCCAACGACAGGCACCCGCCCGAGCTCGGACCGCATGCGCGAGGCAATGTTTTCCAGTATCGACTCACATCTTGGCCACATCGAATCGAGTTGGGCCGACGTGAATTTTGTCGACCTATTTGCGGGCTCTGGTGCCATTGGGCTTGAAGCCATGAGTCGTGGGGCGCGAGAAGTCACCCTTGTCGAAAATAGTTCGAAGACGAAAGGAGTTATTGAGAAAAACGCGGCAAAGTGTGGGCTAGAGGTCAAGGTCGTTAAAGCTAACGCATACACCTGGATCCCCACTTCGCGAGTCAATATTCTTTTTCTGGATCCTCCTTATGCGGATTCAGACGCCATTTTGCAGGGATATCTTGCAAAACTAGTTCAACTTCATTTACTTGACGGTGCGTTAGTGATTTGTGAACGAGGGGCTCGGGCGCCTTCGCCTTTCGCGTCTATCCCTCCTCTGACATTGCCATTTGAGTGGGAGCGTGGTTACGGAGACTCGAAACTTTGGTACGGTCAGGTTGTTTCATCATCGACTATTTGAGGATTGCGTATGCGAGTAGCTGTATGCCCGGGTTCATTTGATCCGGTGACAATGGGACACCTTGACGTTTTCGAGCGGGCATCTCGCATGTCCGACCGGGTGATCGTAGCCGTTTTGGTCAATAAGAATAAGTCGTCATTATTCACTCTTGATGAACGAATTGAGATGCTCACGGAGGCAACTGCACATCTACCAAACGTCTCAGTGGATTCTTTCTATGGGCTACTTGTTGACTATTGCGGGGCCCATGATGTCAACGCCATTGTTAAGGGTCTTCGCGCGGTCAGCGACTTTGACTACGAACTCCAAATGGCGCAGATGAACTACCGGTTGACTCAAGTGGAGACATGTTTCATCTCGACCAATCCCCTTTATAGCTATTTGTCCTCGAGTTTGGTGAAGGACGTCGCTACACATGGTGGAGACGTCAGTGGGCTAGTACCCGAAGTCGTGTTGAAACGACTAGAAGCCAAGTTA
>DKME01000130.1 GCA_002469525.1 Actinobacteria bacterium UBA7422
ATGTGGCCTGACCCGGAATCCCCTGTTACATGGGAGTCTCCTGTGAGCGCGTGTGCAATGTAGATCGCATTGCTTCCTTGCTCATTGAGTTCACCCCACGTTTGATAAGCCACGCGCACGTTGTCAAATTCGAAATTCGAATCGGTAGTGAACCTACCAATATCGCAGAAAAGTCGATTCCCAACGGGGAAGCCTTCCCGCCAGCCTGCGCTGGCGGGAGGCTCTCCGTCATAACTAAGTGCGTCGTATATCGGGGGCATCTATTGCTTTGCTGCCGCAAATCCAATTTCGAGGTCATTCAAAATGTCTGATAGGCCCTCAATACCAACTGCAAGTCGCACCAAACCAGGAGTAACGCCACCGGCAAGTTGTTCTTCCGGAGTTAATTGAGAGTGAGTAGTGGACGCAGGGTGAATAACCAAGCTGCGGACATCTCCAATGTTGGCTACATGACTGTGCAATTGCAGCCCCTCGACAAATTTCTTACCCGCTTCGATACCGCCCACGATTTCAAAACTGAGAACTCCACCGGTTCCTTTTGGTGCATATTTCTGACCGTTGGCATACCAGGGACTGCTAGGAAGTCCTGCATAGTTGACTGAAATAACTTCTGGGCGACCTTCAAGCCACTGGGCAACGGCAAGAGCATTTTCCGTGTGTCGTTGAACACGCAGCGAGAGAGTTTCAATTCCTTGTGCAATTAGGAAAGCATTGAAGGGAGACACAGCAGCACCTAGGTCACGCAAGAGTTGAACACGAGCCTTGAGGATAAAGGACAGGTTCACCCCGAACGCCCCACCGACGCCAAGATCCCGGGCATACACCAGACCGTGGTAACTAGGATCTGGTTGGTTGTAGTTGGGATAGCGATCCGGATTTTGTGCGTAATCAAATGTTCCGGCATCGACAATTACGCCAGCGACCGATGTTCCATGTCCACCGAGGTACTTGGTTGCCGAGTGAATCACTACATCGGCGCCAAACTCGATTGGGCGAATCAGATACGGCGTTGCCACAGTGTTATCAACGATCAGGGGTACGCCGTACTCGTGTGCGACCGAGGCAACTCCAGCAATGTCCAAAACGTCATTGCGCGGATTTGAGAGTGTCTCAGCAAAAAAGGCCTTCGTGTTGGGACGAATGGCAGCTTTCCAAGACTCGAGGTCATCTGGGTTTTCAACGAATGACACCTCAATGCCGAGCTTGGGCAGCGTGTAGTTAAAGAGGTTGTAGGTACCTCCGTACAAGCTTGGGCTGGAAACAATGTGGTCACCGGCCTCTGCGACGTTAAGTATTGCGATGGTTTCGGCGGCTTGGCCACTGGCAACAAGCAAGGCGCCAACAGCACCTTCGAGGGCCGCAATTCGGTCTTCAACGGCGGCCTGGGTCGGGTTCATGATTCGCGTGTAAATATTCCCCAATTCCTTGAGCGCAAAAAGGTTTGCCGCATGTTCGGTGTCCTTGAAGACATATGAGGTTGTTTGATAAATCGGGAGTGCACGGGCACCCGTTGCTTCATCGGGGTTTTGTCCTGCATGGATTTGCTGTGTTTCGAACGTCCATTGATCCGTCATGTTTATCTCCTAGAATTTGTGTGGTTGGCAAATGACTTCACGCATTAGCGCACCTTTTCCACCTGGGCCTGCGCTGAGCAGAATTCGCTCGAACTCAGGTGGAGGTGCGGTACAACAGCAGCACATAAGCGCCCTCAATCACTCTGGGGCTTCGCCTTTTGCTAGGCCCGCGCTTGCCACAACGTGTGTGACCGGGTCTCCACCGGGAGCACCCCACCGCGGTGGAGGGTTGCCGTCTAGCTAGCCGGGGCTTAACGCTGGACTCTTGACCTAGCACGAACTATAACCGTATATCCGAGAACGCGCGACACATGGTCAGATTTATTCGGGATCAATTCCGGCAAGACACTGTTCTCTGGTGAGGGCATTAACACCCTCTAGCCAAAAGGTCGGCGGCAGCGCGTAGTCAAGGGCAGCTCGAACCATGGTTGCCAGGGAATAACCGGGGCTATCAAGGAATGCTCGATCAATACACATATTTGCGATTGCCCCGTTTCCCTGTAACCACCAGCAAATCGCCGCAGAAGTGGCAACAGGCGCGCCTCTGGGCGTGTCCAATCTTGGAAGGAGTCCTGTCAAGAGTTGCGCGGCATGCTCAAGGTTGAAGACTTCGTGCGCCATGTCCCAAAGAATCGAGTCGCGGACGCGCAAATCCGCCATAGCAACAGCGAGCCTTGCGCAATCCAAATTCGAGATCGGCCCTTGATCCCCAATGAACAGTTGTCGGGCAAACTCACTTTCGGCGCTGCGCCATTCCGTGATCACCTGCTCGTCTGGCGCATGCGGGAACAGTTCGGGGTCAATGAGCTGAGCGTTATCGCTACGACACGCCTGAGCCCGTGCGGCTCTGTCATTACTGCCGGTGGGGAATTCTGAGCCAAACAGTGTGACGTGCGGATCACAATTCTCATCGCACTCCTGCGAGTGCATGCGCTCCCCAACAATCACGAACGCTTCAACTAACGCGATCTCGGCGTTGTTAAGGGCACTTTCCATCGCCGCTATGCCTTGCTGAATTCGGTTGTCCATCTCGTTCATACACACAACAATTAGCGCCTGTTCGGCCAGGTAACTTTTGCCAGGTTCGACGAAAAGTGCGCCCTCTGATTCATCCAATGCCCCGGGTTCAAGAAAGGCGTCCACGTCTGCCCTCTGCGTGAGTACAACCTCGCCGGATCTCATCCATCGGATTATCAGGCTGTTAGCCGGGTAGAAGCTGAAAGCCTTGATCATCTGCTTGAGTACCTCTGTAGCAGCTTCAATCTTTGTTTCATGTGATTGCATTGTGAGCGTCATGCGATAAATCTGTTACAC
>DKME01000167.1:0-521 GCA_002469525.1 Actinobacteria bacterium UBA7422
CGATCACATGGGATGGCTTAGTAATCGACACTGACCTACGCTGGTCACTCCTTCGCTCGCTCGTTAGCGCTGGCGTTCGTGGAGAAACCGAGATTGATGCCGAATTGAAGGCGGACAACACTGCAACGGGCAAGCGTCAAGCGACCTTGGCAATGGCCTCACGCCCAACACGTGAAGCAAAAGAAACCGCGTGGCAGTCAGTGATGCACGACAACACCCTGCCCAACACAATCATCGAAGCAACAATTGGCGGGTTCCAAGATCCGGACAACCGCGATCTCATGGAAACTTTCGTTGATCGCTACTTTGCGGAACTTCCGGGGGTGTGGGCGGAAAAGACCATGGAGATGTCGCAGGACATTACGGCAGGTATGTATCCCGTGTACGCAACTTCACCCGAGTTGATCATAAAAACCAACGAGTTCCTAGCGGCTAACACAATGCCAACCATGCTGCGTCTGGTGACCGAGGGCCGGGACGGCGCCGAGCGGGCGTTGCGAGCTCAAGCAAAGGATGCTTGA
>DKME01000167.1:590-8109 GCA_002469525.1 Actinobacteria bacterium UBA7422
ACACGAGCTCAAGCAAAGGATGCTCGAGCGAAGCAGAGCTAGGACGGTTCGTCGAGGTTGTAGACCTTGGGCGCACGCGCGTGTTCTGCCATGACTATCAGGGCCTCTCGCACTCCGCCGACAATATCTCCTGCATTGGCACACGACACAAATGCAAGTGTTGCGAAGTCACACGAACGATCATCGAGTGAAATGTGTGCTTCCTTGCCCGTGACAATGTCAATTGTGCGGGCGTCAGGGTCAACTGCGACGAGAATCGCGGACTCCGCTGCTGGGAGTTGGGCATGACGAGCAAATGCGCTTTCGCGACCTTGGGGTAGTTCCCCGATATAGACGCCGAAGGCTAGTCCGGAGATTTCACGGGCAAGTTTGACCGAACGTGTGAGGTCTTTTGTGGCTGAATTACCAAGATGCATGTGATCCACCTCCAACCAGGCTCGAGGCTTGCGCCGAAATCTCGGCGGGGAGAATTGAAGGGTTTGGTGCAGCTGCATCACTGGAGATGAATATCGAGTCGGATCCCATTGCTGCGTCAAATTCGTCGGTCACCTTGCCTCGACTGCTGCGCGTCCAAGAAGGTGCAGCGACGGCCAGAACAACAACCACTGCCAGAGCGATTGGGATTCCTAGAAAGATAATTACCATTTGAAATGCACTCACGTTCCTAGCCTAATGCGGCCTTACCGCGACAGCCCTTACGGTGGTGTCATGAAGAACACGCCTGCGAACTCTGCCCTTAGCTACCCGACTCTCTCTGATAGCGGAATTATCGATGATTATCACGGGGTTAGCGTTCCGGACCCGTACCGTTACTTGGAGGATCCGCAGGACCCGCGAACTACTGATTGGCTAGAGGCCCAGTCCACCCTGATGAATGCTGAAAAAGCATCCTGGACTAAACGGGAACATTTTGTTGACCGGGTCGGTGAATTACTGGGATCTGGCGCGATTTCCCCACCGTATATTCGAGGTGCGAGGACTTTCTTTACACAACGTGATCCAGGTCAGCAGTTTGCAGTTCTTTATGTGAGGGACACCAACGACTCGCACACAAACCCTAAGACTGCACGAGTTTTGATAGATCCAATTGTCATGGACCCTGAAGGTCACACAACGTTGGACAGTTGGCAGCCATCCAAGGAAGGGGATTTCCTCGCCTATCAGATTTCTCAGGGCGGAAACGAGGAGTCGGATGTTTATGTAATGAACGTCGATACGGGCGAAGTTGTTGAAGGCCCGATCGGACGTTGCAGGTATTCACCGATTGCTTGGCTTAAGGGTGGATCCGCGTTTTATTACGTCCGCAGGATTGCACCGGAACTGCTTCCAGAGAGTGAAGCGCATTTTCACCGTCGGGTGTATTTGCATACGGTTGGTGCGGATCCTGAAACCGACATTTTAGTGTTCGGCGCCGGCATGAACATGACGAATTATTATGGGGTTTCAGTTTCCCGCGACGGACGGTGGCTCGAAGTTTCGTCGAGCGAAGGAACGGAACCGCGGAACGATCTGTGGATTGCTGATCTCACTCAGTGCGCCCCAACGAGCCCGTCATTTGAACTCGTTCAAGGTGATGTGGACGCTCAGACTTCGATCAGCTTTGGGCGCGACGGCCGGGCATACATTTTCACCGACAATAATGCGCCTCGCGGCACGGTGTTGGTGACAAATCCCGGATCGTGGAACCCCAATTCTTGGGAAACCCTGATTCCAGAGCCACAAGACGCTGTACTGGAATCGGTAACGTTGCTCGACGGTGAGGACCTTGATCAAGATCAACTCATGGTGGTCCAAACCAGCCACGGTGTTGCCGAGATGACCATGCATGCAGCCACCAATGGCGAAGAACTGTACGGGGTTGAACTGCCGGGTGCTGGAACGATCGGTGGCCCGGTGGAACATATTGATGGAGGCCCGATCACCTGGATTGTTTACACCGATCACACAACCGTCCCCACCATCTACGAATTCGACGCAAGAACTCAGGAATTGTCTCTGTACGCCACTCCCCCAGGCGCCGTCGTCGCACCGGATGTTCACTCCGAGCTGATCACCTATCCCTCCCTTGATGGCACAACGGTCCGCATGTTCGTCATCTCACCAACGGGAACACCCGACCAGCCGCGACCAACGATTCTCTATGGCTACGGAGGGTTTGGCATCCCGCTTCAGCCTGGCTACAGCGCGGCGATTCTGGCTTGGGTTGAGTCCGGTGGGGTGTGGGCGATCGCGAATCTGCGCGGCGGTGGCGAGGAAGGCGAGGAGTGGCACCGCGCTGGAATGCTGGCCAATAAGCAGAACGTATTCGACGACTTCCACGCAGCCGCGGAATATTTAATTGACAAGGGCTGGACCACGAGCAACCAACTTGGAATTTACGGTGGGTCAAACGGCGGCCTGCTCGTTGGTGCAGCGATGACCCAGCGACCAGAATTGTTCAATGCGGTCGTGTGCGTCGCACCGCTACTGGACATGATTCGTTACGTGGAAAGTGAACTCGGACCAACCTGGACCGTGGAGTACGGCGACCCAGCAGATGCAGAGCAATTCGGTTGGTTGCACGCATATTCTCCCTACCACCGAGTGGCACAGGGCACCGATTACCCCGCGACCATGTTCGCCATATTCGACAACGACACCCGCACCGATCCCATGCACGGGCGCAAAATGGCCGCGGCGGTTCAAGCGGCAACAATTGGCAGTCGCCCGATCTTGGTTCGAACTGAAGGTAACGTTGGGCACGGGGCTCGTTCACTGAACAAGTCCATCGAGGAAAGTGCCGATACGTTAACGTTCATGTCTCACTGGACCGGGTTAGACGACTGAGGGGTTTTTATTCATGAACTGGGATTCGGTCGTTGATTGGCTAGACGCATTTCAAGCGGGACCATGGGACACTCCGATTCGCATTGCCTTGATCGCGATCATCGCAATAATCGCGTCAAAGTTGTCAACGGTGGCAATAAACAAAATGGTGCGCCGAGCAACCAATAAGAACGAGAAGCTCAATATCGCGGATTTACGCAATGCCACGGACACTGAGGAACTCTCCGAGGAGTTGCTGGAAAATCGGATCACACAACGTGCGCACGCATTAGGTTCACTCGCTCACAGCGGAGCCGTGATCTTAATCTGGTCGGTGGCGATCATGATGATCATGACAGAACTTGGCCTCAACATAGGTCCACTTCTCGCAAGCGCTGGCGTTTTAGGTGTCGTGATTGGTTTCGGCGCACAAACATTGGTTGCCGACTACCTCGCCGGAATCTCAATGACCCTGGAAGACCAGCTCGGTATCGGTGACGTAGTTGATTGCGGGGTCGTCCTTGGGACAGTTGAAGAAGTTGCACTGAGGTACACCCGAATCAGAGACTTCTACGGAGTTGTCTGGTACGTCCGCAACGGAACAATTTCCTATATTGCCAATCAAAGTCAGGGTTGGACCTACGCACTCGTGGACCTTGCTTTGGACTACAACGCGGACTTGGAAAAAGTACGAACTGTGATTGACGGTGAAGGTCAGCGGATTGCCAAGGACGCAAGCTATGACGCAGTATTCATGGACCCACCCGTCTACGCGGGTGTTGAAGAAGCCCGCGGCGACGCAATTGTGGTTCGAGTGATGGCCAAAGTGGTACCCGACCAACAATTTGTTGCTGCCCGTTTATTGCGCGAAAGAATCAAGGGTGCACTTGATGCTGCCGGCTTGCATATTCCCCTCACCCAAATACAAATAGTTGAGGAGCGCAGCAACAATGACACCCCCTAGCGGAGAAGGTGCTGAACCCACTCCCTACCAACGATTTGGTGGGCATGAGTTTTTCACCAACCTGGTTCATAATTTCTATCAGCGTGTCCCGAAAGACCCTGTTCTGCGCGAGATGTACCCCAGCCAAGACTTGGAGGGCGCCGAGTGGCGACTGCGGGCTTTCCTCGAGCAGTACTGGGGCGGCCCGGAAACCTACAGTGAGGAGCGCGGGCACCCTCGACTCCGGATGCGTCATATTGGATTCCACATTGATGGTGCCGCACGCGACCGCTGGCTCTCCCTGATGGCCGCTTCGATCGCAGATCAGGGGATGGATGCACAACTCGAATCAGAGCTGTGGAAGTATTTCGTAGCTGCGGCGTTCGGCATGCAAAACGTCCCCGATCCGACTCCAGAAAGCCCAGTCACATTTCCCATAACTTCGATACCCAACACGGAGGCCTAGGTGCCCAGCGGAGACAACGAGTGGTGGCGTGACGCCGTCATCTATCAGGTATACCCACGATCTTTTTCCGACAGTGACGGTGACGGTCTTGGCGACATCCCGGGGATTGTGAGCAAGGTCGACTACCTGGACAACCTTGGCGTTGACGCAATCTGGATCTCCCCGTTCTACGAGTCCCCGTTGCTTGACGGTGGCTACGACGTGACCGACTACCGACTGGTTGACCCAAGGCTTGGTGAGGTTGCAGACGTTGAAGATCTGATCGACGCGGCTCATGCCAAGGACATGAAGATTTTCATGGATATCGTGCCCAACCACACCAGCAGTGCCCATGCTTGGTTCCAGGAAGTTCTGCATTCAGAGCCCGGATCACCGGCTTGGGACCGCTACGTAATCAAAGAAGGCAAGGGCGCGAACCACGAAATTCCCCCAACTAACTGGCAGAGTGTTTTTCATGGTGACGCATGGACACCACTTGTTCTGGCCAACGGCGAGAAGACCCAATACTGGTATCTGCACATTTTTGACTCTTCCCAGCCGGACGTGAATTGGGAGAACCAAGAAGTACGCGTGGAGTTTGAGAGTATTCTGAAATTTTGGTTTGATCTTGGCATTGACGGTTTTCGAATCGACGTCGCCCACGGCCTTATCAAAGATCAAAGCTTCCCAGATATCGACTACGAATCAATTCCCGAGCAGGAGCTTCTCGGTGACCCGATCTTGAGCCCGTTCTGGGATCAAGATGGAGTGCACGACGTCTATCGCAGCTGGCGCAAATTGGCCGACAGCTATGACACACCTCGGGTTTTTTGTGGTGAGACTTGGGCGCCTTCGCCTGAGCGCTTGGCTTTGTATCAACGTCCAGACGAACTGCACACCTCATTTAACTTCGACTACCTGCGTGCCGGCTTCGATGCAGTCAAACTCAAAGAATCAGTTGACTCAACACTGCTCAATCACAAAAAGGTTGGCGCCCCCGCTACATGGGTTCTCTCCAACCACGACATAGTGCGCCACGCAACCCGCATGGCACCAGGTCAAAGCGATCACCCCACTGAGATGCCAACACCGGACAACGCGGATCGCGGCTTAGCGCGAGCACGCGCGGCCACGCTTTTCACACTTGGACTACCCGGTTCGACATACCTGTATCAAGGTGAAGAACTCGGCCTACCCGAAGTGCTCGAGCTACCAGGTGATGCGCGGCAGGATCCGGTCTGGTTTCGGACACAGGGTAGAGAAATCGGTCGCGACGGTTGTCGCGTTCCTATTCCGTGGTCGGGCGACGTGGCTTCATATGGTTTTGGGCCCTGCGAGAATTCTTGGCTCCCCCAGCCCGACACGTGGGAGCATTTGAGTGTTCAAGCGCAGGAATCTGGCGACACAACATTGAATTTCTACCGCGATGCACTCGCCCAACGTCGCGAGGAGCAGGCAACCGGCGACGGCGAGTTCGAATGGCGCATGGACGAATTCACGCATCCCAACGACGCGATCTTGGCATACCGCAGGCCGCACCCAACCAACCCACTGACGTGCATTGTAAATACAGAAGATGGAATGTGGCGGGTGCCGCAATCATTCGGCACGGACGTACTAATTTCTTCAGGACCTGAAGTTGCCGTTGTTGACTCGGGCGACGGAGAGCATTTAGTTCTTGGTCCAGAAACGGCAGTGTGGGTACGCAACTAGTTAACTAGCCGCATTCGGTTGCGGCCCGTTTGCGTCACCGTGTGTAGTAGAACTTGCCCACGCGGGGTGCTGAGCCTTTTCCAAGGTCCACATGTTGCAGCTGAAATTTTGATTGGTTCGTCCCAAATCAACATGAGGCGCTGTGCTGCATAAAGAACTTTGATGGGAAGACCACCCCAGCCTGCTCGGTTCCAAATTTCTTCGGCCAAGTCTGCTTTGCCTCGTTCACCAAGGCCGATACTTCGTCGGTCAAACTCTGAGACCGCTTCGTTGACGATTGGAATCACGTCACTTGCAACAGCATGGATGGGGATCTGCCAACCTGTTGAGGGTGGAAGTTCGGCGAAGGTTGCGGCGTCTACACCGGCAAGGGGGTCCAACCTGTCAAGGTCGACCGCTCCTGAGGAATTGGAAAGCAGCGACACGACCCCTCGCCCGTCTGTGATCAGGTCAGTTGGTGAACCCGCACCAATTATTGCCGGCATGGCAATGAAGGTGTTCAGTCCCAGAGGAACAGCCGAGTAAAACGCAATGGCACTCGGCGAGGTAACAACGCGGACCGCGATGTTGGCATTCCATTCAATTTGTTTTTCAAGAATTGAAACCACAGTGCGTAGTTCAGTAGTTCCGAGGGTCACCTGCACGAATTACTCCACTTCAAGAATGCTCTGTAGAGCAGTTCGTAGTTTTTCCGGGATCGGGACGGCCTTGTCTTTATCAAAGCACACCATGACGCTTTCCGCTTCCGCGCAAAGCTCACCTTTTTCGCTCAAAATTCGATACTTCATGCTATACGAAGTATTGCCAATTGAGCTCACCCACACTTCTATTGTCAAAGGTTCCGTCGAGTACATAAGCGGGTGTCGGAAATCAATTGACTGGTGCACCATGACCTGAATGAATTCCAAGATTTCGAAGTAGTCAAGTTGTAGGAAAACCCGCAATCTAGCCTCTTGCAAGTAGTCCAGAAAGACCACATTGTTCACGTGACCCAGCGGATCCAAGTCACTGAATCGCCGGTACACCTGGGTAATGAGAACGGTCATGCCTCTCCCTATTTGCGAGTGCGTCTGTTGTAGGTACGTTAATCGCGGGTCAATTTGCGGTAGGTTGCACGTGTTGGTCTTGCTGCTTCCTCGCCGAGTCGCTCGATCTTATTCTTCTCGTATCCTTCGAAGTTTCCTTCGTACCAGAACCACTGCGAGTCACCTTCGTAGGCGAGGATGTGCGTTGCAATTCGGTCAAGGAACCAGCGATCATGGGAAGTGATCACCGCGCAACCCGGGAAGTCCAGGAGCGCTTTCTCGAGTGAACCCAGAGTTTCAACGTCAAGGTCGTTTGTCGGTTCGTCAAGGAGCAGAAGGTTTCCACCCATTTTCAGAGTCAGCGCGAGGTTCAAACGGTTTCGTTCACCACCGGAGAGCACCTTTGCCTGCTTTTGCTGATCTGGCCCTTTAAATCCAAAGACGGAAACGTAAGCACGCGAGGGCATTTCGACGTTTCCAACCTTGATCCAGTCGAGTCCGTCTGAGACAACTTCCCAAACGTTCTTGGTTGGATCTAGCCCGGAACGACTCTGATCAACATAGGACAACTTCACGGTCTCGCCGACT
>DKME01000141.1:0-1907 GCA_002469525.1 Actinobacteria bacterium UBA7422
CTGCGGTAGAGCCGCGCGTAGGCGCCATTGGCAGCGAGGAGTGAATCGTGGTCACCCTGTTCGACGATATTTCCCTCTTCCAAGACGATGATGATGTCGGCATTACGAATCGTGGACAGCCGGTGCGCGATCACGAATGCGGTCCGGCCCGCGCGTAGTTCGGCCATGGCCTCTTGGATCAACATTTCCGTTCGGGTGTCCACCGAACTCGTTGCTTCATCAAGAATCAAAACGGCAGGGTTGGACAGGAATGCCCGCGCAATGGTGAGGAGTTGCCGCTCACCCGCACTGATGTTCTCACCAGCTTCGGTGAGCACCGTGTCGTAGCCGTCGGGCAGCGTGCGCACAAAGTGATCAACACGGGCAGCGCGCGCGGCTTCATCGACTTGCTCGGGTGTTGCATTTTCAGCGCCGTAGGCAATGTTGTCGCGAATCGTTCCGTCAAATAGCCATGTGTCTTGCAACACCATGCCAAATGACCGACGAACGTCGTCGCGGTCAAGATCCATGATCGAGATTCCATCAATTGTGATACGACCTGCATCAATGTCGTAGAACCGCATGAGCAGATTGACCAGTGTGGTTTTACCGGCGCCGGTCGGTCCAACGATCGCAACGATCTGACCTGGTTCAACTTCGAGGTTGAATCCTTCAATCAACGGGCGATCAGGGACGTAACGGAAAGCGACGTCCTCGAAAGCGATCCGACCTTCAACTCGACCTAGGTGTGTATCTAGCGGCGAGTCGGGATCTTGCTCTGGTTCGTCGAGTAGTTCGTACACGCGCTCAACGGAGGCAACACCGGACTGCAAAATATTTGCAACGCCAGCAATCTGAGTGATAGGCATGGTGAATTGGCGCGAGTATTGAATGAATGCTTGAACATCTCCCAGGGACATGGTGCCCGAGGCAACGCGCAAGCCACCGATCACGGCAATTGCAACGTAATTCACGTTGGAGATCACCGTCATGGCGGGTTGAATAATCCCGGAGATAAATTGCGCACGAAAACTGCTTTGGTACATCTTCTCGTTCGCGTCGTCGAACTCAGCGATTGTTGCGTCGCGGTGACCGAAGACTTTAACGAGTTCTTGACCGGAGAAGGATTCCTCGACTTGACCATTCAGTTTTCCGGTCCACTTCCACTGCTTAATAAATTGTGGCTGGGATCTTTTGGCAATCAGCATGGTGATTCCAAAGGACAGCGGGATTGTGATTAATGAAATTATGGCCAGCAGCGGGCTGATCCAGAACATCATGGCGATCACGCCAACAACCGTCAAAATAGCCGTGATCAGCTGCGTTAATGTTTGCTGAAGGGTGGTGGATATGTTGTCAATGTCGTTTGTCACCCGGCTCAGCACGTCTCCGCGTGAGGAAGTGTCGAAATACTTGAGCGGCAGGCGGCCTAGTTTGTGGTCAACGTCTTCGCGCAAGCGATACATGGTGCGCTGGGTGACACCGGCCATGAGGTAGTTCTGCGCCCAACTAAGGATCGAGCTCAATACGTAAATCACCACGATCAGTGACAGCAGCTGGGCTAGGGCGGTGAAGTCAACGCCCAGTCCCGGCGTGAGGTTCATAGCTTCAACCATTTGTGCTTGGTCGGCCTGACCCTGCTGTTGCAGTGATTCAACCGCCTGTTGCTGCGTCATGCCTACCGGGAATTGCGAACTAATGAACCCGTCAAACACAATGTTGGTTGCATTACCCAAAAGTTTAGGGCCAAGGACCGCAAGAAAAACGCTCGAAGTTGCGAGAAGAATTACCGATGTAATAACAACGCGCTCAGGCCGCAACCGCTGGCCAAACCTGCGCAAGGACGCTTTGAAGTTTTGTGCCTTCTCGGTACTGGAACCCATCGGGGCGCCCATGGGCCCACCTGGTCGACCTCCCATGCTTCCGCC
>DKME01000141.1:1919-4714 GCA_002469525.1 Actinobacteria bacterium UBA7422
TCCGCCACCGGCAGGCCCGCGGGGCGGGGCGGTGCTCGTACCGCTCACGGCGCCGCCTCCAATTGGGCTTGGGATTCGGCAATTTCACGGTAGGCGGTGCAATTCTCTAGAAGTTCGTCGTGGGTTCCCACACCCACTATGTCCCCGTGCTCGAGCACAATAATTCGGCCCGCATGCCGCACAGTGTTAATGCGCTGGGCGACGATGATTACGGTCTTGCCTTGGGTTTGTCCGGTGAGTGCTCCACGCAGGCGAGCATCAGTTGAGTAGTCCAGAGCCGAGAAGCTGTCGTCGAACAGGTAGATCAGGGGCTCGCGAATAATGCAGCGCGCAATCGCGAGCCGTTGTCGTTGGCCACCGGAGAAGTTCACGCCACCTTGATCCACCCGCGATTCGAGGCCGTCAATCAACCCCGCGACAAACTCTGAAGCCTGCGCGATCTCGAGTGCATTCCACACCTGCGCGTCGGTAGCGTCGGCTTTACCGAATCGAATATTGCTTGCAATCGACCCGCTAAAGAGAAACGATTTTTGCGGAACGATCCCAAACAGGTTCCACAAATCCGCCAAAGCAAGATCGCGTACGTCTACCCCGTCAATCAAGATTCGCCCCGAGGTGACATCGAGAAGTCGTGGCAGCAAATTCACAAGTGTCGACTTACCCGATCCGGTTCCGCCAACAATTGCGGTGGTCATGCCGGGTTCAATTACCGTCGAAAGGCCTTGCAGGACAGGATCTTGCGCCCCCGGGTAACGGAAGGTGAGATTCTCCAATTCAATACGTCCGGCCCAATTGTTGTGTTGAACAGGTGCGGCAGGTTCGGCAATTGCAGGTTCGGTATCAAGCACAGCATTAATTCGCTCGGCGGAAGCTGCGGCGCGAGGGACCATCATCATGGTCATTACCGCCATCATGACCGAGAACAGAATTTGCATAATGTATGACTGAAATGCCAACAGGTTTCCAATCGGCATGGTGCCGTCATTTACCAAGGACCCACCGAACCAGATCGTGGCAACGATTGTGACGTTCATGATCAACATGAGCACCGGCATGATCAATGCGAACAGGCGGGTTACGCGCAGCGATACATCGGTTAACTCCTCGTTCGCGTCAGCGAATCGCGCTTCCTCGTGTTTGGTGCGAACGAATGCACGAATCACGCGAATACCGGAGAGGTTCTCACGCAGTACTTCATTGACCCCGTCAATTTTGACTTGCATCGACCGAAAGAGCGGAATCGCTTTAGCGACCATGAAACCAATAACAACTAGCATGATGGGAATCGTGACAATCAGAATCGATGACAGTTGAACGTTCTCGCGCAGCGCCATGATCACTCCACCAACAGCGGTCACAGGTGCGAGCACCATCATGGTCAGCCCGATCATGACCAGCATCTGAATTTGTTGCACGTCATTTGTATTGCGGGTGATTAGTGAGGGGATTCCAAACCCGTGCATTTGGGCGACCGAGAATTTCTCCACATTACGAAAAACATCACCTCGCATGTCCCGGCCAACACGCATCGCGGTCCGCGCGCTGAAGTAGACCGCGATCACGGTCGCGATCCCAACCAGAATGCTCACGGCCAGCATGACCCCGCCGGTTTGCAGAATAAACCCGGTATCCCCAACCACCACGCCTTGGTTAATAATGTCGGCGTTCAAGCTGGGCAGGATCAACGTCCCAATGGCTTGCAGGAGCAGCAGCACCGAAATCACAATCAAGACTTTTTTGTGGGGCGCGAGGTAGCGGCGGAGCAACGGAATCACGCTTTACCTTAGACCGGCGCGGTGCCAATTTAAAACTCAAACCGACCAGTTCACCTATGCGCTTAACTACTCCTATGCGTGCAGCCCTCTTTGAACAAACAGGTCCAGCCGAGCAAGTTCTCCAGGTGAAAGAAGTCACTACACCTGAGCCCGGCCCAGGTCAGGTCCGAGTCAAAATTGCTTTTTCGGGAATCAACCCAACCGACGTCAAAACTCGCGGCGGCAAAGTCCCCATGGTGATCAACGAATTCCAAATTCCCCACCACGACGGCAGCGGCGTAATTGACGCGGTCGGCGAAGGAGTCGACACAAACAGAATTGGCGAGCGCGTCTGGGTCATGCTCGCAGCGAGTGGGAACCGACATGGAACCGCCGCGCAATATTGCTTGGTAAAAAACGAGTTCGCCCGCACCCTCTCCGATAATGCTTCACTTGAACTCGGCGCAACTTTAGGTGTTCCAGCGGTCACTGCCGCCTACTGTCTATTTGCCGATGGACTAATTGCCGACGAATCAGTTCTCGTGACTGGGGGAGCGGGTGCGGTAGGTCGCGCAGCAGTGCAACTCGCAAAGTGGGCGGGTGCTCGTGTATTTACAACTGTGAGCAATGACGACAAAGCTGAAGTAGCCGAAGCCGCTGGCGCAGACATTGTTATCAACTACACAAACCCCAGTGCGATAGATCGACTCAAGAATCAAGGCATCTCGCGGATCGTGGAAGTCAACCTCGCAGCAAACCTCGAACTCGACCTCGCAATCTCCCAACCCGGCATGAAGATCGTGTCCTACGCCGCCGACAGCGAGGACCCAATCCTTCCCCGCCGCGCACTCATGACCGCGTGCATCACAATCGAATTCATGCTGCTCTACAACGTCCAACAAGAAAAGTTCTGGAAGTCTGTCGAACTTGTCGAGCAAGCACTGGCAGCCGGCGCACTCACAGAACCACCAATGCACATCACACAACTCAACGAGATTGCAGCGGCACACCAGCAGATCGAGGCTGGCAGTGCGAGTCGCG
>DKME01000169.1:0-11257 GCA_002469525.1 Actinobacteria bacterium UBA7422
GATCTGCCGCTACCAAGCTATGAGTATCCGGGGGATGCCGGTTTAGACCTGCGGGCACGACATGGCTTCACACTGGGCCCAGGAGAGCGTTGCCTCATTCCTACCGGAATTTCTATCGCTTTGCCCGCAGGATTGGTGGGAATGATTCACCCGCGTAGCGGGCTGGCGATCAAGTTCGGATTTACCGTTCTGAATTCACCCGGCACAATTGATGCGGGATTCCGTGGAGAGATTGCCGTCATTGGCGTTAACAGTGACACATCGTCAAGTATTACAATTGAACGAGGTGATCGAATCGCCCAACTCGTGATTCAACAGATTCCCGCAATTGAACTGGTGGAAGTCAGTGTGCTACCTGGTTCAGTTCGCAGTGAACGCGGATTTGGATCGAGTGGCGGATTTGGAATCTCTGTGCAAGACCAAGCTGAAAGGATAGAGGGATGACCTACCTCAGAGGTGTCGATGGTGGACCCTGGGACGACTCTGACGCTGATGCACCAAGTGAAGGAGTCGGCGAAGAACGCGTAATGGCCTTCGGATCATTGCGTCTGCGTGTTCCCGAAGGTGTCGAAGTTCAGGTTGCTGCAGATCAAGCAACTGGAAAAATTTCGCAAATGACACTGCGTGACGGCGATAGTGGGATGCAACTTCAGCCCTACGCTTCGCGCAAATCAGGTGCCATGTGGCCCGAGGTCATTGATTCTTTGAAGTCGTCCATCAATGCTTCTGGTGGCTTAGTTGAAACAGTTGAGGGTCCTTTCGGTACCGAGGTGCTGGCTCAGGTGCAAACTCCGGGCGAGGGAAATGCCCTGCAACCAGCGCGTTTTATTGGGGTTGACGGACCGCGCTGGTTCTTGCGAGCCGTTTTCATGGGTCGGGGAGCCCGAGACCGTGAGGCGGCTGCGCGACTGACCAAGATTTTTGAGAGTGCGTTGGTGGTTCGCGGGGTCTCTGCCATGGCACCTGGAGCCCCAATAATTCTCAGCCTTCCGGCGAACACCGATACAACTAAAGCCGCACCCGTAAATTCCCCTGACCTGAACCCATTTGTTCGCGGCCCAGAAATAACAGAGATCCGTTAGAGGAACATGAACGCCATAACCCGCGCATACAGGAGTCTCACCGCGACAACGGCACAATTGGAGTCGCGAGAACTACGGGATCAGTTTGCTCAGATGAACGAACCTGCTACCCAGCAGATTGCCCAGTGCGAACCGGGCACACAGATTGAAGTTGTTGGTACGGTGCGCAGTGTCATTTTTCATCCTCAAATCAAGACACCCTCACTTGAAGCAGAACTTTATGACGGTTCCGGTGTGGTGACCGTTATCTGGATGGGCCGACGCACTATCCCCGGCATAGTCGCGGGACGCACTATGCGAATCTGTGGTCGATTAACGTGCAATACAGACCGACGGGTCGTTTTTAACCCCCGATATGAATTGCGACCCTTATCGCGATGAACGGATCCGATCCCACCCAATCAGAGTCCCAACCACAACCTGAAAAGGGATTCGAGCACGAAAGTGTGCAAGACCTTCGTGCCGAACGACTCATGCTTGATCGAGCGATCGGCGGATGGCGGGGGCTATTCGACAGTGGTGCACCCACCTTGGTGTTTGTCATCGTCTACCTCATTACACCCGACAATCTTCAGATTGCTCTCTGGTCCGCGCTCGCATTGGGCGCCGCGATCGCAATAGTCCGCGTAATTCGTAAAGACTCACTGCAGCAGGTAATCGCTGGACTCGCTGGGGTTGCTATCGCGGCGGGCTTCTCAGCCTGGACGGGCAGAGCCGAGAACTTCTTCCTGCCCGGATTGCTCACCAACGCTGCATACGGGAGTGCATTTTTGATCTCGATTCTGGTTCGTTGGCCTCTCTTTGGCGTATTTCTCGGGTTTTTCACCGGGACAGGGACGAAGTGGCGCGCTGTAACGGAATACCGGAGAGCAGCGGCTGCCGCCACATGGATCTGGGCCGGCATGTTTTTCTTTCGATTAGGAGTCCAACTCCCGCTGTACCTCGGTGGTGCAATTGGGGCTCTGGGTGTAATGAAAGTCGTAATGGGTTGGCCGCTATTCCTTGCCAGTGCGTATTTCACTTACCGAATACTTCAGCCAGTTCACAATAAATTGGAAGCATCCAAGTCAGAGGAGTGACCCAGCATCGCTTGCAATGCACTTTCTTGGTGTGGAGCGGTCACAAAGATTAATTCGTCTCCGATTTCAAGTGAGTCGTCTGCGCTTGGTGTGATCACTCGATCACCACGAACTATTGCTACCAGAGCGGTGTCCTCCGGCCAGTCCTGCGCACCGACTCGTTGGCCAACTACGGGGGAGTCAAACGCCAAGGTAATTTCGACCAAATCCGCTTCACCTTGTCGGAATGTGAACAGCCGGACGAGGTCTCCGACCGAAACAGCCTCTTCGACGAGAGCGGAAAGCATTCGAGGCGTGGATACTGCAACGTCAACTCCCCAAGACTCGTCGAACATCCATTCGTTTTTGGGGTGATTCACGCGGGCAACCACGCGGGGAACTCCGAATTCGGTCTTGGCAAGAAGCGAGACAACAAGGTTGACTTTGTCGTCACCGGTTGCCGCCACGACAACGTCACATTCCGATAGTCGAGCCTCTTCCAATGCGGTGATTTCGCACGCATCGGCCATGAGTGTCTCGGCGCCTTTGACCACTCCCGGCCGTGCCAAAGCTGCATCTCGGTCAAGGAGCAAAATTGCATGCCCACTTTGGAGCAGTTCCCGAGCAATGGCTCGACCCACCTTGCCTGCCCCAGCAATCGCAACCCTCATGAGTTTCCTTTCTCACCTGAAAGCGCAATGTCTTCAATTCGTTCACGGTCTGAAGGAGGAAAAAGCAGATGAACAATATCGCCCTGCTGTAAGACAAGAGTCGAGGTCGGAAGGACAGCGGCCCCATACCGAGTGATAAATGCGATCCGAGCCGCGGTGGCTTCCTCAAATTCGGAGCCATTGCGACCCAACCACTGATCATGCAGCGGAACCTCTGCCAGGGTCATGGTCCCGGTTGGGTCGGTGAATTCTTCACTTGCACCGGTGGGCAGAACGGCTTTCATGATCTCAGTGGCGGTCCATGAAACCGTAGCAACCGTTGGAATGCCCAGGCGCTGGTAGACGGCGGCACGTTTTGGATCGTAGATGCGAGCGATGACGTGTTCCACGCCGTAGGTCTCCCGGGCTACTCGGGCGCCAAGGATATTGCTGTTGTCGCCGCTACTGACGGCAGCAAAGGCATGTGCTCGTGCGATTCCCGCAGATTCCAAGGTTTCACGATCAAAGCCGACTCCTTTGACGGTGATGCCGGTGAAATCAGGGCTTAACTTACGAAAAGCTGATGCTTCCTGGTCCACAACCGCCACAGAATGTCCCTGTTGGTCCAGCCAAGTGGCGAGCAAGGATCCCACCCGACCACAACCCAAAATCACGATATGCACGTACACACGCTACACGCTTGAGCCGTCGCCATGCAGGGCAATCCTCGGGAGGTCTACGCTTGGGGATCGTGTCAATCGCAGACGGCTTGAAAAGGGTCGTATTGGGTCGGGCTTTGCGCAGTGAACGACTTTCTGAAACCTTGTTGCCTAAACGAATTGCCTTGCCCGTTTTTGCAAGTGACGCTTTGTCATCGAACGCCTACGCCACCCAGGAAATTCTCCTTGTTCTCTCACTTGGCGGTGCATCACTATTTGCCTTTGGTCCATGGATAGCTGCCGGTGTAGTTCTCGTCTACTTCGTAGTTATCGCTTCCTACCGTCAGAATGTTCGGGCCTACCCGGATGGGGGCGGCGACTATGACGTCGTTTCGGCCAATATCGGTCCGCGGTGGGGCGTATTCGTCGCGAGTTCACTTTTGATTGACTACGTGCTCACGGTTGCCGTGTCCATATCTGCAGCAGTTGCGAATCTTGGTTCAACAATTGGATTTGTCGAAAAACATAACGTGTGGTTCGCCGTCGGTTTTGTAGTGATCATCACGTTGCTGAATCTTCGCGGAGTGAAAGAGTCCGGTGGCATGTTTGCCATTCCGACCTATCTCTTCATCGCCTCAATTTTCATAATGATCGGTGTCGCGTTGTTCAAATCGATCACCGGGGAACAGATGCTGGCCGAAAGTGCGGGCTGGAGTGTTTCACATGAAGGAACGCTCACGGGCTTTGCACTAATTTTCCTGTTGGCACGCTCATTCAGTTCCGGCACGACCGCGTTGACCGGGATAGAGGCCGTTGCAAATGGGGTCCCCTCATTTAGAGAGCCCAAGTCAAGAAACGCAGCAACGACCTTACTCATGTTGGGAGTGGTCAGCATGCTGATGTTCAGTGGAATCACATGGCTGGCCATGAAAACGGGGGTAAAGGTTGCTCAAGCCGACAGCGATCTCGTGGGACTTCCCATTGGTGAGACCCAAAAGACTGTGATTGTCCAAGTTGCCGGAGCAGTCTTTGATAATGCGGGCTGGGCGGTGGTATTCATTTCACTCGCGACAGCCTTAATTTTGACACTAGCCGCTAACACTGCATTTAATGGTTTTCCCGTTATGGGATCAATCCTTGCGCGTGACGGATACCTCCCGAGACAATTGCATACACGTGGTGATCGGCTCGCCTTTAGCAATGGCATCTTCGCACTTGCCGGGCTAGCGATCCTCCTTATTATCGCTTTCCAAGCCGACGTCACCCGACTTATTCAGCTCTACATTATTGGTGTTTTTATCGCATTCACATTAAGCCAATTCGGCATGGTTCGACATTGGGGAAGAATCCTTAAATCTGAAACCGATCCCAGAGAACGCGCACGTTGCCTTCGTTCACGCGTTGTCAATGCAGTCGGTTTCGTTATGACCGGGACAGTTCTCGTGATCGTGGTTTTTACAAAGTTCACAAATGGAGCTTGGATCGTTGTCCTCGCAATACCGATAATTTTCTTTGGCATGATGCGAATCAACAGACACTATGAAAAAGTCCGCCGGGAACTTTCCACTTTGGAAACCGAACATGTAATGCTGCCTTCGCGAGTACATGCCTTGGTATTGGTCTCCAAGATTCATAAACCGACTTTGCGTGCGATCGCGTACGCCCGGGCCAGTCGGCCCACCGTCCTTGAGGCCGTCACGGTCAACGTCGACGACTCGGAGACCGAGCGTCTGCAGCAGGACTGGATTCGTCGAGAGATTCCCGTCGCTTTGCGAATCCTTGACTCACCGTACCGAGAGGTAACGCGTCCAATTCTGGACTACGTAAAGGAACTCCGAACCGAGTCACCCAACGACCTCATCGCGGTTTTTGTTCCTCAATACGTTGTGGGCCACTGGTGGGAGCAGTTGTTGCACAATCAGTCAGCATTGCGATTGAAGAGTCGACTCCTCTTTTCCAACTCGGTAATGGTGATTAGTGTCCCGTGGCAACTCGAATCGAGCGAAAATAGTTTAGAAAATGAGTTCTAAACCGACATTGGAAATCGGCAGCCAGTATTTTGCCGAAATAGGCAAGATCACCCACGGCGGGCATTTTCTTGCCCACATTGAAGGTTGCGCCGTATTTGTGCGTGGTGCGATGACCGGCGAACAAGCACAAGTTTTGATAACCCACAAAAGACAAAAGGTGTACTTCGGAGTTGCCCAAATGATTATGAAAGGTTCACCCGATCGGGTCGAACCTAGTTGTAGTGCGAGTTCAGTGTGCGGTGGCTGCGATTTCCAATTTGTGAGTTTTCAGCACCAAATTGTTCTGAAAACTATGGTTCTTAAAGACTCCCTTCAACGATTCGCCCAACTAGATTCACGCCGGGTGGACGAACTCGTGGGTGCTGGGGTACTTCCCATTGGCGACGCCAGCGGATTGAGGTGGCGTGGCCGAGCCCGTTTCCACTGGGACGGTTCATGGCACATGCACGAGTACCGAAGCGATCACATGGTCGAGACAATGAATTGCACGACGGTAACGAGCCAAGTTGGGGAGAAGCTTGCCCAACTCGAGCGGGCTGAAGGTTTGGAACCAGGCGAGTACACCTTTGCACAAGGAGCGGTGGGGGTCAGTGTTGTTGGGCCCAATGGGTTTAAGTCTGGGCCAGAAACCGTTGTGCGCGAGTTTGCCGGAATCGAATGGGAGACGGGGCCGCGAGATTTTTGGCAATCAAATGCAGCTTTGCTGCCACTTGTTGATGAGTCAATGCAGGCGAGCGGTGCATTTGCACGGGGAGGCCATTGGTGGGACCTTTATGCCGGTGTAGGCGTTTTCACGGAAGTGATTGCAAGAAATATTGGCAGCAATGGCACGGTCACCAGCGTTGAGGGCAACAGGGCAACCTCTGAAGCGGCGCGTAAAAAATTTGCTCATTACTCCGAAGGATCGGGTGCCTCAATTGGTGTAATTACCAGCAGCGTCGAACGTTTCGTGGCCAATGTGCGGAAGACACATTCAACCCCCGACGGCGTCTTTCTTGACCCTCCACGGTCCGGAGCAGGTCTTGCGGTGTGCACCGAACTGCGTGAACTAGAGCCCAACTGGATCCTCTATCTTGCCTGTGATCCAGTCGCCCTAGCTCGAGACGCACGGGAATTGTGCTCGGATGGAACTTTCGAGTTGATAGCACTGACCGCATGGGATGCGTTCCCGATGACCCACCACTTTGAGTCCTTGGCAGTTTTTCGAAACACCAAAGTATCTTGACGTCAAGATACTTGTGATATCTTGGCATCAAGCTAATGTGACCTGGGAGGTCTTGTGAAGAGTCTAAATTCGTTTTCCGCAAAGGAAACCCTCAAAGTCGACGGTGAGGAATTTGAGATCTTCGCAATTGACTCGGTCCCGGGGAGCGCCCAGTTACCATTTACCCACAAAATCTTGCTCGAAAATCTTTTGCGCACCGAAGACGGAGCAAATGTGGATGCGCACACGATCCGAGCATTGGGGGCTTGGAATGCCCAGGCAGAGCCGACCGAGGAGATCCAATTCACCCCGGCGCGGGTGGTCATGCAGGACTTCACGGGGGTTCCGGTCGTTGTCGACCTAGCAACAATGCGGGAGGCCGTGATTGCGCTTGGTGGTGACCCCGACAAAATCGAGCCACTAAATCCTTCAGAGCTCGTTATTGACCACTCGGTCATCGCGGACTTTTTCGGAATGCCCGACGCAGCCGAGCGAAATGTGGCCTTGGAGTACGAACGCAACAAAGAGCGGTACCAGTTTCTCCGATGGGGTCAAAGTGCATTTGAGGAATTTAAAGTTGTACCCCCCGGCACGGGAATCGTGCACCAGGTAAACATTGAAAACCTTGCCCGCGTAATCATGTCCCGCGGTGGCCAGGCCTACCCCGACACGGTCGTGGGAACTGATTCACACACCACCATGGTCAACGGACTAGGCGTACTCGGTTGGGGAGTCGGCGGAATTGAAGCCGAAGCAGCCATGCTGGGACAGTCGGTATCCATGTTGATTCCGCGCGTTGTTGGATTCAAACTCACGGGTGAACTCCCTGCAGGCGCAACGGCGACAGACCTTGTTCTCACAATCACCGAGATACTGCGAAAGCAGGGGGTTGTTGGCAAATTTGTCGAGTTCTATGGCGACGGTGTCAGCGCTGTTCCGTTGGCGAATCGGGCAACTATTGGAAATATGAGCCCGGAATACGGCAGCACGGTAGCGATTTTTCCCATCGATCAAGTGACGCTCGACTATCTAGAACTTACCGGACGAACCACGGAATCCATTGCGCTTGTTAAAGCCTATGCGCAACGACAAGGGCTCTGGCATGACCCACAACACGAAGCAAATTATTCAGAAAGACTCGAATTAAATATGTCCACCGTGGTGCCCAGCATCGCTGGGCCAAAACGCCCGCAGGACCGCGTGATTCTCTCGCAGGCTCAACCCATGTTCGCCGAAGCGCTCACTGCTTTCACCGACAACCCTGATCAACGAGTCGGCATGGAGATTGCGGGGGAGCCGGTAGAAATTGGCCACGGTGCCGTGAGCGTTGCTGCCATCACATCGTGCACAAACACGTCGAATCCTTCGGTCATGATCGGCGCCGGACTCCTAGCTAAGAAAGCTGTTGAACGCGGTCTTACGAGCAAGCCTTGGGTGAAAACTACATTGGCACCAGGTTCGAAAGTTGTCACAGACTACTACGAAAAATCAGGACTACTCCCGTACTTGGACAAACTGGGATTCAATGTGGTCGGCTACGGCTGCACAACGTGTATTGGAAACTCAGGACCACTCATTCCACAAGTTTCCGCGGCGGTGAATTCACATGATCTCGCTGTCACATCGGTGCTCAGCGGTAACCGAAATTTCGAAGGTCGCATTAATCCAGACGTGAAGATGAACTACTTGGCTTCCCCTCCGTTAGTGGTGGCTTATGCAATCGCTGGAACCATGGACACCGACTTAGTTAATGATCCACTGGGATTTGATCCTGATGGCAAACCGGTTTTCTTGGCAGATATTTGGCCTTCTGCAACGGAAATCGACCAGGTCATTGCCGACTCAATCGATTCGCAGATGTACACGGACCGATACCGCGATGTCTTTGCAGGTGACGAAGCGTGGCAGTCACTTCCCACACCGACCGGGAGCATTTTCCAATGGGATCCGCAAAGCACCTATGTGCGTAGGCCGCCTTACTTTGAAGGAATGCAACGGGAACCTTCATCCGTCACCGACATCAACGGTGCACGGGTTCTCGCCATGCTCGGGGATTCGGTAACAACCGACCATATTTCACCGGCTGGATCCATTAAGGCCGACTCGCCTGCGGGAGAGTATCTAAGTGAGCACGGGATTGAGCGCAAGGATTTCAATTCATATGGCTCGCGACGTGGTAACCATGAAGTCATGATCCGTGGAACTTTTGCCAATATCCGGTTACGCAACCTTCTGGTACCGGGCACAGAAGGCGGCTTTACCGTCGACTTCACCCAAGAGGGATCGCCGGTTACCACGATCTATGACGCGTCCATGAAATATCAGAGCGAGAAAATTCCTTTGGTGATTTTGGCCGGTGCCGAGTATGGGTCAGGTTCAAGCCGTGACTGGGCCGCAAAGGGAACAGCGCTTCTAGGCGTTCGTGCTGTTATCGCGGAGTCTTATGAGCGCATTCACCGCTCAAATCTGATTGGGATGGGGGTTCTTCCGCTCCAGTACGCAACGGGGCAAAATGCAGAGTCTTTGGGTCTTTCCGGCACCGAAGTGTTCTCCATCAGTGGGATTACCGCACTCAATGAGGGACGAACACCCAAACATGTTGCGGTTATTGCAACCGGTCAAGATGGCAAGGTCACGGAATTCGACGCAATTCTGCGCATTGACACCCCAGGTGAGGCTGACTACTACCGAAATGGCGGCATTTTGCAGTACGTGCTTCGCTCACTTCTGTGATCCAACCGGAGGTGGGGTGGCCAACAGATCTTGTTGCTCCACATGATCCAGAGTTCGCAGGGCAGGTGTGTCGTTGGCTGCTGGACCGCCTTCCCGGTGAGTTTCGCGACTCACCAAGTAGAAGCGACCCCGTTGCATTGGCATGGGTGCTTAAAGAGCGTGTTAACAGTGATATTGCCCTCATGCGCAAGCTGTATGCCACGGCTAGGACCGGTTCAGGTTCGCTGCACGTCGAAGCACTCCTGGAGAGCTTGAGCAGTTCGGGTGCGCACTTGGTAAGGACCGACCGCGAGGTGAAGTCCGTGTGTGCCGCGTTGGCCGCTAACGGTCCGGGCAAAGTCAACACTTCTGACCTAGACTAAGTCCGTGCGTTATTTGGAAGGTATTCGTGACCCCCGCGATGTCCGGGCTTTACCAGCTGAAAAACTCCCCGCTCTGGCACGCGAGATTCGGGCCTTCCTCGTTGAAAAAGTGTCAGCAACAGGCGGGCACCTAGGTCCAAACCTTGGAGTGGTGGAGCTCACCATCGCACTGCATAGAGTGTTCAAGTCCCCTGAAGATGCAATTATCTGGGACACGGGTCATCAGTCTTACGTTCACAAGATTTTAACCGGGCGTACAAGAGCTTTTGACACGCTTCGGCAGGAAGGCGGGATCAGCGGTTACCCCAGTCGGAGTGAAAGTGCACATGACATCGTGGAGAATTCACATGCGTCAACGGCACTGTCTTACGCTGATGGGTTAGCCAAGGCCTGGCAACAACGCGGGCTTCTGGGAGACCAACACGTCGTGGCTGTGATCGGGGACGGTGCATTAACCGGTGGCATGGCGTGGGAGGCACTCAACAATATTGCGACCGGGGAGCGACCCGTTGTCATAGTCGTTAACGACAATGCACGCTCCTACTCGCCCACAATTGGTGGGTTGGCACATCACTTACACACACTGCGCACGGCACCGAACTATGAAAAAGTTATGGGATGGGGCAAGCGGGTCCTACTTCGAACCCCAGTGATCGGAGCCCCAGTTTTCGACGCGCTTCATGGCATGAAAAAGGGCGTCAAAGACGTGGTGGCACCACAAGGAATGTTTGAGGATTTGGGCTTGAAGTACGTCGGCCCGGTTGACGGGCACGACGAAGCTGAATTGGAATTCGCTCTGACCAGAGCCAGGGATTTCGATGCGCCTGTTATTGTGCACGTAATTACTCATAAGGGGCACGGCTACGCGCCAGCGGAGGCAGACGAAGCGGATCGTTTCCATGGTGTGGGTGTTATCGATCCAGAAACGGGCCTTCCAGTCTCAGCTGCGGGCCGTAGTTGGACGAAAGCATTCTCAGACGAACTTGTTTCGATCGGCCGCATGCGACCTGACGTCGTGGCCATAACCGCAGCCATGCTTGGACCAACCGGGCTGGACGCATTTGCGCAAGAATTCCCCAATCGGATATACGACGTAGGTATCGCCGAACAGCATGCAGCCACAAGTGCGGCAGGTCTGGCCTACGGTGGCATGCACCCGGTCGTTGCGCTTTATGCAACCTTTTTGAACAGAGCATTTGATCAAGTGGTCATGGACATTGCACTTCACAAGGCTGGTGTCACCTTTGTGTTGGATCGCGCCGGTGTAACCGGTGACGACGGTGCGAGTCACAACGGGATCTGGGACATGTCAATGCTGCAGATCGTTCCAGGACTTCAAATAGCTGCTCCACGAGACGAATCAACATTGAAGTTGGCACTGCGAGAAGCAGTTGACATCGCTGACGCACCAACGGTAGTGAGATTCTCTAAGGGTGCTGTTCCTGCAGACATTCCCGCGCAGGCCCGTGTAGACGGGGT
>DKME01000169.1:11331-18838 GCA_002469525.1 Actinobacteria bacterium UBA7422
CAACTTGGCGTTGAGGTCGCCGAGGGACTTCATGCTCAGGGAATCGGGGTTGAAGTACTCGACCCCCGGTGGGTGAAACCAGTCCCAATGTACGTGGTCGACCAAGCAGCCAAAGCAAGAATAGTTGTTGTGATTGAAGACGGAATCCGGGTGGGTGGTGTAGGGGCTGCGGTGAGTCAAGCCTTGCGTGACCGCAACGTTGACGTTCCAGTGCGAAACTTTGGTACACCATTACTGTTCTTAGACCACGCCAAACGAGCATCGATCCTCAGCGAGCTTGGATTGACCGGACAAGCGATCACCCGGTCAATCACCGAGTGGATTGCAAATAGTCAATCCACTGACTCACATGATTCAGTTACGCAGGAACGCTAGCCACACCCTGTTGCAGGAAACGTGGGTTGCTGTAACCCTCGCGGTCAAGATAGGGCGTAATGCCGCCTAACCAAAATGGCCAGCCGGCTCCAAGGATCATGCATAGATCTAAGTCCTGCGCCTGGGCGACAACACCTTCGTCTAACATTATTTGAGCTTCCTGGGCTACTGCGGTAAGCGCACGGTCACGAATCTGGTCGGGCGTCATGGTGCTTGGGGAATCGCCAAAAATCTCAGCCACCCTTGGATCAACAGTCTTATTACCGGCTTGATCCCAAAGCCAAACTCCTGGCAGTCCGGCTGCCACAAGTTGCCCCATCTTTTCTGAGGCGTGGAATCGATCAGGGAAGTGGCCATTCAAGGTCTGGGCGACGTGCTGGGCCACTGCTGGGCCCACCATTTGCACAAGCACGAAAGGTTCCATCGGCAAACCCATCGCGTGCACCGCTGCGTCAGCGTCAGCAAAGCTGGCGCCTTCGTCGACACAGGCAATAATTTCACCCAAGAATCTGTTCAACAGTCGGTTAACGACAAATGCAGGTCGATCTGCAACTAGGACACACGACTTTTTGAGTCCCTTGCCCACGGCGAAGGCTGTAGCAAGCGAAGCATCGTCGGTCCTTTCAGCGCGCGCAATCTCGAGAAGTGGCATCAGGGCAACCGGGTTGAAGAAGTGGAAGCCGACAACGCGCTCTGGGTACTCCAAGTCCGCTGCCATATCGGTGACCGAAAGTGATGAGGTGTTGGTTGCCAGAATGCAGTCAGGTCTCACAACCTCTTCCAACTGCGCGAAGACGGTCTTTTTGACTGCAAGTTCTTCAAAGACCGCTTCGATCACGAAGTCAGCATCAGAGAAATCAGCCTTGTCTGTTGTTCCCGTGATGAGTGCTTTGAGCCTATTGCACTTGTCCTGGCTAAGACGGCCCTTGCCTAGCATCTTGTCTAATTCGGCGTGGGCGTAACCCACGCCCTTATCCACACGTTCTTGATCAAGGTCGGTCATAACAACAGGGACCTTAAGTTGACGCGCGAAAAGCAGGGCGAGTTGGCTGGCCATGAGTCCAGCTCCAACTATTCCCACCTTCTTAACTGGTCGAGCGAGTGTCTTGTCCGGTGCGCCAGCAGGTCGCTTTGCTCGCTTTTGAACCAGATCAAATGAATACAGTGAAGCGCGAAGTGGGTCAGACATAACCAGATCGGTGAGGGCGACGTCTTCGGCGTCGAACCCTTCGCTTCGGGTGCTTGTCTTGGCCGCGGCGACGAGGTCAAGTGCCAGGTAGGGCGCCCGAGTGGCGCCATGCACCCGTGCGTCAACTTGTGTGCGCGCAGCGTCAACGACTGCATCCCAGGTGTCACGATCAACTGGAGCCCGATCAATGTTGACTAAGCCGGTAAGAATCTTTGCGGCCCAGAGGATGGATTGCTCAAGGAAGTCGGCCGGGGCAAACATGACGTCCATGACACCGAGTTCCACAGCTTGCTTGGGCTTCATTTGCTTGTTCTGGCTCATTGAGTTGTTGATAATTACTTCCAGTGCATTCTTTGGCCCGACCAGATTGGGAAGCAACCATGCTCCACCCCAACCAGGGATCAGACCTAAAAAAACCTCGGGTAATGACAAGGCTGCGGCATCTGCACTTACGGTTCGGTAGTTGCAGTGCAGGGCAAGTTCCATGCCCCCGCCCATTGCAGCGCCATTAACAAAGGCGAAAGTGGGAACGGAAAACTCTCCGAATCGTCGCATGACGTCGTGGCCGAGTTTTCCGAAAGCCGCAATAATCCGTGGGTCGTTGACAATGCTCATTGCAGACAGGTCTGCCCCAACAGCGAAAATGAAAGGCTTTCCCGTGATGCCGACAGCTGCAATATCTGTTCTGGCTGCAATCTCGTCAAGTGCGGTATTGAGTGACGCTAGACCCGCAGGCCCAAAAGTTGAGGGCCGCGTGTGGTCCTTTCCATTGTCCAAGGTGATCAGTGCCATGGTGCCTGCACCGAGGGGTAGTTCAAAATAGCGGAC
This sequence comes from Actinobacteria bacterium UBA7422, assembly GCA_002469525.1. Classification (GTDB taxonomy): domain Bacteria; phylum Actinomycetota; class Actinomycetes; order S36-B12; family S36-B12; genus UBA4592. Next base: position 13,724 of record DKME01000169.1, read on the forward strand.
CCGAGACTGTGTGACGACTTCGTCAGGGATATTTACGACTACGGCTTGTGCTGATTCGCTCATGCGTTACTCCCTGAAATATTTTCCCAAATGACTGTTCCGCCCATGCCCAAACCAATACACATGGTGGTAATTCCATATTTTGCACCAGGATTCACGGTGAAATCCGCCGCAAGGTTCGACATCAATCGAATTCCGCTGGAAGCTAGTGGGTGTCCCACCGCGATTGCCCCGCCCATTGGGTTTACGCGTGGATCGTCGTCGTCGATTCCGAAGTGGTCGAGAAATGCCAGTACCTGCACGGCGAATGCTTCGTTGACTTCGAAGAGGTCGATGTCCTTGATGGATAGCCCAGCGCGGGCAAGTGCCTTTTCGGTGCTGGGCACTGGGCCAACGCCCATTACTTCTGGTTCGACTCCTGCAAATGCAAAGCCGACCATGCGCATTTTTTTAGTGAGTCCGAGTTGATCGGCGACTCCCTCATTTGCGAGAAGTGCGGCAGTGGCACCATCCGAGAGTCCTGAGGCGTTGCCGGCACTTACACGACCATGTGGTCGGAAAGGAGTTTTCAAACTGGCCAGGCCTTCGAGTGTTGTGCCTGGCCTGGGAGCCTCATCGACACTCACCAGGACACTGCCAAGCTCCGCGCTGCGTGCGGTGACAGGAACCAGATCCGGTTGGATCAATCCATTCGCGTAGGCCTTTGCAGTTTTTTCCTGCGACCCGAGTGCAAAGGCATCGGCTCGCTCCTTGGTTAAGTGTGGAAACCGGTCGTGCAGGTTTTCTGCCGTCATGCCCATTGCCATTGCTTCGGGGTCGACAATTTTTTCTGACAGATAGCGCGGATTGGGGTCCATGCCTTCTCCCATAGGGTGATGCGTCATGTGCTCAACGCCACCTGCAAGGGCTAGGTCGTAGGCACCGGCCATGATCGCGCTGGAAAGCGTGGTAACCGCGGTCATGGCGCCCGCGCACCAACGGTCGATCGAGTAACCCGGGACAGTATTTGGTAGCCCGGCCAGAAGTGATGCCGAGCGCCCTATGTTCATACCCTGATCGCCCGTTTGGGACGTCGCGGCGATTGCAACGTCGTCGATGTGTTCCGGTGGAAGGTTGGGATTGCGTCTGAGGAGTTCTCTCATGACCTTGACAATCAGGTCGTCGGCTCTGGTCTCTGCGTAGAGACTCCCAGCTCGAGCGAAAGGGGTCCGAGCCCCGTCAACAAAAACGACATTTGCGCGTTCAGCCATTTGTTCCTCCTTGTGGAAGTCCTATGTTACCCGCTAGTAACTTATTGCTCTCCCGGATCCGGTTGTTCGGCAGGTTCTGCTTGTACGGGTTCTGCTTGTACGGGTCGAGGTTGCGCGTGGCGCGCTGCGAAGACGATAGGAACCACAATCTCGCACTGCCAGTCCCGAGCGCCACCGCCAGTAAATAGATCACGATACGACGACTCGTCTTCCACTGGATCCATCCAGCTCGCCCGACGAACGAGATCCGGGGTCATCAGGTTTTCAACCGGAATGCTGAGCAGTTCACTGACTTCGGCCAGCGACCCTCGAACAACTTCCAACCGAGCAAATGCTGCGGGGTTCTTGTCAATCCAACTTTTTGGCGATGGAAGTCCGTCGCTCTTAGGAGGTGGCCCGGGCAATTCGGACTCGGGCAATGATCTTGCGCGCTCTAGGGCAGACTTCCACTGTCGTTCATACCGCACGGCGCCGCGGCCGTGGAAGTCCTTGACTTTAAGTAGAACGTCAGCGGGATTGGAAAGCGCTGCGGCGATAATCGCGCGATCAGGGATTAATCGTCCTGGTGCTACGTCTCTACGCCGGGCAATGTCGTCCCGGGTGATCCACAATTCTCTCACTACAGCACGTGCCCTTGGATTTTTCACCCCGTGCACGCCCGAGGTTCTGCGCCATGCTTCACCCGTGTGTTCGCGGGGTTTCCACGACAGGAGTGCGGTGAACTCTTGGTGTGCAAACTCAAGTTTGTTGGCCTCTCGCAAACTTTCTTCCAATGAGTTGCGCAATTCAACGAGTAATTCAACATCGAGGGCGGCATAGCGCAGCATGGCAGGGGAAAGCGGCCGTGCCGACCAGTCTGCAGCCCCGTGACCCTTCTCCAGGTAGAGCCCGAGTTCACTTTCAATCAGCGGCCCAAGCCCCACGCGATCACAACCGAGAATTCGCCCCGCAAGTTCGGTGTCAAAGAGCGAATCAGGGGAAAGCCCAACCTCTCGCAAACATTCAAGATCTTGGGTAGCAGCGTGCAAAATCCACTCAACCCCGACGGATGCTTTGGCTATAGGTGAAAGATCTGGACAGGAAATGGGATCAACTAATGCGGTTCCGGCACCTTCACGGCGCATTTGAATTAAATATGCCCTTTGGGAATAGGTATAGCCCGAAGCGCGTTCGGCATCTAATGCAAGTGGCCCGGTACCCAAAGCAAGTTTGTCCGCGTACTCAAGAAGTGCCTGATGGGTGGTGATTACCGCAGGAACTTCTTCACTCGGTTGATACGGAATCTTTACTTGATCAGGGACAGCATCTAGATTTTCGTTATCCACGACGACGAACATGCCCCACGTGGGCAATCCCCTCGGGGAGAGGAACCAACCCGCCGGCGCACACCATAACGTTGATCCACGCGCTCAGATGGGAGCCGAGATTGTCAACAGGTGCGCCATGTTCGTCCTCCGTGGGCGTCCACGATGCGCGAACTTCAACGAAGCCGTCGGCTGGGCGGTCAGATAGCGTTCCAAATGATTGACCTGCATTACTTGTAACTGTTCCACCCAATTCGGTGATTTCTAAGTGCGAGACGCTTTCACTGATCCAGCTCCAGGCGACTTCGCGTACAAGGTCATCGTTCAAAAGGTCAGTTTCGAGCTCGGCGCGGGCAAAAATAACGGCCCGAAAGGTACCGCCCCACTCGTCAACACCATCTGGATCATGCAGCAACACGAATCGACCTGAGAACGCGTCACTATCTGGGTCGGTCGGCTCTCCCGTAAGGGCTAGGGCAAATGGTGCAAGTCGACTGGGGGCTGGGACTTGGGTCAAAGTGATGTCCGGCCGTACCACGACATTGCTGATCTGCTCTACCGTGAGGGCAAAGTGATCAGCGGAAGGGGTAACGGTGCGCACCGCTTAAGACTAATGAGGCAAAAGTGATTGGAGGGGCTGGCGCGCCGCTATGGGGTGTCGAAATTCACTGAAATTGAATTGATGCAGTAGCGCAGGTCGGTCGGGGTCTCGAAACCTTCACCCTCGAACACATGACCCAAGTGACCTCCGCATGCAGCACAGCGCACTTCGGTCCTGGTGCGACCCATGCTTGTATCTTCGAGGTAGACCACTGAATCTTTCGCCAGTGGCTCATAGAAACTGGGCCATCCGCACCGGGAGTCGAATTTGGTGTCACTTGTGAACAACTCGGCGCTACACGCTCGGCATGAATAGGAGCCACTGCGCTTTTCATCGGTGAACTCTCCCTGGAAAGCAGGTTCGGTGCCGGCTTGCCGCAGTACGTGGTATTCGTCCGGTGTCAATTTTTCCTGCCACTGATCCTCGGACAGAACTGTCGTGTAGTCACTGCCGTCGGGCCTCTTGGAACCGTCTCTTGCTGGGGTTGATCCGCTCATAGGCACAGAATACGCATGTAGTGTTTTTCTTGGTTTATCCTGCCCGCCTGTATGTCTGGGTGTTTCATGTCAAGATACGACCGTGATGGATCTACTCGAAAACTCAGGTTCCTGGCTCTCTCTCAATGAAATCGAGAATGCGCGGGCAAATTTGCCAATCGTGTATGTCGATGCAATCCCGGTACGTGTTGACGCGAACGGGGAGGTGACCGAAGTTGGCCTACTGTTGCGCGCTATGCCGGATGGCTCAATTAGTCGGGCCGTTGTCTCAGGTCGCGTGTTACATAAGGAGCGAGTGAGGGACGCAATTATGCGTCATCTGGAAAAAGACTTGGGTCCCTTGGCTTTTCCCAAATTACCCGCATCGCCACAACCATTCACAGTAGTGGAGTACTTCCCAGACGAAAGTGTGACCGGTTTTCATGACCCACGCCAGCACGCGATTTCACTTGCTTACATCGTTGCGATCGAAGGGGAATGTGCGCCGTCTCAAGACTCGCTCGATTTAATCTGGGTGTCACCGGACGCGGCAACGAGCCCAGAGTTTGAGCGGGAAATGGTGGGCGGTCAGGGGAGGCTAGTTCGCATGGCACTGGCGCATTGCGGATTACTGCCGTAGTTGCAATTACTTCGAATACGCAGGGAACTCTGGTGCAACTTTATTGATCTTCCCCATGAGTGCGGCGGCTAGATCCTCCCGTCCAAATGCGTGACCCATTTCAATGAATGCGTCATCGGCGCTTTCATTGAACTCAGCGCCAAGTCCCCGCAACAGTTGAGCTTTGATCACTGCAACAGATGCTGGTGAACAGTTGGTAATTAGGTTATTGGCGCAGGCATACGCTTCAGCGAGTGGATCCTCACTCGCTGAGAGCACCAATCCGTATTCACAGGCGTCTTGGCCGGTAAAGGTGCGACCGGTGATCAGGATTTCAGTTGCTCGAGCCAGCCCAACGAGACGGGGGAGTAGCCAGGCAATTCCGTACTCGGCGATCAGACCAAGACGTGAAAAAGTGGAGCTGAGTTTTGCGTCACTCTTTGCGAAGCGGAAGTCCGCGCTCATAGCGATCACGAATCCCAAGCCTGCGGCAGGACCATTTATCGCTGTGATAACAGGGGTTGACAGGTGCAGGAACTTTCCTGGGACGGTCTTGTGGCTTTGGCCTTTGAGGAATCCTTGAACCAACTCGGGGTCTTCACCCAAAATGCTCAGGTCTGCACCGGAACAAAAGCCACGTCCTGCGCCGGTCACGACAATCACTCGAACATCTGCGTCTAAGTCAGCGTGGGTCAAAAGGTCGGAGTAGGTGTGAATCATGTCTGGGAGTAACGCGTTGAGACGATCAGGGCGATTGAAAGTTATTGTCGCAATATGCGAATCGACGGAGTAGGTGACAAATTCGGTAGCTGGGGGCAGATTCATGGTGTATTCATAGCATCAAGGCACAGATTTAGGTGTCGTT
>DKME01000169.1:18933-23422 GCA_002469525.1 Actinobacteria bacterium UBA7422
GCCCGGAATGCGAATTACGTGGCGCGGAATTGTTTTGATCATTATTGCTTTTGTTCTCGTTGTTTTTGCCGTTCAAAACCTCAATACCGCTCAAGTGAGTTTTTTGGGCATGGATTTTGACATTTATGTTTGGCTAATTGTGACCGTGTCATTTTTGCTCGGTATGTTCCTTGGCGGTCTTGTCCGTGGAACTGCCCGCAAGCTGCGCAAACCCAAGCCTGAGATTAAGAAGTAGTGCGGGTGAGGTAACTACTCCTCGTATGGGTCAACCCCGAGCAGGGTTTCGTCCTCGGGGGTCAAATCCCTCGGCGTTTCATCGAATTGGTCCACGTTTGGGTTTGCCTTGTCATCGTCTGATTCGTCGTCTACATATTTGTCAGTGTCGAGAAAGTGCATCGCTGCAATTTCTTCGGGCACAACTGGCGCAGGTGTCAGACCACCTGCGTGCATCGGGTCATCGCTTGAATCATCAGCGTCCTCACTGGCAAGCACGTATTCAGTGTCTTCTAGCGGGTACAGCAGCCCGTCGAGGGACCCTTCTCCGCCAAATTCACCCGTGTCTGCGCTAATGCCGTTACGAATTGCTTCGGCTTCCATGATCATGGTCAACCGGTCAGCCGCGTCAGCGCTGTCACCAGGTTCGCTGGCCACGTCATGGGTTACTCGAACGACGTGTGCGGGATTGGATTCATTCGGATCTTCGGACATATAAACAATGTACCCCTAGGGAAGTCGTCATGACCTGCCAAATTCAATCTAGGCCTGGAAAGAAAAGTGCACGGGATCGTGCCAGACTAGGTCCATGACCGCGATCTTGGACGAAGTTGCCACGCTCAATCTGCTGACCGAACTCGAACCCGTTGTTGAGAAAGAACTCAATAGACATATCGCGATCGCTAAAGAATGGTTCCCGCATGACTACATCCCGTGGGATGAAGCGCGTAACTTCGCACACCTTGGTGGAAAAGACTGGACCCCGGAGGAAAGACGATTCAGTGAAGCCGCCCGTACCAGCCTGATTATTAATCTGCTCACCGAAGACAACTTGCCTAGTTACCATCATGAAATTGCGACAATTTTCGGTCGGGACGGAGCGTGGGGGGAGTGGGTAGGTCGCTGGACAGCGGAAGAAGGTCGGCATGGAACGGCAATCCGGGATTACCTCGTTGTCACGCGCGCAGTTGACCCAGTTGAACTTGAGCGCGCTCGCATGGTCCATATGCAAGAGGGTTTCCAAGCGATTCACCCTGGGATCTTGGCTGGGCTGTCGTACGTGTCCTTCCAAGAACTAGCAACCCGCGTCTCGCATCGCAATACTGGCGCAGCGACAGGTGACCCGGTCGGTGAATCACTCCTCCAAAGAATCGCATTGGACGAGAACCTCCACATGATCTTCTACCGCAACCTCCTAGATGCTGCACTGGAGTTGCAACCTGATGCAACCATGGAGGCGATTCTGGCTAGTGTGAAAGATTTCGCTATGCCAGGCAACGGGATTGAAGGTTTCCAGCGCAAGGCCGTCGAGATTGCGGTCGCTGGTATCTATGATCTCAAGCAACACCGCGACGAAGTAATCATGCCCGTACTTCGTAAATGGAAAATCTTCGAGCGCAATGACTTCGGACCTTACGGCGAAGCCGCCCGAGAAGAACTCGCCCAAATCCTGGCGGACATGGATGTCAGTGTGAATCGATTCGAGGATCGACGTGAAGCCCTGCGAGCAAGACTCCTCGCGAGAGACTGATCAAGACTCAACCCACAGCCGCCAATTGAGAAGTTGGCAGTGTCGGGTTCGAGTCGCACTTTCCCACAACGACCAACAGCAACTTGGGGATCTATTCATAGAGTTGAAAGCACTCGTTCCCACGGAACAAGTGTCACATATCTGGCTTACGGAGGTCTCCGGTTGGGATGCCCAGGCATCTACCGGCTAGAACGGCTATTCAGGAATGTCGGTGACCGAAATTGTCGTTTGGCCATCAGACTCACTGGCGACGACGGATACAAATGTGCCCATTCCCGTGTAATCACGCATGATCGCGCCGTCCAAATTTGAGTCGCGTTCCAACGAATACCCAGCGCTGACAAGCAGGTCCCCGTACGAATCGGCTGCGTCTGAGTCTGTTCCCTCAACCTGCCACATGGCGTAGGCGGTGCCATCACTCTGCAACGTTCTCCGCGGTTTGACCGCAGCCAGCAAGCGCTGGAGTTAATACAAGTGCCATCGCAGCGAGTGCGGCGAGTGATTGCGTTCGAAAATTCATGGAGTTTCCCTTTTGTCAACTCCAACCTTAGATTCAGGGCACCTGCACAATCTTGGCCAGAGAAGGGTTTAGACCGGTCATGCCAGGTCATAATTTACATTCGAGTTAAGTGTGGGTTCCCAATGTGGGGAGCTGCACAAGCGTTTATCTTCACGACTTTGGATAGAAAGACGAACTCCCCGAAACCACCATTTCAGTTGGTGATTTCGGGGAGTTTCGTAACGCTCAATCTGTGGTTTTCCTTCGGGTACCCAACGTGTCCGAGGGGGGACTTGAACCCCCATACCCTTGCGGGCACTAGCACCTCAAGCTAGCGCGTCTACCTATTCCGCCACCCGGACTGGGTGCCACTTTCGCAGCGTCGCAACTATACCCACGGCACATAACATGGGTAAACCGGGCGTTAAACAGGACGGGTTGGCAGTCTGGCCCGCATAAGTTGGTGTTCGGCAAAAAATTGACCCAGTCATGGCCAATGCCCGCGCCAGAGCAAGATGGCATGATCATGTCATGACCCAGGAATACGCACTCAGCTTGGCGGCGAAGCTGGCTATTGAAGCCGACGTAGTGACACTGACTCAGGAACTCATTCGAATTGACTCGAGTAATTGGGGTGATTCGGTGGAAACTGTCGGAGAAGCTGAGGTCGCGGAATACTGCGCGCAGCGCTTACGTGAAGTCGGTTATGACCCGCGGGTGTATTCCACAACATCAGATTCGCGCAGAGGAGTCCACCTTCGAATCCCTGGAACCGACCCGGATGCGGACGCGCTGATTGTTCACGGCCACCTTGATGTTGTTCCCGCCATAGCGGAGGACTGGTCACATGATCCATTCGGTGGGGAGATCGATAGCGGGTTTATCTGGGGTCGCGGTGCTGTAGATATGAAAGACATGGACGCCATGATTCTTGCCGTCCTGCGACATTGGGCCCGCGAAGGTATTCGGCCCCGCCGAGACATAATTCTTGCATTCTTCCCCGATGAAGAAGCAGGCATGCAGCATGGCTCGGCGTGGGTTGTCCGGAACCACCCAGAATTTTTCGAGGGAGCAACCGAGGCAATCGGTGAAGTTGGCGGTTTCTCGATTTCAGTACGTGACGACCTACGGTTGTATCCAATTCAAACCGCCGAAAAAGGGATTCGCTGGCTCAGATTGCGGGCTGCTGCTCGCGCTGGGCACGGATCCATGATTCACACGGACAACGCGGTGACTGAAATAGCTCGGGCTGTTACTCGGATCGGCGAGCATCGATGGCCCGTACGCAGAACCCGAACCGTAGACGCATTCCTGGCTGAGCTCAGTGATGCCTACGGTGTTGAGATTGACGGCAGCGACCCGGAGGAACTTGTGTCAAAGTTGGGAACGCTAGGTCTGCTTGTGGGAGCAACCCTGCAGAACACCGCCAACCCATCGATGCTCAATGCGGGTTACAAAGTGAACGTGATCCCTTCGGAGGCAACCGCGCACATTGACGGTCGCGTGTTACCCGGATTTGAAGGTGAGTTCGATCAGACGATCCGGGAACTAGTTGGTGAACACGTTAATATTGAACCGGTCAGTACCGACATTGCGATTGAGTCAGCTTTTGAGACGGCAACCTTTGACCTCATGGCAAGCGTTCTGCGGCAAGAGGATCCAGGCGCTCGGGCCGTTCCCTACATGATTTCCGGTGGCACAGATGCAAAGGCACTGAGCACTTTGGAGATCGCCTGTTACGGTTTTTCACCGCTGCGGATGCCACCTGATTTGGATTATTGGAGACTCTTCCACGGGGTCGATGAGCGCGTGCCCGTTGAGGGGCTGCAATTTGGGGTCCGAACTCTGGATCGGTTCCTGCGGTCGGTATGACGCGTTGTTACGCAGTCTGGCACTAAAGGGAGTTAACGACCCGATACACCTTGCGCCGTAAACGTACTTTCTTGCGACCGTCGCGGTAGATCCTGGTTTGATCGAGTTCCCAGCGGCCTCGCTCGGCTTTGAAGGTCAAGTATTCGCGGGTTTCCTCGCGGGAACTGTCCCGGGAGATGTTTATCTCCCGAAACTCCCAGATTGGTTCGGTGCGGGTCATGGTGTTGCTGGAACTTTCATCGTCTTTGCGCCCAGCCAGATTCGGGGTAACTCATTGCTGGATCGGAGATGTCATTGAGCGCTGAAGTAATTTCCTCCGGCAACACAAGTTCTTCTGAGCCCAGTGCCATGAGGAGTTGGGTGTTGGTCCGGGC
>DKME01000045.1:0-6742 GCA_002469525.1 Actinobacteria bacterium UBA7422
GACATGGCAGCAGGGGATCAAGCAGCCGCTGCTCACATGTAACCGTTTCCTCATGAGTCGAATTCACATGAATCTCATGTGCCTTGCAGATTGCTATCGGTAATGTGCAGGGTATATGCTCTTGGAGTGTCCTTCAGGCTGAAACTCGCCCTCATTGGGTCAGTCCTGGTTGGGCTAGGTGTTGGAGCACACACAATTGCTGCCGGGTCAATTTCTCAGACCGGACTCCTGCTTTCGGTTCTTTTAGGATTTGGTCTCGCTGTCCCAATCTCGCGCGGTGCGTTGAAGCGTTTCCCGTTGGCCCTCTCTATTTTCGGCGCAGAGATGCTGATTCACTTGTCACTCTGCGTGGGATCCCACGCCGCAGACCACTCGGCGGCGAGTGCGTTCATGCCATCAGCTGTGATGTTGCTATGGCACGGTGTGGCGGCAACTATCGCGATGTTCACGATTACGTTCTTGGATTCGATTTATACGGCCTGGACCCGAATGATTTCTGCGGCTATTGGTGGGTTTTATCTCACCTCAACGGTAGAGAGCGAAGTTAACGTCCGGGTAACTGGCAGCGATTCAGAATTTTTCCAAGAATTCTTAGTTACGACAGAAATCTCGCGCGGGCCACCCGCGTACGCACTTTGTGCGTAAGACATTTCTCGTTCGATACTTAATTAAGGATCACTGTGAAAAAAGTTGTTTCAGTTATTTCAATTTCGGCAATTCTCTTTGTTGGTACAAGCGGCTTGGTCGCTGCTAACGCGGAAACGGCTCCTGAGCCTGGGGCCACCTGCGCAATGGGAACCGCAATGACAGGCGGCATCAAAGTTGTCAAGAAAAAAACCTATGTTTGTATGCCCGACGGTGAGTGGTCTAAAGCGTTAAGAAAGAGCAAGTCGCCTTTGGACACAGAGGACATGTGGGTTAAGTCCGCTGATAAAGGTATGACCGCGGCATTTGGCACGATCTCAAACCCCACCACGAAAGACATTCGGATTATTGGTGTTCGTTCGAATCTCTTCACACCAATCGCGCAATTTCATGAGATGGCTAAAGATGCCGGTGGACAAATGATCATGACCGAAAAGAAAAAGGGCCTTGTGATTCCGGCCGGTGAGAGTATCGAGCTCAAACCTGGGGGCAACCACATCATGTTTATGAGCCTCAAAAAGCCCGTGACGGCCGGCACGCTGGTGCCTATCGTGTTGATTGGTTCAAACGGTGAACAGTTGAAGTTCAAGGCACTTGGCAAGGTGTATGCAGGTGCGAACGAAACTTACGAACCCTCCGGAATGTCAGGTATGTAGTCGGTGACTGACAAAGGATTAACCCGAAGGGGCCTTTTTGCAATCGGCGGCGCCGCCATAGTTGGCGGCGCCGGCGGTTACGCGTTGGCTGGAGCACATGCTCAGGAAAGCTCGCCTGTTGTAAGTCAGGTGTTGGTCAAGGCCTCGGACAACACGGCGAAAGTGAAGACGCCGTTTTACGGCGCCCTCCAAGCTGGGGTGAATACCCCCGCGCAGGTCTACACAAAATTCATTGGCATCAACGTTAACGATCCAAGTAAGGATTCGATTGAGGCAATCGGGCGGATCATGACAGACGATGCTGCACGGCTGACCCAGGGTGAAGGTGCACTCGGGGACACTGAGCCTGAGATCGCGGCCAATCCAGCACGGTTAAGTATCACGTTGGGTGTTGGCCGGGAGTTCATCAAGAATCTGGGTATCTCGGTACCGGCGGCATTTCCTGCGATTCCCGCATTTAAGACAGACGCTTTAGATGAACAGTGGGGACAGAGTGATTTGGTTGTGCAGATTGGATCCGATGATCCTTTGACACTTTCACACGCCCAGCGAATGGTGACCAAGGACTTATCGACTTTGACTACAACCGCTTGGGTGCAGTCTGGTTTTCTGTCGCCAACCCCGGCTTTCGACGGTGGCGAGGCCAGTCGAAACCAAATGGGTCAAGTTGACGGAACCGTGAATCCGAATCTGGATCAGTATTCAGAGGTCGTCTGGATTGAAGAGGGCTCGTGGGCCGACGGCGGCACTGTTTTGATACTTCGTCGAATCCGGATGCTCATGGACGACTGGGATATTTTGGACCGAAGCGCAAAGGAGATCGTGGTGGGTACTTCCCTTGAAACCGGGGCGCCGCTCACGGGCACTAAAGAAAGTGATGTGGCCGACTTCACCGAACTCGATAATCAAGGGTTACCGGTAATCCCCATGAATGCGCATATTCGGGTTGCTCACGCAGAAACGACAGAAGAAATGATTTTGCGCAGGCCCTACAACTACAACGTTGAACTGACCGACGGAACCAATGATATGGGTCTTCTTTTTGCGGCGTACACGAAAGATCCGGCTCAATCATTTATTCCGATGCAAGAGCGAATCGCGCAATCAGATGCGATGAATAAATGGGTTACCACCATTGGATCTGCCGCGTACTTGATTTTGCCAGGAGTGTCAGACGGTGAATTTCTCGGTGAGGTGCTGTTATAGAGGTGCTGTTAGGGAGGTGCGGTGCATGGGGAGACACGAGTAAATCCTCTGGTTTTTTGTCCTTCGGTAAATCCGTGGCACCGTGGCGGTTATGTATAAACTTCCCCGAAATTCTGTCCCTCGAAAATTTGTAGGCATTACTGCTGCAATTGGCGTGGTTGCTGCGGGTCTCACCGCAGTGACCCCTGTGAGCCCCGCCAGTGCCGCAACAGGAGACGTCACTTCGTTTCCCATTCCTATGAACAACTCCCAGCCTGGTCCAATGGCTCTGGACCCACTCGGAAACTTTTGGATCGGCCTGACCGCCCTCGACCAAGTCGCCAAGGCAACTCCAACCGGTGAGTTAGTCACAATCGCAATCCCCAACGGTGCGGCAAAAGCGGGAACGTCAAGTTTGGCTCTGGGATCTCAGAATCGAATGTGGCTGACGGAAACAACTGCGAACCGGGTCAGTTACTTTGACACGCTCTCAAATCAATACACAGGTTTCGATCTACCAACCAAAGAATCGGCACCGACAGGAATCACCTCCGGGCCCGATGGAGCTATGTGGTTCACCGAATACGCCGCAGACAAGATTGGCCGAATTACTAATGCTGGAAAAATCACGGAATTTGGTCTGGATAAAGATTCCGGGCCGACCTCAATTGTTACAGGAACCGATGGTGCCCTGTGGTTCACAATGCAAGACGGCAATGCAATCGGTCGAATAACAACCTCAGGAACAGTTTCGAAGTTCGCACTGCCCAATGCCAATTCCAAACCGACCGACATTACAGTTGGCGAGGCTGGAAATCTATGGTTCACAGAGTCGGCCGGCAACAAAATAGGTCGAATGTCGATCAAGGGACTGCTCGCTGAGTTTGGTTTACCCACCGCGAATGCGGGACTTGACCAGATCACATTGGGAGCTGATGGTCAACTTTGGTTCACTGAGTCGCTCACCAACCGTATTGGCCGAATCACTAACAGCGGTAGTGTTTCGGAGTTTGTTCTCCCCGGCGCCAATAACGGTCCGTCAGGGATTGTTGCTGGAATTGACGGAAATACGTGGTTCACTTCTAAAAACACGAACACGTTGAATCGCTTGTTAACCGGTGTAACACCCAGCGCGACTACCGGTAGTCCCACATTGACCGCAACCAGCACCAAAACAGGGTCGACCGTGTCAACGAGCAATGGGAACTGGTTGTACTCACCGACTTCATATAACTATCAGTGGCAAAGGTGTGCTGACAACACTGCGAATTCGTGTGTAGACATTCCTGGAGCGACACAAGCCGCATACGTGTTAACAGATGCTGATGCGAGCAAATTCCTTCAATCCAATGTCACTGGAGTGAACCTCAACGGTGTTGGGCAAGTCCCTTCGGTGAGTGCTCGTTTGGCAATTGACGGACTGCCACCCAAACTTCCGCCAGCACCCGTGGTCGGTGCCCAAAGCGTTCAGCTCGTTCCAGGTGTGACCGCAACCCTTAAGGGGGCTAAGACAGTCAAGATTGGCGACCGCAGGCTTTTCCGGGTAGTCGTGTCTGATCGCGCCGTGAAGGGCAAGGTCCGCATGAGCATCGTCAACTCAGCGGGTGTTGAGGTGTATGTGATTGCCAAGGGCAAGTGGATCAATAAAACGGGTAAGGCAAAGAAAGTAAAGAAGATCAAGAACACCTTGGCTCCGGGCTTCTACACGTTGAAAGCCGTGTACACACCGCGTGCGAACCAGTCAACAATTTATCCGGTCGCAACCCTGAGTAAGCCCATCCGCATAAGGCGATAGCACTGCACTAGCCTTTCCCGGCACACGAAAATCGAAAGAATTTGACCGGGAAAGGCAGGTGCGTGTGGCTGCGCTGCTCGCACTTCTTTCCAGCCTTTCCTGGGGAGTCGCAGACTTCATGGGTGGTCTGGCCGCAAGAAGGGCCGGTTCTGCTCAAGTACTAGCAGTTTCCTACCCTTCGGGCGCTGTAATCATCACGTTTCTCGCACTTTTTGTGATTCCGGGAGAACTCTCAACAGACCTCATGGGAATCTCAGTCCTAACGGGCATTGTGGGATCAATTGCGATTGCCTTGCTGTATGCCGCATTGGTTCGTGGACAGATGGGCGTTGTCTCACCGATAACAGCGGTCATGAGTGGTGCGGTCCCGGTGGTTGTTGGTCTACTTCGCGGTGAGGAAGTCACCGGGTTTGCATTTGCCGGGATGGGCCTCGCGGTTTTGGCTGTCGTACTCGTCAGTCGCGAGTCCGCCGCGCACCATGGCCGGACACCTTTGTCGGCAATTGCACTAGCTGTGGCATCAGGCTTTGCAATAGGTGTGTACCTGACCGTTCTTGGTTCAGCACCTGAAAACTCTGGGGTGTGGGTCGCCAGTTTGGGTCGCTGGGTTTCCACTGTAATCATGATCACATTTGTATTGGTGATTGTGCGTTCCTTTGACCGAAAAACTTTCCCCTGGATGATCGCAATTCTTGCAGGAGTTCTTGACACAACCGCAAACGGGCTTTTTCAACTTGCGAGCCAACGAGGATTGTTGTCAGTTGTTGCCGTATTGGGATCCCTCTACCCGGTGGCGACCGTGGTACTTGCCAGAGTTGTCATAAAGGAACGCATGAATCGTGTTCAAGGTGTTGGAGTTTTCATGGCTTTGAGCGCCGCAATACTGCTCGCGATTAATTCCTGATCGAGTTAATCTGTTGAGGCGAGTGCTTTCATGGCTTTTCTGACATAAAAGAAGAAAACAATGTTTGCGGTGGCGAGTGCGATAAATACTGCGGACAAAATTCCCCAACCTTGGTTTGAGCCGACGACGAAAGCCGCGCCGGCAAAAAAGATTGCTGCAAAAATTTGCAGAACCGAAGAGAAGCGGAGCTTGCGTAACTCGCGAGTCTTGAAGTCAGTCCGAGGTCGTTCATTTTCTTTTTCCACGTGAACTCCTGACTGGTTGTGCGGCGGTTGGCTGAGGTTTAATTCTGGGTGAAACTAATTGTTTAATACTCGCAGAGAGTTCAATGAGTCGGTCCTTCTGTACCGCATTTTTACTCCATGCCAGTCCAATTGTGCGAGAGGGCTGCGGGCTCATGAGAGTTGCAATGCTAATCCCAGTTCCCGTTCGGGCCTCAAGTTCAACAGCGCAATCGGGTAGGAGGGTTACGCCATTGCCCGCTGCAACCATTTGACACACCGTGGCAAGGCCTGCGGCACCGACGTCAACGGTCTTCGAAATTTTGGCGCTCGCGCAGATTTCTTCTGCCTGGCCTCTTAAGCAGTGACCATCTTCAATTAATAGAACTGGGAAGTCTTGTATACCTCCCAAGTCAATCCCGGATTCCCCAGCCCACACGTGATCTACGGGCACAGCTAAATGAAACGTGTCCGTGAATAATTCGAAGGTTTCGATATCCGGCAAATAAACCGGCAATGCCAGCAGCGCTAAATCAATTGAGTGTTCGCGTAATGAATTAAGTAGTGAGTCGGTTCTTTGCTCGGAAAGTTGCAGGGAAATCTCAGGGCTCAGTCCGGCAACAATTTTTGGGAGGAGGTATGGCGCGAGTGTTGGAATTGCGCCTAAGCGCACAACAGACTCGACACCAGATGGAGCGGCCGCGAGGGTGAAGTCGGTGAGGGCATCAAGTGCGCGGCGGGCAAATGGAATCAATGCGGTCCCCACAGTTGTGAGTTCGACCCCGCGCGGGCCGCGTTGAAAAAGTGGATAACCCACGGATCGCTCTAAGTCTCTGATCTGAACGCTGACTGCGGGCTGGCTGATTCCCAAAACACTCGCGGCTGACCCAAAACTGCGTTCCTGGGTGACTGCAACGAAGGCTTTGAGTTGCGGATAACTCGGGTGCCATTGGCGCCGGTCAAAGTCCATAACGTCAGACTATCCAACCCAAACAAATATTCATTAGACTTATACAATCTTGTGTAGGACAATGTCATCAATCAACGTGTAAAGGAATGATTTTTTATGACCGCAGAGGCACAATGTCCAGTAATGCACGGCCCAGGCGTTGGCGGCACTCAGAATGACGACTGGTGGCCCAACCAACTCAACCTTCGAGTCCTAGATCAAAACCCACCCTCAGGCAACCCAATGGACGAGGACTTTGACTACGCGCAGGCGTTTGCGACTCTGAACCTTCAGGAAGTAAAAGCAGATCTCACCAAGGTCATGACCGACTCACAAGAGTGGTGGCCAGCAGACTACGGGCATTACGGTCCGTTCTTCATTCGCATG
>DKME01000045.1:6796-11192 GCA_002469525.1 Actinobacteria bacterium UBA7422
ATGCAGCGTTTCGCGCCGTTGAACAGCTGGCCCGACAACGTGAACCTGGATAAAGCGCGTCGACTTTTGTGGCCGGTCAAGCAAAAGTACGGCAAGAATCTTTCCTGGGCCGACCTGTTCATTCTGACCGGAAACGTCGCATTGGAGTCCATGGGCTTTGATACCTTCGGCTTCGGTGGTGGGCGAGTCGACGTGTACCAGCCCGACGAAACCTATTGGGGTTCAGAGCACGAATGGTTGGCCGACGGCCGCTACACGGGTGACCGTGAACTTGAAAACCCACTGGCCGCAGTCCAAATGGGACTGATCTACGTCAACCCAGAAGGCCCCAATGGAGTCCCAGACCCCATGGCCTCGGGCCGCGATATCCGCGAGACCTTTGCCCGCATGGCAATGAACGACTACGAAACAGTCGCCCTCACCGCGGGTGGTCACACATTTGGTAAGACGCACGGCGCTGGTGATCCCGGCAAGTATGTAGGTGCCGAACCAGAAGGTGCACCGTTACAAGAAATGGGACTGGGTTGGGCCAACTCATTTGGTACCGGCAATGGCGAGTACACGATTTCAAGTGGCATTGAAGGTGCTTGGACACCAACACCCACGACATGGGACATGTCCTACTTCGACACCCTCTTCGGTCACGAATGGGAACTCACCCACAGCCCAGCGGGTGCCCAGCAGTGGACACCGAAGGACGGCGCCGCAGCAGACGACGTCCCTGATGCTCACAACCCAAATAAGCGTCACGCTCCCATGATGACAACGGCCGACATGGCAATGCGCGTAGATCCGATCTACGAGCAAATCTCCCGTCACTTTCATGCCAACCCAGCAGAGTTCGCTGACGCATTTGCCAAGGCCTGGTTCAAGTTGACCCACCGTGACATGGGACCGATCTCCCGTTACGTGGGATCTGAAGTTCCGGCCGAAATTTTTATTTGGCAGGACCCGGTACCCGCAGTTGAAGGTGCTTTGATTGACGAGTCAGACATCGCGGCTTTGAAGGCGTCAGTTCTAGCAAGTGGACTCAGTGTCTCCGAACTGGTGTCGACCGCGTGGGCGTCAGCCTCCACCTTCCGTGGAACCGACAAGCGCGGTGGCGCAAATGGTGCACGGATTCGCCTTGAGCCTCAGCGCGATTGGGCCGTAAACAACCCAGCCCAACTCACCAAGGTGCTTGGAACCCTCGAAGGAATCGCAGCAGAATTCAACGCTGGCTCCAAGAAAGTCTCCATGGCAGATCTAATTGTTCTTGCTGGTTGCGCTGGAGTTGAAAAGGCAGCGAGCAATGCGGGCGAGACGACCGTTATTGTTCCATTCACTCCGGGTCGCACCGATGCAACCCAGGAACAAACTGACATTGATTCGTTCTCGGTTCTTGAGCCAGTCGCTGACGGTTTCCGTAATTATTTGGGCAAAGGTTCAGAGCGCCCAGCAGAAAAACTCTTGGTTGACAAGGCGAACCTGCTTACCCTCAGTGCCCCAGAAATGTCGGTGCTTGTTGCTGGCATGCGCGCCATGAATGCAAACTTCGACGGTTCCAAAGTCGGGGTACTCACGAGCACGCCAGAAGCGTTGACCAACGACTTCTTTGTCAACATGACCGACATGAGCACTAAGTGGTCACCAACTTCTGGTGACGCACAGGACGCCGAAAGCGCTGATCTCTTTGAGGGCACTGACCGCGCCAGCGGTGAACTCAAGTGGATGGGTAGTCGGGTTGACCTAGTCTTTGGGTCAAACTCTCAACTCCGCTCAATCGCCGAGGTGTACGCGGGCAATGACGCGCACGGCAAGTTCGTGTGTGATTTCGTTTCCGCGTGGAACAAGGTCATGATGCTTGATCGCTTCGATCTCGCGTAATAAATCTGTCTGGAAGCGCCGTAGGATTTTTCCTGCGGCGCTTCTTGCATTTAGGCATCGAGTTCGGGTTCTTGCTCAGTTTCAATGGTGCTCGTAGCCCCGGCGAGAACGCCAACTGCCTTGAGGCCATATGCAACAAATGGTCCGACCAAAAGTGCAAAAAGGACCGTCCCAAGGCCTACAGTTCCACCGAGGAACCAGCCAATTGTTAAGGCAGCAACTTCAATCCCAAGCCGCACCCGTGCGACCGGCCAACCCGTTCTGAAGTGGATTCCGGTCATCATTCCGTCACGTGGGCCTGGGCCGAGGTTTGTGGTCAAGTAGAGGCCACTGCCAATTCCCACACAAGCGATTCCGATTATTACTGCGAGGAATCGTACAGCCATGTGTGTTGGGTGCGGCAGGATTGTGCTCATAACTTGAAGAGCAGTGGCTATCACGATTGCGTTGGCGATCGTGCCCAGACCGGGTCGTTCCTTAAGCGGAATCCAAGCAAGAAGTACAAAAATACTGATTATGAAAGTTGTGAGGCCAATATCTAGGCCGGTCTTGGCGGTGAGACCTTGGGCAAAGACCGTCCACGGTCCCACCCCAAGGTCGGCGATTACGAGTAAAGCTTCGCCGGTTCCAAATAGCCACAGGCCCCCAATAAGAATTGCTAGCGTGCTTGGCTTGGAACTCCAACGTGAATCCGAGCGCCAACGCGTGACGGGGACGGTTCGCGAAGGCGTGAGGAATCCGGGTAAAAAAGCCATTTTGTTTCGTAATCTTTCAATGTGGGTTAGATTGTTACCGTGTTGTTACAGAAACTAGGACCGACTGCACGGGGACTTATTGCTTTGGCACTGGTGGGAACTCTAGTGACCGCTTGTGGGGGAGGCGATGACCCCGCTGCGGATGGCTCTGATGATCCAACCACCGCAGAGGTCACCGGTACACAGCAACTCATGATTGATCAAGAAATTACTGTGCTAGACCAGAAAATCGTGTATCCGAAAAAAGGCGTGGCGCAAGTTTCCAGCATGATCACAACTCTTGAACCTGGTCAGGAGACGGGCTGGCGGCTGCACCGGGTTCCCGTGTTTGTATATGTCCTCAGTGGGACTTACACCGTTGAGTACGAAGCGGGAGTGACGAAAGAGTTCCCGGCCGGTAGCTCAACAATGCAAGCCTTAAAAACAAATTACAATGGCATTAACAAGGGAGAAGACAGCGTTCAATTACTGACTGTTTTCATGGGTGCAAAAGGGAAAAAGAACACCGTAGTGCGCTAAGCGACACTATGGTCTGAGATCTAAATCTGTTTCAGTAGCCAATTCGCTCAAGTCAACCTGCCATGCACCATGCGTCCTCAAGTAGTTTTTGGCGCCGATGTCCCCGGTCAATTCTTCGATGAGGGGTTGCCAATGCTCGTTCCCAATTACTACCGGGTGACCGATTTGTTTTTCGTACGTCGATTGAATAAGACGACCTTCGTGGCTTAGCAATTCGATGAGCGCCGGTGTGGTGAGTCCAATGTGATCCACGAGTGTGATCACGACTCGGTCTATTGCGGGGGTTTTATTGAGTAGGTGCTCAAGGCCAGCTCGGACGCTTGAGGCCATGCCGCTCTCAAAATCCGGATTGTTAATGACTGCGGCATTGGGAACCAGCCCGATCCAGGCGCCCAGAACCACGTAGACGTTCGGAATCCCTGATTCGTGTAGCAAGCGGACGCTGCGGTCCACGAGTCGTTCCTGTTCATAGACAAACGGTGCTTTGGGTCCGCCAAATCTTGTGCCGCTACCTGCAGCGAGTACCAAACCGGCAATACTGCCCGGATCAAGCACTTGCGAGGCAGGGGGTGACTTATCGGCCATGCTCCACCATAATGAGAGGACTATGCCAGCAGTCGTCCACCTCGCCCAAGTTACACAGGCGCAAATAAACGCCGAAGAAGTGAAGTCATTGGTGAGTGACTCGACGACGGGGGCCATTGTGTTGTTTAGCGGTGACGTTCGAGACCACGATCATGGGCGTTCGGTTCACTCGTTGACATATGAAGGACACCCCACAGCTCAAGCAGTTCTCGAATCAGTCGTCAACGATTTTGCCGCTTCAACAGATGTAACGTCTATAGCGGCCGTTCATAGGGTTGGTGAGATTCCGATCGGGGAGGCCGCTTTGGTAGTTGCGGTTGGGAGTTCGCACCGGGGTGACGCATTCATGGCGGCAGCTCTTTTGGTTGATCGCATCAAAGAAAAGCTTCCGGTCTGGAAGCACCAATTTTTTTCCGATGGAACAGATGAATGGGTGAATTGCGCGTGAGCGAAACAAAGCAGTTAGTCGATACCTACGGCCGTGTGCATCGTGATTTACGAGTGTCGTTGACCGACCGCTGTTCCTTGCGCTGCACCTACTGCATGCCGGCCGACTTCTCCGACTGGATTGCCAACGAGAAATTGTTGACCACTGAAGAACTTGTTACCGTGATTGGCCTCTGCGTTGATGCGGGAATTACCCAGGTTCGCTTGACGGGCGGTGAGCCGCT
>DKME01000045.1:11267-11614 GCA_002469525.1 Actinobacteria bacterium UBA7422
GAGCTCAAAGATGCCGGGCTGGCGAGGGTCAATGTTTCCCTGGACACCCTTGATCCAACACGATTCAAGGAGATGACGCATCGCGATCGCTTCCACGACGTGATCGCTGGAATAGAAGCCGCTCAAGCGGCAGGGCTCACTCCGTTAAAGGTTAATTCGGTCTTGCTCAAAGGCGTAAATGACGACGAAGCGATCCCACTGTTGCGTCACGCGCTGGCTAATAACTGGAATCTTCGCTTTATTGAACAAATGCCACTTGACGCAGGTGACCTGTGGGCGCGTCCGGTCATGGTGACCGCTGACGAAATCCAGAAAGAACTCGAGCGTGAATTCGACTTGACCCCGGT
>DKME01000045.1:11798-14145 GCA_002469525.1 Actinobacteria bacterium UBA7422
GGACTTCCCCAGTCTGAAATAGATGCAGGAGTTCAAGCAATTATCGATTCCGTGACAAAATCGAAATTACCAGGTCACGGAATCAACGACCCAGATTTTGTCAAGCCGGATCGACCCATGAGTGCAATTGGCGGGTAATTTTATCCTCCGGAAAATGGCGGCATAACGTCAATCCGTTGCTCCGAATTCACGTCACAGTCTCGATCTTTTCCCATTGAAAGTCCATCGACTATAAACGAACACTGAGCCAGCACAGCTGCTAGATCAGGTGCCTGCTTAATCAGTTCCGATTTGAGTTCGCTGAGTGTGGCCGCGTCAACGGATATAGAACTTGTCTTCGCGGCATGGCGAGCGGCTGCATAAAGATTGACAGTAATGCTCAACGCGGGGCTCCTGGGTGAATTGGTCCAGAGGTTTGGGTGAGTGATCTACCGCTCCCACCCCAGCGGTGCTGAACAATCTCGGCACAAATACTAATTGCCGTTTCCTCTGGCGTACGGGCACCGATGTCAAGACCGATCGGTGAATGAATGCGTGCCAACTCAGATTCGGTCACACCAGCTTCTCGCAATCGTTGGATTCGATCCTCGTGGGTTTTTCTCGAGCCCATTGCACCGATGTACCCTGCGTCGGTTCCAAGTGCGACTCTCAAAGCTGGCACGTCAAACTTCGGGTCGTGGGTGAGAACCGCGATCACGGTGCGCCTATCTACGTTCTGTTGCTCGAGCCAGCGGTGCGGCCAGTCGACAACGACTTGATCTGCTTCGGGGAAACGTTTCGTTGTCGCGAATACCGGGCGAGCATCACACACGGTCACGGTGTAGCCGAGCATTTTTGCAGCTCGCACCAATGCGGCGGAAAAATCAATTGCACCAAATACGAACATCTGCGCTGGGGGAGCGAAGCTGGCTACAAAAATACTGAGCCCTTCACCCAAGCGCTCGCCCTCTGGGCCATATTCAATTGTCCCAGTTAAGCCGGCCGCCAACATGCCTAATGCGTCCTCGCGAACTGTGTCGTCAAGACGCGCGGTCCCTAGCGAACCGAAGGTCGAATCTGGAGCAATAACCAAATGCCGCCCGACATGGTGCGGACCTTTCACGATAGTGGCAATGGCTACGGGTTCACCGGATTCAATCCTTGCAGCGACTTCGGGCAATTCTGGCCAAGTTTCATTGTTTACCAGTTCTACGAACACTTCGAGGATCCCGCCGCAGGTGAGGCCTACCGCGAAGGCGTCGTCGTCGCTGACCCCGTAATGCTCGAAGCGAGGAGTTCCGTCCGAGAGAACCTCGGTTCCTACCTCAAAAAGTGCACCTTCGACACAACCACCGCTGACACTGCCAACTGCCTCACCGTCGGGTGTCACCAACATCGATGCTCCGGCTGGTCTGGGGGCGGAGCGCCAAGTCTGGACAACGGTCGCCATAGCAGCGCCGCCCGATTGATGGGCGGCTAATAGTTCTGTGATTATTTCTCGCATCGTAATCCAAGTCTAGGCCCATCCGATCAAAGTTTTTAAACTACTTGTAATGTGTTGGTGCTTGGCTATCATCCACATGTGCTGTAACGGTCTGCATGACAAACAAATCTGGAAAAGGTGATTGTGTTGTACGACATCGCTTTGAGTGTGGCGGCATGTGTTCGTTCGGGCACGCGGGCAGATGTTGCCTGGATGGTGTCACCGATTGCATCCGATCAAGCATTGGCCCTAACCCCGGGCGGCGGAAGAATCGGCCACTTAGCGTTTGGAGCCTTTGATGGATTGTTGACCGACGCCGCAGCCCGACATCTGTCCACGGGTCGACTGGTAAACCATGTGGTGAGCGAAATGGAAAGCCCCATTTGTGAGCTCCCCGCAGGGACGGCTGTCCAGTTCCTCGTGGTCCCCGCTGAACAGTTTCCATCCCAGACTTGGTCACTCTTACTTGACCACAGCCCACTGATCGTTATTGCATCAATGTCGGAAGACATGGTCACGGCCATAAATGTTGAGGCTAGCGGCGTGGATGCACGGCCATTGGTCAACGTGGAACGTGACTCCATCACTACGGTTCTCGTGCCAACTCCCCGTTTAATAATTGCGGGAGGAGGTCCTATCGCCGAAGCACTAGCCGCGCAGGCCGCCTTGATGAAATGGAAGGTTGCGATTGAGCCGCGCCCCGATGCGGTTGCAGGGCTAGCTGCCACTTTGTCCCCGGTCGATTCCGTGGTCGTGATGGGCCATGACGTTGAAGTTTCATCAGGGTGCCTGATGGCAGCTTTGGAAAGTGACGCCGGATATATAGGCGCCTTGGGTTCGGTGGCAATGCAGAATTCGCGGGCCGATTGGCTCGCTTACCGTGAC
>DKME01000045.1:14231-16658 GCA_002469525.1 Actinobacteria bacterium UBA7422
AAGTGCTGCACGTTTCGAACTTAAAGGCACCCAACGCAGTAGGCACACCATGTATTTGGCATCCAATGGAGTAAGACAGTGGAAGGGGCTAGTCATGCCGGTTGAATCCTCAGGGAAAGAACGCGGAAACCCGCGCATGTTCGCACTCATTGAAAACTCACCGAAAACTGGCGAGAGTCCAACGGTGTGGGCTTTCCCACAGTTCGTTGAATTCCTGAGAGTTGCGGGTCAACCAGTTCAAGGCCCTTGGCCGCCACACCAAGAGCCACGACCCGATCCTGATGCAGATTCCATGCCAACCGCAGTCCCCGATACCGATCACTAGATCAGAATAGGAACAAATGTACCCGTCACGGTTTTCCTATGATGCACCAAATTCAGTTGAAGAAGTTATTGCGATACTTGACCAAAGTGGTGGAGAGGCAAAAGTAATGGCCGGCGGCCAGAGTCTGATCCCCATGCTTAAACTTCGCTTCGCATCCCCTGCCCGCGTGGTCGACATCAATGGGATTCCTGAACTGGAATACCATCGCATTGATCCCGACGGTACTTTGCGTATCGGGGCCCTTTGCCGACACGAGGATCTCGAATTCAGCACGATTCTTGGCAATTTCCCCACGCTGGCTCAAGCGTCGTCCCTAGTCGCGGATCCAATCGTGCGAACACGTGGAACTTTTGTTGGTTCGCTGTGCCACGCTGACCCACAGGGTGACTGGTCCGCAACCATGATCGCCCTAGGTGGAAAAATCGTCGCACAGGGACCAAAGGGTCGCCGGGAAATTGAAGTCCGTGACTTCGTTCTTGGCCCGTTTGTTAATGCTCTAGCGTTCAATGAAGTCGCCGTGGAGGCAATCGTTCCGCCTGCAAAAGGTAAGGCTCTTGGCGGTTATTTGAAGCTGGAGCGTCGTGTTGGTGACTTTGCGACCGCCTCGGTTGCAGTGGCCCTAGACGTTGACGGGGACACTGTGACCCGTGCCGGATGCGCACTTGCTGGAGTTGGCGGTCGGACCATCGATGCAAACGATGCGATCTCAGTATTGGTCGGTAAATCTTTCAACTCTGAGAGCATCAAACAAGCGGCTGAAGCAGTAGCTGCTGCTGCGGAGCCACGTACTGACCATAGAGGTTCATCCTCATACAAGCGACATATCGTGGAAACATTCGTCACTCGAATACTGTCCAATATAGCCAATAGCGAACAGAAAGCAGCCTGAACATGACTAGCCTCTTTGACGAAGTACAGGAAGCGCCGGCTGAAGGAGTGGAAGTCCGCCGGGTTACGGTCAATGTGAACGGTGCAGACAAAACGGTTGACGTTGAGCCCCGACTCTTACTCGTGCACCTGTTGCGTCAAGCATTGCAACTCACCGGAACTCACTCGGGTTGCGACACAACTAGTTGCGGCGCTTGCACTGTGCTGATGGATGGTCGTCCCGTTAAAAGCTGCACAGTATTAGCAGTTCAGGCAAATGGTCGAGAAGTTGAAACGGTGGAGGGTCTTGCTACCGCGAGCGAATTGCACCCGATTCAAGAAGGCTTCAAAGAGGAGCATGGACTCCAGTGCGGATTCTGCACGCCCGGCATGATGCTCTCGGCAAAGGCACTCCTCGAACGCAATCCCGATCCAACCGAAGACGAAGTGCGTTGGGCCTTGTCTGGCAACCTGTGCCGCTGCACCGGTTACCAGAACATCGTTAAGTCAGTCCTTTGGGCTGCAAAGAAAATGCGCGAACAAAACCAGGAGGCATGATGGCACCGCTAGACGAACTCAAAATTGGCGGTATGGGTGCGAGCCGCCGTCGTGTAGAAGACAACCGCTTCATCCGGGGCAAGGGTCGTTACGTTGATGACATTGTGCTGCCCGGAATGTTGCACATGGAGATTCTGCGCAGCCCCGTCGCACACGCCCGCATTAAATCCATTGATACCAGTGCTGCTTGGGAGGTTCCCGGAGTTCGACTGGTCATGACCGGTGAAACCATGGCTGCTCGCAACCTAGCCTGGATGCCAACCCTCTCGTACGACACTCAAGCGGTGCTCGCAACGGACAAGGTTAGGTTTCAAGGGCAAGAAGTAGCAGCGGTTATCGCCGACAACCCGTACATCGCCCGAGATGCACTCGACAAAATCGTGGTTGAATACGAACAATTACCGGTGATCGTCAATCCAATACAGGCTCAGAGCCCCGACGCACCTCTCATTCGCGACGACAAAGAGAACCAAACGTCAAATAAGATCTTCGACTGGGAAATTGGCGACAAGGAAGCGACGGATCGGGCTTTTGCTGAAGCAGACGTAGTGTCAAAGATTGATCTGCACTACCCCCGCTCGCATCCATCCCCGATCGAAACCTGCGGCTCGATCGCCGATTACGATCGAGCCACCGGGAAATTGACCGTCTACATGACCTCGCAGGCACCTCACATT
>DKME01000045.1:16762-36088 GCA_002469525.1 Actinobacteria bacterium UBA7422
TCGATTCTCGCGTCAATCCTGACTGAACGCCCCGTCAAGTGGGTTGAAGACAAATCAAGTAACTTGATTTCTACCGGCTTTGGCCGCGATGTTTATCTTGAAGGGGAGTTAGCTCTTAGAAAAGATGGAAAAATTCTGGGAATGCGAATGCATACAATCTCGGATCATGGCGCTTTCTTTGCCGATGCCCAACCCACCAAATTCAAAATTGGTTTGATGCACTCAACATTTGCATGCTATGACATACCTACGGCACACCTCCTCAGCGAGGGTTATTACACAAACAAAGGTTCTGGGGGTGTGGCATATCGGTGCTCATTTAGGGTCACTGAAGCCATGTTCTTCCAAGAACGCATGATGCATGCAGCGGCGAATGACCTCGGCATGGATCAGGCTGAGTTCCGTCGCTTGAACTTGGTGCGTGACGACATGTTCCCTTATCGGACCGCTTTTGGTTTCCTGACCGACTCTGGTCAGTACGGGAAATGCCTCGATGTTGGCATGGAAGCAATCGGGTATAGCACTTTTAAGCAGGAGCAAGAAGAGGCTCGTAAGCGCGGAAAGCTGCTGGGTATCGGAATTTCGACCATGACCGAGCCACTTGGTGCAGGAAATAGTCGGGAGTACGACATCCTCGGTATCAAGATGTTTGACTCTGCTGAATTGCGCGTGCATATGACAGGCAAAGCAATCCTGCGAACGGGCGCGAAATCTCAGGGTCAAGGTCACGAGACAACGTGGGCGCAGATCGTGGCCCACGAACTCGGAATACCTGCCGATGACATTGTTGTCGAAGAAGGCGATACTGACACGGCGCCCTTCGGCATGGGCACCTATGCATCCCGATCAACACCGGTCGCAGGTGCTGCCGTTGCCATGGCCTCGCGTAAAATTCGGGCCAAAGCACGCAAAATTGCGGCCCACCTTCTGGAAATATCTGAAGAAGATATTGAGTGGGAACTTGGACGTTTCTACGTCCGAGGCAATCAAGAGCGCGGTGTGACGATTCAGGACTGTGCACTCGCTGCCTACAGCAATATGCCAGACGGTTTGGAACCAGGATTGGAAAACACTTCCTATTACGATCCGCCTAACTTGACCTGGCCATTCGCGGCCTATTTCTGCAAGGTGGAAGTTGATGCGGAAACAGGCGTCTGGGATGTTTTGAACTTTGTAGCCGTTGACGACTGTGGTGTACGCATCAACCCAATGATTGTCGAAGGACAGGTCATGGGCGGACTCACCGAGGCCTACGCCATGGCAAATATGCAGTACATCACCTTCGACGAAGAAGGCAACTGCATCGGAGCCAACTACATGGACTACCTGCTGCCCACCTCGTGGGAGACTCCAGGTTTCGAGCTGCATGAAGTGGTCACTCCGTGCCCGCACCATCCGATCGGGGCTAAGGGCGTAGGTGAATGCGCAACAGTGGCGGGACCTGCCGCGTTCGTGAATGCTGTGATGAACGCTATTGAACACACTGGCGTGCGCAACGTAGACATGCCTCTCATGCCAAACCGAGTCTACGAAGCATTGCAAACAGGAAAAAATGTTTCGGGAATGCCACCGGTGCTGAGCGACTAACATGAATGAAACTAACGGCAGTGTGGACATCATGGAGCTAGCGGTTGAACTGGCACGTGCTGGTCAGTCTCACGCGCTGGCAACGGTTGTTTGGCGTAAGCCACCTTCGTCTGGTCAACATGGCTCAAAAGCGGTGATCACCTCTGATGGGGAACTGCACGGCTGGATTGGTGGCGCGTGCGCTGAACCAGTTGTGATCCGGGAAGCAAAAAAAGTTCTTGCTACCGGGGAACCTACTTTGATCTGGCTGGGTCAAGATGCTGATTTTGCTGGAATGCATGTCCCGGAGGGGGTCCTGACAATTCCTATGTCTTGCCAAAGCGAAGGGGCACTGCAGCTATACATTGAGGCTGTTCTTGTTGCACCGGAAGTGGTGATAGTTGGACGCTCACCCATGGCCATGACCCTATTGGAATTGGTTCGCGGTGTTGGTTGGCATGGCGAGTTAATTGATGGTTCAGCATTCACCTCTGACCTGATGCATTCTGGCAGTATTGTGATTGTGGCAACACAGGGTCACGGCGACGAAGAAGCATTGGAGACCGCCCTTGGCGCCAACCCCGCATTTGTCGGGCTAGTGGCCTCGGCCAAGCGTGGTGAAGCGGTTCGAGGCTACCTGTCGGATCGTGGCGTCTCACCGGAAAAATTGGCAACCGTTCACGTTCCTGTTGGCCTTGACCTAGGACACACCACGCATCGCGAAATAGCTGTGGCGATCCTCGGCGAGTTGGTTCAAAGGCGTGCAGCGGGAGAATTGCGACAGGGATCATTCGAGGTGTCGACCAAGGTGGAACCTGAAGAGGTTATTGACCTGGTCTGCAACATGACGGTTGCCGCAGTTCCGGAGAACCGGCCTTTTGATTATCACGATGTCACGTATTACTTCTGCGCACCCGGGTGTCGGGTTGCGTTTGAAAAAGATCCAGAAAAATTCATCAAGCGGGAGGTTACGTGTTAATTACCCAAACTTTCGACATGGATCAGCCAGTCGAAGAAGTGTGGAATTTCTTCGATGACATTCCACTGGTTGCCGCGTGTATTCCAGGTGCCGATCTGACTGAAAAGGTGAGCGACGACGAATACCGCGGAGACGTCACGATCTCGGCAGGTCCGGTGAAATTGGAGTTCACGGGAGTAGTCAAAATCGAAAGTCGTGATGACGCCAAGAAGGTGATCGTGCTTGATGCTTCAGGAGCGGATAAAAAGGGTCGAGGATCAGCTAATGCATTGCTCGACATCTCGCTTGTTCCGCTAGGTGGCCAGACGAGAGTGAACATGAGCATGGATCTTGCAATTTCTGGTGCTGCGGCTCAATACGGTCGCGGACTAGTTAAGGACTTCACCGGGGTCCTTGTGACCCAAACCGCAGGATCCATGAAAATGCGGATGACCGCTATTGCTGAAGGCCGTGATCCGATGTCAGTCGGGGGCCCAAAGGCAGCGAGTGGTCTTGCAATTGGCTTCAGTGCATTTTCCATGGCGGTAAAACGAGTATTTGCAAGGTTCTTCCTGCCCTACCAATCGGCACCGAGCCGTTAGTCCGGAGGTAAATTAAATGAGTCTGTGGATGTTTGGAAACCTAATTCTCCTCATCGTCGTAGTGCCATTGCTTGTGACCCTGCTCAACCGGTTACTCGCAGCGCTAGAACAAATCCGAGCTGCAGCGCAAGACACCCTAGCTGGGGGTGTTGCACTCATTGGTGCGTTGCACAACACACCAGAGTTGCTAGCAAACACAGATGTTGTCATAAAAGATGTGGCCAACGGTGCGGTGCGCTATGCCGGTCCGGTTTCTAAGTTGCTGGGATAGGAGAAAACATGCCAATTGACGCAGTCATTACGCTCATTCTTGGAGCACTTATTATCGGTGCCGCCGCAATCGGTCTCTCTCGCGCGATCGGTCACCTTTCCGCGACCGAGAAGACCTTGGACACACTCGATGGTGGCGTCCAGGTGATTGCCGACCAAACCTCGACCGTTGTTCCGGTTGTCGGATCAGTTAATGCCAGTTTGGCCCCTGTCCGCGACTTTGCCAATTCGATTTAAGGAGGATCCATGGATTTCGCTGGGCATGAAGGTTGGCTAATCGGATACATTATTGGCCTTGTTGTTGTACTCGTTGTTGTTGCGCTCGTTATTCCAATTCTGGTAATTGCATGGCGAATAGGTACTCAGGCTGACAAGATTCTCAAGGGCTTGGAGCAGGCTGAGGTGAATACTGCTGGACTTGCTGGCCTAAACGAAACAATCACATCTGCGTTAGCAGTCATCGCTGGACTGAAGCGCGGCCGTACAAGGCTAGGAGGCTGACATGGATGTAGATGCCCAAACAGAACAGCTATGGATGATCGCAAACGTTTTAGGAAGTGTGGTTGTCGTCGCGGTAGCCGCACTACTTACACTCCTCGTGATATTCGTACATCGCATTCATTCAAGGGTCGTAAAGATTAAGGCCACCCTCGAAGCGACAAAGGAAAATACTGCTGACAC
This sequence comes from Actinobacteria bacterium UBA7422, assembly GCA_002469525.1. Taxonomy (GTDB): domain Bacteria; phylum Actinomycetota; class Actinomycetes; order S36-B12; family S36-B12; genus UBA4592. Next base: position 20,840 of record DKME01000045.1, read on the forward strand.
CGCCCTCATTGGTGCGACTGCAGGCGGAGTGGAAGCTGTGTTGGCTGAGGGTCTTGAACATCATTTATTCCTCGGACGAGTATTGGACAAGGTGCGCACATGAGTTCATTGCAGTGGTGGTCAGTCATTAACGTAGCTCTGCTTATCGCAGGGTTAGCGATCTACTTATTCATCGTAGGATCCCAATTGAAGAAAGTGGCAATTAATCTCGAAGAGTCAGCTGACTTAGTATGGGCGATTAAGAAAGATGCTGAACTGATTGAGCCGGGCCTCACTTCAATAAACAGTACTGGCCGTGTTGTCGCTGGGGCACTTCCCTTGTTGTACGGCATGGGCGAAGGAATCGTTACTGGAGCCACCTTTGTTCATGAAGAACATGAAGCAGATGGTGTCAACCGTCCCGCAATGGGTGTCAGACGCTCACGGATGATCGAAGCAATGGGCGTTGGATTGGATTAGTTCGGTTTATGGCCGGTCGTGAGCGGGTCGGTGACGGGCGCGTCGTAAGTTCCAATCCACTCGGCTTTCCACGCTTTGTCAAACTTTTCTTCATTGCAACTTGGGTTGTAAACCGTCGCGAGGTCACGGGTTATCTGCTCCCTGTGCGAGCGGTTGCCTCCGGGTGCATTAAGCCAGCACACATGCAGATTGAACTTGCCACCGGCGCGCTCCAACCATGCGGCTGCCCTCTTGTGTTTGAACGGAAACCCAACTTGTGAGAGGTCGTCGGCGTGTCCCACATAGATCACCGAAAATTCCTGTGATGGCTCGGGCTTTGACTTGGTGAGGATGGCATAAACAGCAGGCTCTTTTGGTGGAGTCCAACCTGCAAGGGTTCGGGGACCTTCGAAGGCGTAACCGGCCAAACTTCCGAGTCGAATCACTGCAGTTCACTATCTAGATCGCCGTAGTCATCGTCCTCACTCATGGTTTCCGCTCGGGTAACCGGCCACAAAGGAAGTGAGGTCTTTTCTACCGCTTGGGTGAACTGCTGAATTGCTTTGTCGACGGCTTCGTCAGATCCATCAGCTTCCACAACGATTTGTGCGCCATAACCCATGGTGCCGTAGCCCGATGCGATTCCATTCAATCCTGCTACGGCATCGGCTAGTTCAACGACTTCTTCGAGAGTGACTTCTCGGTCACCCTCTACATGGATAGAGACACTGAATTTCACAATTACCCCACTTTCGAGAGTCGGTTGGCTAAGCGTTCAAGGCTAGCAAGATTGTGGCCTGAGTACACCTCATCTATAAAAGGCTCTGCAACAATCATGCCGAGTGATGCAGGTACGTAATCCACGACATCGCCTTTGTGCGGATTGACCCAGATAACTCTGTGGGCAATTCGTGAAAGGCTTTCCATGGCCTGTGATAAGGCCGCAGGTTCACCCCGATCCAGTCCATCAGAGCAAATGACAACCACCGCTCCACGGCCGAGCCGTGACCGGCGAGCATCTTTGGTGAATGCTTTGATCGAGTCGCCAATTCGGGTACCACCGTCCCAATCGAACACAGATTCACCTGCAAGGCGCATGGCTTCATCAGGGTTACGACGATCCAGAGATCGTGTGATGCGGGTGAGGCGGGTGCCAAAGCAAAACACGTCAACTTTGGCATTTGCGCGCCGCGCGGAGTAAGCAAACTGCAGAAGGTTGCGGGAGTAGTCAGCCATCGAGCCCGAAACGTCAAGGATCAGCACCAATGGTCGCAGTTTTTCTTTTCTCTTTTTATAAGCAAGATCGCGGGGCTCGCCAAGTTTGCGCATACTCTCGCGCACCATACGTCGGAGATCTAGTCGGGCGGCCTTGCGACTTCGCGTTGTCCGGTGAGTCCGCCGCACAGGAGGAGTAACGCGCATTCGGGAAATTAGTTTCCGTAGCTGGCGGATTTCTTCGTCGGAACATTCGGAAAAGGCTTTTAGGCGATACACGTCGGAGGTACTCGCCAGGTAACCTAGTTTGACTTCATCGGGGCTGATATCACCGGGAATACCCTCTTCAGTGTTCGGAATCTCGATGGTGGCACCAGCGGTAGACGATGATTTTAGGGTGAGTTTTCGAGGGTCAGCGTTAGATTCATCGATGTCAAGGAAAAACAGTTTAAAGACTGCGTTGTAGATCGGGACTTGATCTTGTCGCCGTACCATCGTTGCCCTGCCAGCCCAGTAGACATCCATGAGGTCGCTGACATCAAGTTGGGAAACTCCTGAACAGAAAGTCAAGATATCGTCGGAACCAATTGATATTCCTGCGTGTCTGAGTGTTTGACCAAACTCGACGAGTAGTTCGTCGAACCCGCTAAGAGATGACATCCTGGATGCTTCGAGAGGTAAACTCCAAATCATCGCGATCTTTGACGACAGCACCGAGGGTATCAATTGCGACTTCAGCGGTGAGGGTTTTTGCACCTAAGGCGCTGACACTCTCTGCCCAGTCAATAGTTTCTGCGACGCCGGGAAGTTTCTCGAGATCCATCGAGCGAAGTCGGTTAACAGCATTGACCACTTGGTCGGCGAGAGCTGGACCAATCTGGGGGAGGCGTGATTTCACAATCTCGATCTCGCGTTCACTTTCTGGGAACCCGATCCAGGTGTAAAGACAACGGCGCTTGAGAGCATCGTGGAGTTCCCGAGTGCGGTTTGACGTGAGAATCACTATTGGACGGGATTGCGCTTGAATCGTTCCCACTTCGGGAATAGTAACTTGGAAATCGCCGAGTAATTCAAGTAGGAATGCTTCGAATTCGTCGTCTGCGCGGTCGATTTCATCGATCAACAGAACACATTGATCCCCAGATCGAACTGCCTTAAGTAGTGGTCGCTCGAGCAGGAACCGCGGACCGAAAAGCTGTTCGTCAGAAGCATTATCGGTGTCGAGGGATCGCACGAAGAGCATTTGACGGGCGTAGTCCCATTCGTAGAGGGCTTGGTGCATGTCAATACCCTCATAGCACTGCAGCCGAATTAAATCTCGGCCCAGCATCGCTGAAACAGTGCGAGCAAGTTCAGTCTTACCAACTCCAACTTCCCCCTCAAGTAGCAAAGGTTTACCGAGTTTGAGTGACAGTAAAAGTGATGTAGCCAGACCACGATCGGCGATGTAGCCACGATCCGCCAGATCGGTGGTGAGCTGAGAAACTGTGAGTTCTTCGAACGCCATGTAAATTAGTCCGCTTGGCCCAGAACGAGGTCACCAAGCGAGGTCGAACCAAGTTTGCCTTCCCTCGCCAACTTGTTCTTCCACGCTGTTGCAGTGTCTACACCTTCTTCGGCGAAGCCATCAAATGAAACGTCTTTCATGTTCCGACACACCTTGTTTGGCGTGCATTCCTCATCCATTTCAGTCAGAGATCCAGGAGTTCCTTGCCACACGGTACGTAGTACCTCAGCTGCTTTTTCACTTTCGACTGACATTTGACTTCTCCCTAGGTTAGTGCCTTCATTGAGGGTATCAGCAGACTGAAGCCTGCGCAGTCAGGGAGACAATTGGATTGGTAGGCAAATTGCCCCATAGGCCAAGAAATACGATTCGGGAATAACCCAGGTTCGCTTGACCACTGGCGAGCCATTGTTGCGTCGCGACATTCCTGACGTTGTTCGCAGAATCAGCGGACTCCCTGGATATAGAACTTGTCTACGCGGCATAGCGGGCGGCTGCATAAAGATTGACAGCAATGCTCAACCCGAGGCTCTTGGGTGAATCGATCCTCGTGGGTTTTTCTCAAACCGCTTGTGCGAATTCAATAAGTTTGTCACGCTTTGACTCAACATTCGAACAAGGAGAACCGTGGATCTAGAGAATTCCTTCACCGTCCCAGCAGATATTGACGCTGCTTGGAATACGCTCCTTGACGTTGAGGCGATTGCCCCGTGTATGCCCGGGGCCAAGCTCGAGTCGGTAAACGGAGACGAATTCACTGGAAACGTCAAGGTGAAACTCGGGCCCGTATCCATGACCTACGGGGGCCAGGCTGAATTCTTAAGCAAAGATCCGGTCGCCCACACTGCGGTCATTAAGGGCACCGGCAAAGAAGCGCGTGGAACGGGCACGGCACAAGCAAATGTCACCATCGTTTTGGTGGCAGAAAGCGATTCGGTTACGCGTGTGGACGTGGCAACGGAATTGGTCATAACTGGCAAAGCAGCACAGTTTGGCCGCGGTGTCATGCAGGACGTTGCCGGGCGGCTGGTGACCCAGTTTGCTCAAAACTTGGAGCAGTTAATTGCATCCCGTGTGGAAGTCGTTGACACAGAAAATGAAACGCCGCGACCTGCCCCGATCATGGCGGCGGACAGTATTAATCTACTTGAGACCGCAGGCGCACCGATCCTGAAACGAGCATTGCCCGTGGCAATCGCCGTTGCGTTGATCGTGGGAATTATCTTGCTGTTGACCGCGCGGAAAAAGAAAAGTTAGCGCTTGAGTTGTGACAACTGTAAGTGAGATTGAGTCCCCACAACAATTGGTTCAAGAGTTGGCACAGGCTGACTACCTCGCTGAGCCAGGGCTTGCAACAGCATTATTTTGCGCGGTACGACTCCCTCAACCGCTTTTGTTGGAGGGAGAAGCCGGGGTCGGGAAAACCCAAGCGGCGAAAGCACTTGCAACTCTGCTTGATACTCCACTCATCCGCTTGCAGTGTTTTGAAGGGATCGATGCCTCGGAAGCCCTTTACGAGTGGAATTATCCCCGGCAATTGCTCAGCATCCGCATGGCCGAGTCTCAGGGTAGGTCACTGGAAGAGAGTTCACTTTTTAGTCGAGAGTTTTTGATCGAGCGTCCGCTCCTGCAGGCGTTGGAACACGACGGACCCAACCCAGCCGTGCTGTTAATCGACGAAGTTGATCGTGCCGACGAGGAGTTCGAAGCATTCCTATTTGAAATGTTGGCGGAATCAACCGTCACCGTTCCTGAACTGGGAACCCTCAAAGCGAAACAGCCACCCATAGTCATTTTGACGTCGAATAGAACACGTGATTTGCACGACGCACTGAAGCGTCGCTGCCTCTACCACTGGATTGACTATCCGAGTTTGGAGCACGCAACTCACATTGTGAAATTACGCGCGCCCCAAGCCAGTAAGGAATTAGCCGAGCAAGTTGCAGCTGCAGTTGCGCGGGTTCGAACCCTGGATTTACAGAAACCACCCGGGGTGGCTGAAGCGATCGACTGGGTGAAAGCGGCAGTGCTTCTTGGCGTCACCACGCTTGATGAATCAAGCACGAACCAAACACTGGGTTCGGTTCTGAAGTACCGCGATGATCAAGAAATCGCCCGCGAGCAAGGGCTGGCCTGGATTTCCGGTGAGTGAGGCCCCACTCGCCCAACTCTGTGCAGCATTTGGTCATCAACTGCATCGCGCTGGGATTCCGGTAACCCCGGAACGAAGTGCAAGATTTGCCAGTGTAATCGAGTTGACCCAGCCCAGGGAGGTCGAAGCTTTGTACTGGCTGGCGAAGGTCACCATGTGCAGTGATGTGCGGCAATACGAAATATTTGATCGGGTTTTTCACCAAGTCTTCCGTGGAGAGTTCGACTTTTCCGACTTCGCAAGCGATTCGATTGAGTCAACCGAGGTGCCTGTCGCAACGTCAGGTGAGCAAAACCCAGGGGATAGGCGTGAATCCGAATCAAGTGAGTCAAGTCCCAAGGGGACGAGCGCAACACCCGGCACTCCCAGTGTCGAAGATCAAGACGAAAGTGAAATAAGTGTCCTAGCCGCAGTCAGTATGCAGGAGCGTGTGAATGATCGGGACTTCTCGCAGCTCACGCCCGAAGAACTTGTCCTAATCAGACGCCTGGTTGACGAACTCCCGCTGGTCCCTCCGCGAAAGACTCGGCATCGAAGCAGGAAGGCGCGCAAGGGGAACCGGATTGATTTCCGTGCGACCCTTCGCGCTTCACATCGAACAGGTGGTGAGCCAATCCGAATGATTAATCGAATGAACACGACAAAGCCACGACGGGTAGTGCTCATCGCGGATGTTTCCGGGTCCATGGAACCGTACGCTCGCGTCTATTTACATTTAATGCGAGGTGCGGTGCAGGCGTTAGGTGCTGAAGCATTTGTGTTTGCAACACACTTGACCCGTTTGACACGCCCACTGGCAACATCTCGTCCTGACATCGCATACAAGAAAGCAGCGCAAGCGGCACCCGACTGGTCTGGTGGTACCAGAATTGGCAACTCGATTAAGACATTCATTGACGACTTTGGGCGGCGTGGACTTGCTCGAGGAGCCGTGATCGTGATCGTGTCCGACGGCTGGGAGATTGAAGACCCTGAAATTTTGGGAGTCAACATGGCTCGCCTTTCCAGGCTGTCCCATCACGTTATTTGGGTGAACCCGCGCAAAGCTGTTGATTCGTATCAACCACTGGTCGGTGGAATGGCCGCAGCATTGCCATTCGTTGACACATTTGTCTCCGGTCACTCCATTAATGCCCTCAATGACGTGATGGCCGCGATCTCGGGCGCTTCAGAGCGTAGGGTTACGGCATGCTGAGCGTCTCGGAATACCTTGAACTAGTTCTCGGCAATGTGAGTGAACTTCCGCCCATGGAGTTACCAATCTCCGAAGTCAATGGTTGTGTTCTTGCCCAAGATATTTACGCCCGTTGGCCCCTCCCTTCATTTGATAACTCGTCAATGGATGGTTACGCGGTAATCGCATCAGACTTAATCGCGGCCAGTGAGATTTCACCGGTGATCCTTCCCGTGATTGACGACATTCCCGCAGGCTTTAAGTCACTCGAGACTCTTGCCAGCGGTCAAGCAATTCGAATCATGACCGGAGCGCCCATGCCTGCAGGCGCGGACAGCGTGATCCCAATTGAAAGCACCGACGGTGGAAGCGAAGTTGTGACAATTCATTCGCCAATTGAATTGGGAAGCTGTATTCGACACGAGGGCGAAGACGTCAAGGCCGGTGAAATCGTTCTGGAAAAGGGAATATCCCTTGGTCCACGACAGATCGCTTTGATTGCCGCCGTTGGGCACGGAATCATTTCGGTGATTCCCAAGCCGCGTGTCGCAGTAGTGGCCACCGGGAGTGAACTGGTGGAACCAGGAACCGAACTAAAATTCGGTTTGATTTCAGACTCGAATAGCTTTCTCATTACCGCGGTAGCCAATGACAGTGGCGCAGATGCGTACAGGCTGCCCCCGGCAAAAGACGATGAAGACACCTTGATTGAGATCTTGGAGGATCAAGTTCACCGAGCTGACCTGATCGTGACTACTGGCGGAGTCAGCATGGGCGCTTACGACCCGGTCAAGGCGGCGTTCATAAAACTGGGCACAGCCGAGTTCCACAAGGTTGCCATGCAACCGGGCATGCCCCAAGGTTTTGGCAGTGTTGGGAAAAGTGGGGAGTCAGCTATCCCGATCATCACCCTTCCCGGGAACCCGGTGAGCGCCTATATTTCGTTTGAGACTTTCATTCGTCCGGCAATTCGCAAGATGCGAGGGCTCAAGGTACTCGAGCGTCCCCGAACAAGTGCAAGGTTGAAAGGTGAATTGCGCTCACCGGTCAACAAAGTGCAATTCGCTAGGGCGCGCTTCGTGGAAGACAGCCAGGTCGAACCAGTGGGAACGGGTCAAGGCTCACATGTTCTCGGCGGGCTTGCGCAGGCGGACGCACTCATCGTGATTCCGGTGGGAGTTGACCGTGTTGCCAACCATGGCGACGTTTCAGTGATTGATTTAAGGAGTGATTTAGCGTGAGCACATTCCCGCACCTCAATGAACAGGGTGACGCCCACATGGTCGACGTGACCGCGAAGACGGTGACGCAAAGGTCGGCCACCGCTCGTTCGAGGGTGTCATTGAGCCCTGAAGTCGTTGAACGACTTAATGCGGGTGACATGCCAAAAGGGGATGCCCTTGCCGTTGCGCGGATTGCGGCAATTTCAGCGACCAAAAAAACAAGTGATCTGATTCCACTGTGTCACCCGCTAGCGATTCACGGTGTCGACGTGAGTGTTGAACTCGATGAAGCGGGTTCACACATCACCGTAACGGTTAAGACCGCGGACCGAACAGGTGTCGAAATGGAAGCCCTTACGGCAGCATCTGTTGGCGCATTGACACTGATTGACATGGTCAAAGGTGTTGACCGAATGGCTCGAATCGAATTCGTTGAGCTACTGGAAAAGAAGGGTGGTCGTTCGGGCCACTGGTTGCGAAGTGAGCATGAGTAATTTCACGGCTCAAATAATTACCGTGTCCACTCGCGGTGCACAAGGGATTCGAGCGGACACTTCAGGGGAAATCTTGTTCAAGGCATTTACTGAACTCGGTTTCGTGTGTTCTCCCAACGTGATAATCCCCGATGGTCCGGAGGTCGCCACCCAAATAAAGGCCGCCGTCAATTCAGGACACTCTCTGGTAGTCACTACCGGCGGCACGGGTATTTCACCCAGTGATCAAACTCCAGAGTTCACTCGGGGAGTAATTGACCGGGAAGTTCCCGGGATCGCCGAGGCCATTCGACACTATGGCCGCGCAAACGGAATCTCCACTGCTGCTCTGTCACGAGGGATTGCGGGTCAACTAGACAACTCCCTGGTGGTGAATGTTCCTGGCTCGCCGGGTGGCGCAAAAGATGCAGCTGCGGTTCTTGGTGAAATTGTGATTCATGCACTTGAGCAAATTGCAGGGTCCGACCACTAGTTCACCTGGCGTTCACCAAAACAGTTTCCAGCATTCATGTGATCTGGTCTCCTTGGCCACCTATAAGTGACAGATTCCTGTCGTGGCCGCAGAAACCCCATTGAGAGATCTCAGCAACAGCAAAAAGGCAAATAGAGCTGACAGGGCTTTCAGCCGGGTTATCACGGGCGCCGCGTTTACTTCATTGATTATTTTGGCTGGAATCACTATTTTCCTTGGGGCGAAAGCGGTCCCCGTCATCCAAGACCAAGGACTGTCCTTTCTCACGACAACGGTCTGGGACACCATCGGCGTTCCGCCCGAATACGGAATCGCTGGGATGCTCTACGGCTCAATCTTGCTGGCCGTGATCGCACTCGTGATCGCTGTGCCGGTCAGTATTTTCTTGGCAGTTTTCATGGTTTTTATTGCACCAACGCGGGTGTCCAAGTTTCTGACCAACCTCGTTGACCTGATGGCGGCGATACCGTCGGTGATCATTGGTCTGTGGGCTTTTTATGTGTTGGTACCTCCGGCACAAGAATGGCAGTCCCTGCTCAACCAATATCTGGGCTGGATCCCAATATTTGCCAACGAATCAGGAAATTTCACGGGAACCCCTTTCATTGCAGGTGTTGTGTTGGCAATCATGATGATTCCGATTGTCACATCGGTTACATCCGAAGTTCTCAAGCGAACACCACCCGAGCTAATCAATGCTGCCGAATCCCTCGGATGCTCAATGTGGACCATGTTGCGATACGTGGCGCTGCCATTTGGGCGAGGAGGGATTGTTGGAGGCGTGATGCTGGGGCTTGGACGCGCATTAGGTGAAACAATCGCGGTGTTCTTCGTCCTGAAAATTGTTTTCGACATCAATTTCTTCAACATTATTGAATCAGGTGGTGGATCCGTCGCCACCTTGATCGTGTCCAAGTTCGGTGAGACTTCGGGTGACTTTGAAGTTGATGTCCTACTCGCGGCTGGTTTCTTCCTTTTCCTCATGACCCTTGTGGTCAACATGCTGGCGAACCTTATTGTTCGACGCACAGAACGGCTAAAGTCATGACAACCCTGATGAGTGAGGCACCCGAGATTCGGGAGCAAGACTTGGTGCCACAACGACCTTGGTCAAAACGCCCGACCTCTTTCTGGTTAGCGGCACTTTTGGGCACCGCGGTTCCGCTTTCGTTCGCGGGAGTGCTGTACTTCACCACAGAAATTGCAGCTCCCCTTCTGCTAATAGTCGTTTATCTCCCACTTCAGCTAGTGAGCGCTGGAGTAGCGGGCTACGTGGCAAAGGGAAAGCATGGGATTTTGGATTCCGGTCTCATAGTCTTTGCCATTGGATCCACGATTCTGAGCGCGGTCATATTGGGGTCCATGCTCGCAACGATTATTGCTCGGGGTTTTGAAGCACTAAGGCCATCATTTATTTTTCAAAACAGTGTGTACATCAGTCCCAGCACTCCCCTTGATTACGGCGGCGTAGGCCATGCGATTGTTGGAACGTTTTTGATTGTAGGTATTGCAACAATTATTTCTGTTCCCCTGGGAATCGCCAGCGCCGTGTATGTAACGGAAATTCGTGGCCGCGCGGTGCCCTATGTGAGATTCTTTGTTCAGGCAATGAGCGGGGTCCCTTCCGTCGTCGCGGGCCTGTTCGTATTGACGGTTTTCATTCTCACCGGAGTCATGCGGCAAAGCGCACTAGCGGGCGCGATTGCCTACGCGATCCTGATGCTTCCCACGGTTGCCCGAACAGCGGAAGAAGTCTTGCGCCTTGTTCCCGAAGATTTGAGAACAGGTGCGTTGGCTTTGGGCTCCACGCGATCTCGAGTTGTCTTCAACGTGGTCCTTCCCGCGGCTCGCACGGGTGTGATTACAGCAATGCTTTTGGGTGTAGCTCGTGTCGTGGGTGAGACGGCGCCACTTTTGTTAACGGCGTTAAAGAACGATCAAACAGTCGTGAACCCGTTCTCCGATCCGATTTCAGCACTGCCCACATTCATATTTGACAACGTTGCCCAGCCTTATCCTGATGCGGTAACGCGGGCTTGGGGCGCGGCGTTGGTCCTTATGGTGATTGTTGCAGTGCTATTCACACTCACGCGATTGCTTTCCGGTCGCAATTCGATGAACAAATAAATAGTCAAGTGATCAATTCGAAAGGCAATCAAATGGAAGAGACAGTAATCGCAATGGAAGCGCTAGATGCAGAAATCGCCCGGACCGAGAAAGCTCCAAAGCAAATTGAGATGTCTGCCAACGGCGTCAGCGTGTGGTTTGGAAAGCGCAAAGTCTTGGAAAACGTCAACATTGATTTTCCTAAGAAGACCGTCACAGCCTTGATCGGTCCGTCCGGCTGCGGTAAATCAACTTTTCTTCGCACATTGAACCGCTTACACGAATTGATTCCAGGCGCCGCGTTGGCGGGTGAGGTGCTCTACGAGGGCGACGATATCTACCGACAGGATGTGGACCCCGTGCACATCCGTCTGGCAATCGGCATGGTGTTCCAAAAGCCGAACCCCTTTCCCTCAATGACAATTCGAGGAAACGTGCTTTCGGGCCTGAAGCTCTCTGGCCTCAAGCGCAAGGACCACGACGAGCTTGTTGAACAAACTTTGATCTCGGCAGGTTTGTGGAAAGAAGTCAAGGATCGACTTAACGCACCGGCTGGAGACTTATCAGGGGGGCAGCAGCAGCGTCTGGTTATTGCTCGTGCCCTAGCGGTCAATCCACATGTACTCCTCATGGATGAGCCCTGTTCGGCGCTTGACCCTGCATCAACATTAAAGATCGAAGAGACGATCAGGGAACTCTCAAAGGACATCACGATCATTATCGTCACTCACAACATGCAACAGGCTGTGCGTGTCTCGGATTACACGGCATTTTTCCTCGCAGAGGAAAACCAGCCGGGCTTCGTTGTTGAACAAGGATTGACAACGGAGATCTTTGGCAACCCGCGCGACAACCGAACGCTGGACTACGTGAATGGTCGGTTTGGTTAACAGGAGTTTCCACTGGTGTCTGAGTACATGCACTGTTCACCTAAATGTTTATAAATAGAAAAGTAAGTGACTAGAGCAGGTCACATTGGCCGAATAACTTCTGAATGTAAGCAAATATTCCCATCAAATGAAGGAGACACAGTGCGTAAAGCGCGTCGAATTAATGCACTCGTAGGAAGCGTTGCTGGTGTTACTGCACTGGCTGCGTCAGCGCTCGTAGGCGCCGTTCCGGCAAATGCGGCAGAAACAATCAGCGGCGGTGGAGCCTCATTCCCATACCCATGGATCCAAGCATGTGCTTCGGACTTCAACGCTTCACAGAAAAATTTCACAATCCAGTACACCAGCACCGGTTCGGGTACCGGCAAATCAAACTTCACCAAGGGAGTTTTTGATTATGCCCAAACTGACAGCAAGTACTCCAGCGGTGAACCATCATTTGGCTGGGAGTACATCCCTAATATTGGTGGAGCTGTCACCTTCCCTATTAATTTGAAGAACAAGAAGACAGGCCGCACATTGGGCTCGTCCATTCAGTTGAAGCAGACCACACTTGCCAAGATCCTTGGTGGCAACATCAAGATGTGGAATGACAAAGAGATTCTCAGGAGCAATAGTCGAATTGCGGCTGCAATCCCGGCTACTCCGATTACGGTCTCCTACCGTTCAGACAACTCGGGTACATCCAATAACACGCTTCAGTACTTGAATTCGTGGGCGCCATCAATTTTCTCTAAGGTTCAAGACGATTTCTCGACAGCCTTCCCAGGTGGCAAGCCACCCGCTAACAGTATTGCCGGTAAAGGCAATGCCGGTGTCATGGCAAACGTGATCGCCACCGATGGTGCCATTGGTTATGTCGATCTTGGAGACTCCAAGGGTTACCCATCAGCCCGGGTGCAGAATGCAATGGGAGAGTTTGTCGCACCATCCTCTGCCTCGGCTTCAAAGAACCTTGCTAATCAGACCAACGTTGCGGCTAATGGGCTAGTGAGCTTGAACTACAAGGTCAAGGCTAAGGGCGCATACCCCGTTGCGATCTTTAGCTACCTACTTGCACGCACCGACGGTAAGGGACCAAATGGACTTGGTGTTCGTCAATTCGCTGACTACCTGCTCCAGAAGTGTGGTCCACAGCGTGCGTCCTCACTGGGTTACGTTCCAGTAGGCGGCAAGGTACTTGCAAAGGCTAAGACGCTCGTCAACAACATCAAATAAGTAAAAGCGAAAATTAAGGTGAGGGCAATGTTCCAGTCTCGAAACAGACACTGGGGCGTTGCCCTCACTGTCGTATCTACGCTCAGCGCAATGTTGCTGGTGAGTGCGTGTACGCCGCCAATGCCACCAGACGTACTCGCGGCACAGTTAGAAAACCAAATTAACTGCCAAAACGGATCCCAGGAAGTTGCAGTCCCCGAAGAATTCATGGGCAGTTTTGACATTGTGAATGTAACCTTGAGTGGCGTGTGTCCCGAGCAATCCGTCACCGAAACCACCACGGACATGCCAACTGGTGTTCGGGTGACCTCGGCTGCTCCAACAACTATCGAGATTGTTGACTTCACTGAGCAGTGCACCGGTGAAGTCATTACGGTCCCAGTCTTCAATTACGGTGTGACGCTTTCCTACAACATTATTGGGCTTGATGGATTGGTCCTCAGCCCAACGGTGATTGCAGGAATTCTCAGTGGGAGCATCACGATGTGGGACGATCCTGCAATAGCCGCGGACAATTCAGGATACGACCTTTCAGGGCTGCCCGAAATCGTAGTTATGAGCGTTGAGACGCCTACCGGTTCAGTCGATGCCATGACGAGTTACCTCACTGCTGAAGTACCCGAGTTGTGGCCCTCCGGTGTGTCAGGCGTGCTCGAACTTGGAGAAAAATTTGCAACGGAAGCTGATCTAATCGGTGAAATGATCGCGGTGGAAGGCGCTGTTGCGGTGCTCCCGATCGTCCAAGCGATTAATAACGTGATCCCGATGGCTGCGACAGAGGTGAACGGTGTCGTAATCAACCCTGACGACACTCAGTTGCAAAAGGTGGGCTCTGGCGCCCTTGAAGTAGCGGTAGCTCCAGGCTCACTCACGGCCACGCCCGCAACAGGCGGCGTTCCAATTGAAGGCAATTTCGACCTGGCGGCTTCAAAGGTTGTCATTGCCGAAGGAGCGGATCTGATTGGTTGGCCAATTTTAGGGACAGCCCATGCAATGGTGTGCAACACACCTGAAGACCCGCTGCCGCTTTCTACCGTCCAATTCTTGATCCGGTTGTCGGGTCAAGGATCCTTCGAGACCTATGGACTTACCCCGATACCTGAGCCAATCAGGCTGCAGACATTTGTGCCATTACAGGTCTCACTCAGCGAAACGGTCGCACCCGAAGAGAGTGCGACCGAGTAGCTTGTGGGTTGCTAAATGAAAAGGAGCTGAGCTCCGTCAGTCATCTCAATAAAGTCGCTGGCATTAATTATCGCGTCGACACCTTCGTAAAGGTCTTTCTTGCTGAGATGGTTCATGTCTGCGCTGAGCTGGCAGGCCCAGATTTTCGCACCCGAATCCTTTAACAGATCAAGGAACTCGCGTACCTCGGGGACGTCTAGGTCTGCAAGAGCCTTTTTGAGCGAATGCGTAGCAAAGCTGGTTACTCCGGGGAGTGGGCTGAGCGCAGCCGGCATGTGAGCTGCCGGGTTTCCCACCGGTGAAAACTTCAGGTGATCCATCGTTTTCTCGTTAATAATGTCGAATCCCCAAAAGGTGAAGAATAGGTCAACGGCAACGCCTTCTCCCAAAGCAGCGTTACCCAAGATGAATGCGGGATAAGCCATGTCCAACGAGCCCTTTGAACAAATGATGGCCAGTTTTCTACCTGTTCCTTCGTCGTCGCCGAAGGAAGGAACAATCATGTCGCTCATACACAACCAGCTGGCTTAGGTAGACCGGCAATATAGGACATCTTCTTTGCTGGTTTTTTTGGGAATAGGGCAAAGAGTGACTTCGTGTCTACGCCTCCGGTAGTGGAAACGCGGCGAAGGGTCGGAGTCGCACCATTTACTTTGAAGTCTTCACGCAGGAAGTTGATAACTTTCCAGTGGTCCTCGGTGAGGTTTACGCCGATCGCGGTGGCTAGGGCGCCGGCTATCTCGGGATCCCACTGGTCGTATTCGGTGAGAAAGCCTTCGTCATCCACGGAGACTTCGTGGCCCTCAATTACTGTTGTTGGCATTGCTTTTCCTTTCGATTGTGAAATTCTTAACTGGTAGCTTTTGCGAGTTGGGCTTCGTCCAGCATCCCGGTGTCTTTGCCACTCAGGCTCATGTGAGCTGGGACAGGCATTTGGTGTCCTGGCATCAAGATGTTCCAGTACATCCAGCGAAAGGCCATTTTCCCCATGTGGTTCATGCGAGTCTTTTTCAGCAGACTCATGGGGCCAACGATCGGGTAGGGATACTTGCCGGGGAGTGGCTCGACGTTGTAGTTGAAGTCAATAAGCATCGCTTTTCCGCCACCAGTTTCAATAAAACAGTTCGCGTGACCATCAAATCGATGTGTCATTTCCTTACCCTGGATATGTTCCA
>DKME01000139.1:0-3060 GCA_002469525.1 Actinobacteria bacterium UBA7422
AACCGTCTCAATTTTTGGTGTTGAGACTCCACTTCAACTCACAGACTTCCCGGTCTCGGTCCTCTACGTTCTGGCGATTGCCTCAATCGGTGTGTACGGCTTGGTCCTAGCCGGTTGGTCTTCGGGTTCGACCTACCCGCTTCTTGGTGGACTTAGGTCAACGGCTCAAGTGATTTCCTATGAGATCGCGATGGGACTTTCATTCGTCGCGGTGTTCCTATTCGCGGGCTCAATGTCTACGTCGGAGATCATCGTTAAACAGCAACCGATTTGGTTCGCTGTGATTTTACTACCGTCGTTTTTGATCTACGTCACCTCAATGGTGGGGGAGACCAACCGCGCGCCATTTGACCTGCCTGAAGCTGAGGGCGAACTTGTGGGTGGTTTCCACACGGAGTACTCCTCGCTTAAGTTCGCCATGTTCTTCTTGGCCGAGTACATCAACATGGTCACGGTTTCTGCACTTGCAACGACCCTGTTCCTTGGTGGTTGGCTGGCACCGTGGCCAATCTCACTTTGGGATTCAGCAAATGTCGGCTGGTGGCCAATTCTTTGGTGGCTACTCAAGGTTCAGCTCTTTATCTTTATGTTCATTTGGTTGCGGGCAACGCTACCGCGATTGCGTTACGACCAGTTCATGAAATTTGGTTGGAAAGTCCTTATCCCGGCCTCCCTAGCCTGGATCTTTATCGTCGCAATTGCACGCGTGTTCCGCAATGACTTCAGTTTCAGCAATCAACAGTTACTGATCGCTGGTGCAATAGTGATCGCGGTGCTGCTCGTCGGATCTTGGTTACTTCAGGTCCGCTCCGACCGCAAGCAAGCAAAAATTGATGCGGAACTGGAAATCCAAGGCGAGGAAACATTTGACCCAATGGCCGGTGGCCATCCTGTTCCGCCCATGCCGGGTCAAGTACTTCCCTACACGCCTCGTCGAGTACTCGCGGCGCAATCCGTTGCGGCCAATGCGAGCACACCGGCAATTGATTCACCTGACCCCGAGGAGAGCCCACATGCCTGAGTTACCAGCCGCGGTGCGCGGATTTGGGGTTACCTTCGGCACTATTTTCAAAAAAGTAGTCACCGAGCAGTACCCTGAAGATGCGAGTAAGTATCCACCAAAACCGCGTTTTCACGGCCGTCACCAACTCAACCGCTGGGCCGACGGTCTGGAAAAGTGCATTGGTTGTGAACTATGCGCATGGGCTTGTCCAGCAGATGCAATATTTGTTCAAGGCGCCGATAACAGTGACGAAGAGCGATTCTCCCCGGGCGAGCGCTACGGCCGGGTTTATCAAATTAACTACACACGTTGTATTTTCTGCGGATTGTGCATTGAAGCGTGCCCAACACGCGCACTCACCATGACCAACGAATTTGAACTCGCAGACAACAATCGAGCTGACTTAATTTACGAAAAACAAGATCTGCTGGGCCCTATGCTTCCTGGAATGCTTGCACCGCCACATGAAATGGTCCCCGGAACCACCGATAGCGACTATTACGCGAATAAGGTCACCGGCTCGGTACCAGAACAACATACGCAAACAGTTGCGAACCCGACAACAACACCTGACGGTGGTGTTGCATGAGTATTGACGGGGAACTCGTTGTTTTCATAGTCTGCGGAGGACTGTCGGTAATAGGTGCGCTGGGCATGATTCTTTCGCGAAAAGCTGTCCACTCGGCCTTGTTCATCGCCATGGTCATGATCAACCTGGCAATTCTCTATGTTGCAAACGCGGCCCCATTTCTTGGCATGGTCCAGATCATTGTGTACACCGGCGCGGTCATGATGCTCTTCCTATTTGTGCTCATGGTTGTCGGCGTTGACTCCTCGGATTCATTAATCGAAACGATTCGCGGACAAAGGCTTTTTGGAATTCTCTTCGGAGTGGCGCTCTCAGTGCTTCTCATCGGTGGGATCGGAAGTTCCCTGAATGGGAAAGCAGACATTGGCCTTATTGCCGCCAACGACGAATTTGGTGGAAATGTCGAGGGTATTGCAAACTTGATCTTCAGTGACTACCTCTTTGCATTCCAGGCAACAGCGGCACTTCTCATTACCGCTGGTCTGGGCGCTGTGATCCTGACGCACCGAGAAGCATGGAGGCCCAAGGCAACCCAGAAGGAACTCTCGGTTGCGCGATTCATGGTGGGTGGCGGCCACCCGGGTAACAAGCCAAACCCGGGCGTCTACGCGCGTCACAATGCCGTGAATACTCCGGCGATTTTGCCTGACGGTTCGCTAGCACTTGACAGCGTTCCCGAGCCCGTCCGTTCGCGCGATGACTCACTGATAATTGACCACAGGGTTGTGTCAACCGTAGTTGAACTCGTCGAAGGCGAGGATCACAACTAATGGATCCCATTTATTACATCTATCTCGCAACCCTGCTTTTCAGCATTGGTGCGATCGGCGTATTGGTTCGTAGAAACGCAATCATTGTTTTCATGTCGGTCGAATTAATGCTGAACGCTGCGAACTTGGTCTTTGTTGCATTTGCCCGAATGAACGGAAACCTCGATGGGCAAACGGTTGCTTTCTTCGTCATGGTAGTTGCTGCAGCTGAAGTTGTAGTCGGGCTCGCGATCATCGTTCAAGTTTTTCGTACCAGGCAATCCGCTTCAATCGACGAACCGAATCTTTTGAAGTACTAATTACAAGTTATAGATCAATACACACCGAGGAATAGGACCAGACGTGACCGTTATGCCGGCAGAGGGGCTTTTCTCCCTTATGTGGCTTCTCATTGCGTTGCCGTTGGCGGGCGCAGCAATTTTGCTGTTCACCGGTCGGCGTTCCAACTCGTGGGGACCCTACTTGGGAGTACTCACCGTTTCCGCATCCGCCGTACTCGGCGTTCTGCTCCTGATAGAAATGATGGGCCTACCTACCGAGGAACGAACAATCACGCAGGTGGCCTACCAGTGGGTATTCGTTGGCAACTTCAGCGTGGACCTCGCATTCCAACTTGATCAACTCTCCATGGTCTTTATTCTCTTGATCACAATTGTCGGATCGCTGATCCACATTTACTCACTGGGTTACATGTCCCA
>DKME01000139.1:3162-7482 GCA_002469525.1 Actinobacteria bacterium UBA7422
ATCGGGTTCTGGCAGCACAAGCGTTCGGCTGCCGCAGCCGCAAAGAAAGCTTTCATTATTAACCGGGTCGGTGATGTTGGCCTCAGCCTTGCAATCATGCTGATGTTCGTCACCTTTGGCTCGGTCACGTTCTCAGACGTATTCGGCAGCGCTACCCAAGCGAGTGAAGGAACACTCACAGCGATTGGCTTGCTGCTGCTTCTTGCAGCCGCAGGCAAGTCCGCGCAGTTCCCACTCCAAGCGTGGTTGCTCGACGCCATGGAGGGACCGACTCCGGTTTCGGCACTTATCCACGCAGCGACCATGGTTACCGCGGGTGTGTACCTGATCGCGCGCAGCAACATTATTTACAACAACGCTGAAATTGCGGCAATGGCTGTAGTCATTGTTGCCCTCATCACCATCTTTATGGGTGCGATTATTGGTTCGGCCAAAGACGATATTAAAAAGGCGCTGGCTGGATCAACCATGAGCCAGATTGGTTACATGATGCTCGCTGTTGGGCTTGGTCCAATCGGTTACGTATTCGCAATTTTCCACCTGCTTACGCACGGTGTTTTCAAAGCTGGCCTTTTCCTTGGAGCAGGGTCGGTCATGCATGGCATGGACGACAACGTGAACATGCGTCGATACGGTGCACTGAGATCCGTCATGGTCATTACTTTCATCACCTTTATGGCCGGCTACCTCGCTATTATTGGAATCCCGCCCTTCTCAGGTTTCTGGTCCAAGGACGAAATCATTCACGCGGCATTTGAACGCGGCTGGTTTATCGGTGGGGCGGCAGTTCTAGCTGCGGGTATCACTGGTTTCTATATGACCCGTATGGTCGCGATGACTTTCTTCGGCAAGAAGCGCTGGGAAACCGATGTTCACCCGCACGAGTCACCAGCCGTCATGACCATTCCACTCATAATTTTGGGTCTTGGTTCAACCTTTATGGGTATGGCGCTTCTCTTTTGGGGTGACATTGAGAGTTGGTTGGAGCCTGTCGTCGGTTACGAGAGTGAACCCACACCGCTACCCACTTCCGCTTACATTGGTATCACTCTCGTCGTCGTGATTATTGGCGCGATCATTGGTTGGATCTCGTACGCCCGGCGAGAAGTACCCATTGACGAGCCAGCTGGCAATTGGTTAACCCGTGCCGCACGCAAGGATCTTTATGGTGACGCTGTCAACCACGCTTTAGTCGTGGCGCCTACGAATTACGCGGCTCGAGCATTGGTGTGGTTTGACGCACGAGCAGTAGACGGATTCGTTAATGGTTCCGCTGCAATTGTCGGTGGAATGTCTGGTCGATTAAGACGCACCCAATCCGGGTTTATTCGCTCATATGCATTGTCCATGGTGGGTGGAGCCGTCTTGGTGCTTCTGGCCCTTTTGTTGGTGAGGATCTAATGAACTTCGACTTAAACATGGATTCGTATCCGTGGTTGACCACAATCGCGTTATTGCCACTCGTAGGCAGTTTGCTAGTAATTCTGTTGCCGAAGAACAATGCCAAACTCGCAAAGACGGTTGCGCTGGCTTTCTCCCTTGTCACCCTTGGCGCGGTAATCGCTATGGCGCTGAATTTTGATGCAAACTCAAAGGAAGTTTTCCAGTTTTCGGAAAGCTACGCGTGGATCCCTGCCTTCGGGATTAATTTCTCATTTGGAGTCGATGGAATCGCGTTAGTCCTTATTGCACTTGCAGCAACCCTGGTACCCGTGGTGATTCTGGGCGGCTGGGACGACGCGATTGAGTCCCAAGGCAGCGTGAAGGGCTATTTCGCCCTGGTGTTGGTGCTCGAAGCGCTCATGATCGGGGTTTTCGCTGCGACCGATGTCTTCCTGTTCTACGTGTTCTTTGAAGCAATGCTGATCCCGGTCTACTTCATGATCGGTCGTTATGGCGGACCGCAGCGCTCCTACGCCGCCGTGAAGTTCCTGATTTACAGCTTGGTCGGTGGCCTGTTCATGTTGGCCTCGCTCATTGGGCTTTACGTAGTTTCCGCGCAAATCACGGGCACGGGCACTTTTGACTTCACCACATTGGTTGGTCTGGATATTGACCCTGACATTCAAAAATTGCTTTTCCTCGGTTTCTTTTTCGCCTTCGCGATCAAAGCTCCTTTGTGGCCATTTCACACCTGGTTGCCCGACGCGGCAGGGCAGTCACAGCCTGGAACCTCAGTTCTGCTGATCGGTGTATTGGACAAGGTCGGAACTTTCGGCATGATCCGGTACTGCCTGGAAATCTTCCCAGCGGCAAGTACCTTTTATGCCCCGGTTGTGATCGCGATTGCATTAATTGGAATTTTCTATGGCGGTTTCGTGGCCCTGAAACAGACAGACATGCGGCGCCTGTTCGCATATTCCTCGATGTCCCACTTCGGGTTCATCGCACTGGGTATTTTCGTATTCACCTCTGCGGGGCAGACTGGTTCGGTCGTGTACATGGTCGCCCACGGACTAAGCACTGCCGGATTGTTTATCGCTGCGGGCTACCTCATGTCGCGTCGCGGTGGCTCGGCTCAGCTGTCTTCCTTCGGGGGCGTGAACAAGGTGGCACCTGTTCTGGCTGGCTTTTTCCTCATCGCGGCGCTTTCCAGCCTGGCATTGCCCGGCATGGTCTCGTTCATTGGTGAATTCCTCGTGCTTCTTGGCGCCTTCCAGCAGTACATGTGGGTCGGTGCATTAGCCACCGTCGGAATTGTGCTCACGGCCGCCTATGTCTTGCGGGTCTACCAAAAGAGCATGACCGGCCCACTGAATCCGGATTGCGAAGGCATGAAGGATCTCAACGGACGTGAAATAACCGCACTTGTTCCCATCGCAGCGTTGATCATCGCGCTCGGTGTCTTCCCGGCACCACTGCTCAATGTGATCAACCCGGCGGTGGATCGAGTTATGACAACGGTTGGTGTGAGCGACCCGGAGGTTACCTTCCCAATCTTGACCGGCACGGCAACGAGTGAAGGAGGCTCGGAGTGAATACCTTTACCGCACCCGAGATCGACTACGTCGCAATTGCGCCGATCCTGATTGTTGCGATCGCAGCATTGCTCTCGGTGTTAACAGAAACTTTCCTGCCACGCTCGGTACGTCGCACGGTACAAATTCTGTTGACCTTCCTCTCTCTTATCGGTGCCTTTGTCGTTCTGGTAATCAATCACAGCATCCGCACGATCACAGGCGGTGGCGCCGTTGCGATTGACGGCCCCGCAATCGTCTTAATGGGAACGATTCTGATCCTCTCGCTGCTCAGCGCATTCTTGGTGGCAGAGCGCTCACTTGACAGTTTGGGCGACGCATTTGCGCCCAGT
Source organism: Actinobacteria bacterium UBA7422 (assembly GCA_002469525.1). Classification (GTDB taxonomy): domain Bacteria; phylum Actinomycetota; class Actinomycetes; order S36-B12; family S36-B12; genus UBA4592. The sequence goes on from DKME01000139.1 coordinate 6,473, forward strand.
GCCTCAGCGCTTCCAGGGTCGGTTGACGAGCGTGAGTTTTCGGCCCGAGGCTACTTCCAGACTGAGATTTGGACACTTTTCCTTTTTGCAGTGTTGGGCATGCTCGCATTTGTGGTCGCCAATGACCTCCTCTTTATGTTCGTGGCACTTGAAGTCATGTCACTACCTCTCTACTTAATGGTGGGCATGGCTCGTAGGCGCCGACTGCTTTCCCAGGAAGCAGCCCTGAAGTATTTCGTTCTTGGAGCCTTCTCCTCTGCGTTCTTTATCTTTGGTGCCGGTTTGGTGTACGGCTTTGCCGGTTCGATTTCGCTGCCGGAGATCCATGACGCACTTTCGGCTTCGGCTGGGGAAACGCTGCTGATCGTGATCGGCATGGCAATGCTTCTGGTCGGCTTGCTGTTTAAGGTGGGCGCTGTTCCGTTCCACCAGTGGACACCTGATGTGTATCAGGGCGCTCCGACTCCCGTCACGGCGTTCATGGGTGCAACGGTCAAGGTCGCGGCCTTCGGCGCCATGATGCGTTTGCTCTACGTAGCATTCTCGGGAATCCAGTGGGACTGGGAAATCATCTTGTGGTCGGTGTCAATCCTGAGCATGATTATCGGTTCCCTGATCGCGCTCACCCAGAGTGACATTAAGCGCATGCTGGCTTACTCAGCAATTGCTCAAAGTGGTTTCATCCTCGTAGGTGTTGTCGCGGCGAGTCCCTCCGGTATCGCAGCCGTCTTGTTCTATTTAATTGCCTATGGCCTAGTGACAGTAGGAACCTTGGCTGTTGTCTCAATGGTTCGTGACCCATCAGGGGAGGCAACTCACCTTTCCAAGTGGGCCGGGCTGGGCAAGAAGTCTCCGGTACTTGGCGCGGTCATGGCCATCTTCATGTTGTCCTTGGCGGGCATCCCGCTCACCAGCGGATTTGTCATCAAGTTCAGTGTCTTTGCCGCGGGGATCGCGGAAGGTGACACTTGGCTAGTTATTGCCGCGGTTCTTGCCAGCATCGTGGCGGC
>DKME01000033.1 GCA_002469525.1 Actinobacteria bacterium UBA7422
ATTGGGGCCGTGACCTGGAGTGCCGCGATTGTCAGTGACTATCACCGCGAATCCCTGATTTGCTAGCCACTGATCCGAGAGGAAAGCAGCGCCGGACGCGAGCACCCGTGAGTGTTGTGGCCCACCGTATGGCGCAAGAATGACGGGAACTCGTGTTCCCCGCACGTGATCCCGTGGCCAAATAATTGCGCTCTTGATTTCGTGCTCACCCGTGGTCTCCACGGCGACCTTTGGCGTGATTACAGGAACTTCCGCATTATTTGAGAAAGTGTGTTCGACCACATCTGGGTTTTGCAGGTTGACGAGGGTAAAGGTGGCTGCAGTGTGGTCAAAGTCGGTGTGAGCCCTCACCAAGAGATTCCCTTCCCTCACTCCGGAATTCAGGGATTCCTCAGTTGCTGTTGTGAAAATTTGACCACCACCAACCGAAAAAATATGTTGATTGGTCCATGTGCTTTGGGCCGTGTAGGTGATGTCAGCCCCGNNNCCAGTGACTTGAAGGTACTCCGGACTGATCGGTTCGCCATCAGCGCAAAGACGATATGCATTGTCAAGTGGGCGAATTTCTAGTAGCTGGCCACTCTCGCTCAACGTAGGAACTCCCGCATTGGAGCTGTGCCAAGGCGACTCGGTTCTGTGCTGCAGCAAAGTGGGTGTTGCTCCATGGAGGCTAAAAATTTCAAGATCCTGTTGGTTGCGCGACAACACGCTCATGGTCGGTTCACGGCCGCTGGTTGTCACTGTGGCGAGATAGGGAAATTTCGCGTGATCCCATGGGACTTCGGTGTGATCGCCGGTGAGAGTCACGTGGTGAAGTGACACAATCGCGTTCTCACTGCCAGCAAATGGGTACCGATGTTCGTGGGCGGGCTTTTGTGGATTTGCCGGGTCTGAAATCCAAGCGGTAGACACGGGTGACTCGTCAACTCGCTCCACATAGAGTGCATGTGAATCACTTGTCCACCAATAGCCTCGCACCCGATCCAGTTCCTCAGCTGCAACGAAGTCTGCTAAACCCCAGAATACGTTTACCTCATCTTCTTTTGGACCACATTGTTTGGTGATCAACAAGGAATCTGTATTCACCACCATAAGTGATCCGGCCGTGACAAATGCCAGGTGTTTACCGTCAGGGCTCAGCCTGGGATCAATGCACCCAGCGCCCGCATCGATTCGTTTGGGTTCACTTATCGGAGCGGCCCAATCGTGGGGTATCTCTTGAAGGAATAGGGCTCCGTCCAGGGCATAGGCAATGAGGGAAAAGTCTTTGTCGGTGGAATAAGCGGTGACCCCTTCACTGACCTCGCGCATGCGCTCTCTTCGGGCGAGTTCTTCCGCTGGGATATCACCTTCACGCGACAGTGTTTGCGACTCAAGGAGTCTGCGCTCGACCCAGCCAGATTCTGTTTTCTCGGCCAACCAGATATCAGTTGTCGGAGTGCGTCCAGAATCCGATCTTAGGAATACCAACACGTTCTCTGAGGGTGAAATGGAAAAGTTTCGTGGGACTCCTAGTCGAAAACTCCGAGTCGCGGCCTTTTGACGTGGAAAGGATTCACTCATGTGCGAATCATGCCGTATTCCCAGCGGTCGCTACCCTTAGCCGGTGACTTCAGACGCCCGACTCTTAATTGTCCACGCCCACCCAGACGACGAAACAATTGGCACTGGGGCGACCATGGCTAAATACGTGTCAGAAGGTGCTTCGGTAACTTTGGTGACCTGCACGTTGGGTGAAGAAGGTGAAGTTCTGGTTCCTGAGTTGGCCCACCTAGCCGCGGATCAAAACGACACACTGGGTAAGCACCGGATCGGCGAATTAAGCGCGGCTATGGCGCTACTGGGTGTCACAGACTTCAGGTTCCTTGGTGGTCCGGGAAAGTATCGCGACTCGGGCATGATGGGCGTTGAGAGTAATAAGCGCGAGGACTGTTTTTGGAATGCCGACCTACTTGAAGCGGCAACGGACCTCGTCGAGATTATTCGCGAGGTGCGGCCACAGGTGGTTGTCACCTACGACGACTTTGGTGGATACGGGCACCCCGACCACATTCAGGCTCACCGAGTAACAACCTATGCGATTGCTCTGGCGGAAAGTCAGAGCTTTAAACCGGAGCTCGGTGAAGTTTGGTCTGTTTCCAAGGTGTACTGGTCCGCATTCCCGAAGAGCCGAATCGTCGCGGGAATTGAAAAGCTGAAAGAAGTCGGTGACGAAAGTGAATTCGCCATGATGGATCCTGACGAGATCCCATTTGCCGTTGACGACTCAGTGATCACGACCGTAATTGATGGTTCTGAATTTACCCAAGCAAAGTTCGACGCACTTACCGCCCACAAAACACAGGTGACCACGGACAGCGGCTTTTTCGCGCTGTCAAATAATTTAGGGCTTGAAATTTTCGCCGAAGAACATTTTCGCCTCGTCCGGGGGGAGTTACCTGAAACTGGTCAAGAAAGCGACCTGTTCGAGGGGCTCGCACTTGTCTGATTCATTTCAGCGGGTACTTCTCCTCATCGGTTTTGTCCTCATGGGCTTCGCCATAGGGGTCACTGGTGCATTTATTCAGGCACAAAGATGGGTCTTGTCTATCGGAGATTTAATAGTCGTAATCCCTTGGGGCACGGCCGTGATCTTGATCGCGATCGTCGTTGTTACCAGACTTGCCACGGTTGCCGTGGGAACGCGTTGGGCCGGATGGCTGTTCTTCAGCGGCTGGCTGGCCTTCACTGTGATTCTCGCCGCTGAGACTTCATCGGGTGACCTCGCCATAAGTTCGGGGGCCCGTCAAATGGTGTACCTATTTGGTGGAATCGTTCTGGGAACAGCGACTGCAACGCTCCCGGCGGCTTTCCGGATTCGAAAGGGAACCAAAAGGGGATCGCAAGCGTCAGTTTTATTTGAGCCGTAACGAAATGGTTTCCGTGCATGTCGCTTCAGGCATGCACAGGCCAGATTGTTTAGCATGTTCTACTAGACCTTTAGCGAGTAATTATGTTGTCAACAGTTGTGGAGATACTTTGTGAGTGAGCATCCACAGATGCCCGCGATCTCACAGCGCAATCTCATATGGATTGGGGCTGGGTTTGCGGCAGCAATCGCCTTTTTCCTCGGCATGTTCGTCGCGACCAATGACGGAATTCGCCCAGGAACGACTGTCCTGGGGGTTGCAATCGGCGGCATGAGCCCAGAGGAGGCCGTGACGACCCTAGATCAAAGTGTTGGAACCAAGTTAAACCGTAAGTTGGAGATCTCTGCAGGAGATCAAGTCTTTGAGCTGAGGCCACGAGCCGCGGGGATCAGCCTGGATGCCCAAGCGACCGTGGACAGTGAAACTGGGCAAGGGTTCAACCCCCTAAGTGTGATCACTGATCTAATTGGATCCCGGGAGGTCGACCCAATTATCTCCGTCGATCAAGATCTACTCGCCGAATCCGTCGGTTCCATTGCAGAGGTTGTGAACCTCAACCCTGTTGAACCCAATCTAACGGTGACAAAGAACAAAATCGACTTAGTCCAAGGCAGCGACGGCCTTGAGATCGATCGGGTCGCACTCGGTGAAGAACTGGTCGCCGCGGTTGCTGAACCGCGTTCAATTATTCAGGCGCCATTGGAAGTCACTCCTCCGCGGGTGGCCCCAGCTGATGCCACGAGCGCGGAGCTGCTGGCGAAGCAGGCCGTATCCAATCCTGTCACCGTGGTCGTTGGCGATGTAACTGCAACCATTCCACCGGACACGATTGCGCGGGCGCTGTCGTTCACTATCCAAGGGAATCAACTTTCTCCCGAGTTGGATGGTGCAATTCTGCATGCGTCGATTGCAAATAGACTTAAAAAGGCTGAGCAACCCGGTCGCAATGCCAGTTTCAAGATTAAGGGTGGGAAGCCCGTTGTTGTTCCATCCGTTGTCGGAACGGGAGTCTCTGATGCTGAACTGGCTACATCGGTATTAGGTGTCTTGGGTGCCGATCCCGGTGAAAGAACGGTTCCTGTGTCTCTGGGAACTCGGGAGCCTGAACTAACAACGGCTGCAGCGCAACAATTAGGAATCAACGACAAATTATCAAGTTTTACCCAAGATTTTGTTTACGCCCCATACCGCGTGACCAATATTGGACAGGCGGCAAGGTACGTGAACAACACGATTTTGATGCCGGGTGAAATGTTCTCCATGAACGACACGATCAGCGAACGCACGGTCAAGAACGGCTACACCGTGGGGACAATTATTGGGCCAGGTGGAGTTTTTGAAGATGCACTTGGCGGGGGTGTCTCGGCAGCCACCACGGCAGTTTGGACTGCGGCATTCTTCGCTGGGATGGAACGCACCGATACTCGAGCACATTCCCTGTACATCTCGCGATATCAACCTGGGTTGGAAGCAACGGTTGCGTGGGGAATTTTCGACATGAAATTCACCAACGACTCACCGAATGCTGTTCTTATTAAAACGAAAATGACGAATAGTTCTATGAAAGTTACATTCTGGGGAACACGCGAATACGACGCGATTGAGGCCGAGTTTGGTGAGCGCGTTAATCTGAAAAAACCCAAGAAAGTCGTGGTTACCAGTAAAAAGTGCTCACCTCAAGCAGGCATCGAAGGCTTTACGATCACGGTAGATCGAGTTTTCATAAAAGATGGTGAAGAAGTCAAGCGGGAACCCATGACTACCGTATACAACGCGGGCCCCAATGTTGTGTGCAAGAAAAAGAAGCCTAAGCCGGATCCTGATGCAATCGATCCAGCCGGAACCGAATTCGACAACAGCGAACCGAGTCCCTCGGCCAGCGAGCCAAGCACGGACAAACCGAGGAAGCCGAATAACTAGTTCGTGATCGGCTCGACGTGTGCGCCATCGGCTGCGTCCACGACACTAAATCCAAGAAGGGTTATCTGATCCCGTAATTGGTCACTCAGTGCCCAGTCCTTCGCGGCCCGAGCTGCATTTCGCTGCTCAAGTAGCCCCAGAACCTCTGTTGGGACTGAAAGACTCTCACCAAGGTCCTTGCCTACATCACGAACTAGATCAAGCCCGAAGAGTGAATCAAGGTGAGCGAATATTTCAAACTTCGTTCCGTCAGAAATTTCACTATTCTTTTCAAGCTTGCGCATTGCATTGACAGCCATTGGCGTATTTAGGTCGGCTGAAAAGTAGCCTGAAATTTCTGCAACAACACTTGGATCCATTGCTTGTGACTCGCTCTGAGACCATTGATTGACCTTGCGACGCCACCGTTCAAGGAGCTCTTGCGAAGATTGAATCACTTCCCAGGTGAGGTTCATTTGACTGCGATATTTATGCTGCATAAAGGCCAAACGAATTGCAAGTGGGTCGTAGCCGCGATCGATCACGTCCTGCACTAGGACCACGTTGCCTGCGGACTTACTCATCTTCTTTGACTCAAAAAGCAGGTGCTCGGCGTGAACCCATTGGCGAACAACCTCATGATTAGTGCCTCTCGTGGGCGAAACAGCCGAGTTGCTTTGGGCACGTTCGTCTTCGTGGTGTGGAAAGCGAAGGTCAATTCCGCCGGTATGTATGTCGATATTTTCACCCAAAATATCCAAACTCATTGCACTGCACTCCGTGTGCCAACCCGGGAAACCGCGACCCCAAGGAGTTTCCCAAGTTAACTGCGTTCGATTTTCTCCAGCTGACTTCCATAAGGCCCAGTCTGCGTGAAAACGTTTGGCCGAATCGTTTTCGTCAGCGTCAAATTTATGCCCCGGACGCAATTCGTCCAATCTGTTACCGCTAAGTGCCCCGTAACTTGGAAAGGACTCGGCGGAGAAATACACAGAGTTGTCAGAACCTACATATGCATTTCCACTGTCAATTAAGGTCGTGATCAAGCTGACCATGGATTCAATGGACTCACTTGCTTTTGGGTAGTAGTCGGCAGGGTAAATATTGAGTCGCGCCAAATCTTGGTGGAATACTTTCTCGAAATACTGGGCAATCTCAAGAGCCGTCTTCCCCGTTTTCTCTGACTCCGCAAGCATCTTGTCGGCGGCCACGGTGCCCAGTCCAGTGTCATCGGCCATGTGTCCGACATCGGTAATATTTTGAACAACGATCGTTTTCATGCCCTCGTAGCGCATGGTACGCGAGATCAGATCGGTCACAAGAAATGTACGCATATTTCCGACATGTGCATCTCGATACACGGTCGGTCCGCAGGCGTAAATCCGGGCGACCTCCGGGTGGCTGGTTTCAACGAGATCAATCTCGCGGGTCATGGTGTTATAAAGGCGCACAGCATGAGCCTAGAAGGGGTGGAACATTTTCGGGACGGTAGGTGCAAGGGGAGATGGGAAGCGGTAAGTTGAGCACCGGTAACAGCCTTTGGTAAATCTGCGCACCGCAATTGCGCCTGACTCGTTGGAGTAAAAGTGACCTATGTCATCACCCTTCCCTGTGTAGATCTCAAGGACAGGTCCTGCATTGAAGAGTGTCCCGTGGACTGCATCTATGAAGGTGATCGCATGCTTTACATTCAGCCTGACGAGTGTGTCGACTGCGGTGCATGTGAGCCAGTCTGCCCGGTGGAGGCCATTTACTACGAAGACGATGTACCCGTGGAACACAAAGAATTTACCGTTGCAAACGTGGACTTTTTCGTCGAATTGGGTTCACCGGGTGGCGCTGCAAAACTAGGTGCCCAGACATTTGATGCCCCACTTTTGGCAAGCATTGAAACCCAGACCCACGACGAATAAGAATTCTTGGACCTTCACGCCGTGAGCGATAATCGTTGGTCGCAACTGCCTGATTTCCCATGGGACACCCTTGGTCCATTCGCTGAAATTGCACGAGCGCACCGCGACGGAATCGTTGATCTCTCGGTAGGGACCCCCGTTGATCCCACTCCGTTGCCAGTTCAGCAGGCCCTGGCCGCTTCATCTAACGCACCCGGATACCCAACCACGGCTGGTGTTCCACAATTGGGAACGACATTTGTTCAGTGGGCCGTTGAAACTTTGGGTTCCCCAGACGATATCGGTTTCCTGCCTACCATTGGCTCGAAGGAACTCGTTGCTTCCCTGCCAAATCTGTTGGGGTGCGGACCTGGATCCCTGATCGTGATTCCCGAGATCGCTTATCCGACATATTTGGTGGGTGGACTTGCAGCCGGAGCAGAAGTAATCGCAAGCGACTCACCCGAACTTCTGGATCGGGAAGTGTCCATGGTGTGGCTCAACTCTCCTTCGAACCCTACGGGCGAGGTAATCCGCCTGGAGCGGCTGCAGGAAATCGTTGCCTGGGGCCAAGCAAATGGTGTCGTGATCGCAAGCGATGAGTGCTACTTCGAGTTGGGTTGGGAAGTTGAACCCGTCTCAATTTTGGACCAGAGGGTTAACGGTGGAAATCTCACAGGACTGCTCGCCGTTCATTCACTCTCCAAGCGATCGAATATGGCCGGCTACCGTTTCGGAGCACTTGCCGGTGACCCCGCACTGGTGAGTCGGATTTTGGGAATTCGCAAGCATCTAGGCATGATGCTCCCCACTTTCGTGCAGCTGGCCGCCATTGCGGCGTATCAGGATGTTTCGCATGTGGCAGAGCAAAAGGCGAGATATCGCTCGCGAAGGTCAGCTCTGCGTGATGCATTAACTTCACGTGGGTTTGACATTGATCACAGTGCGGCAGGTTTGTACTTGTGGGCGACCCAAGGCAAGGACTGCTGGGTGAGTGTTAAGGAACTTGCAGAACTCGGGATTTTGGTCACACCCGGTATTTTCTATGGGGAGAAAGCCCGAAAATTTATTCGGGTGGCCATGACCGCAACCGATCAAGATGTGGCCCGCGCAGTTTCACGTCTGCATCCAATTAGCTAGGCGGATCTTCTCTGGTAACAAATGCCCGGTACTCTCAGCGGGTGACTGAAAATGTGCTCAACTATTCCGGCGGAACCCTTGATCTACCAATCGTTGAAGCCAGTGAAGGTGAAAATGGGTTAGGTATCAGCGCGTTACTCAAGACAACCGGAAACGTGACCCTCGACCCGGGATTCGTGAACACGGCTTCATGCACTTCTGCGATCACCTTCATTAATGGAGACGAAGGGATTCTGCGATACCGGGGTTACCCGATTGAGCAACTCGCACAGCACTCTTCATTTCTTGAAACCACCTACCTGCTGATATACGGTGAATTGCCAACAGCGACGGAGTTAAGTGAGTTTGAGTCTTTAATCACCCAGCACACAATGCTGCACGAGGATTTGCGTCGCTTCTTTGACGGGTTCCCGCGCGATGCGCATCCAATGCCTGTCCTGTCTTCCGCGGTTTCTGCCCTGTCAACCTTCTATCAAGATTCGCTAGATCCATTTGATCAAGAGCAGGTTGAAATTTCCACGATTCGCCTCCTTGCCAAGGTTTCGACTATTGCGGCATACGCTTATAAAAAATCTGTCGGCCAGCCAATGCTGTACCCGGACAACTCACTTCCCTTCGTTGAAAACTTCCTCCGCATGACCTTCGGCGTGCCAGCTGAGGAATATGTGGCAAACCCCGTCGTTGTTAAGGCACTGAATCAACTATTCATTCTTCACGCTGATCATGAGCAAAACTGTTCGACCTCAACCGTGCGGCTTGTCGGTTCCTCTCACGCGAATCTCTTTGCAAGTGTCTCGGCCGGTATCAACGCGCTCTTTGGCCCGCTGCACGGTGGCGCTAATCAATCCGTCCTTGAAATGCTGGGTGAAATCCACGCGTCTGGTGAAGGCGTCGACGCCTTTATTCAGAAGGTCAAGAATCGTGAAGACGGTGTGAAGCTCATGGGCTTCGGTCATCGTGTCTACAAGAATTACGACCCTCGTGCAGCGATTGTGAAGAAAACCGCCTACGAAGTTCTCGAGGCGCTCAACGTCAGCGACCCACTGCTCGACATTGCGCTACAACTTGAAGCCGTAGCCCTTGAAGATCCTTATTTTATTGAACGCAAGTTGTACCCCAATGTTGACTTCTACACCGGATTGATTTATAAAGCGATGGGTTTCCCCACTCGCATGTTCACCGTGCTCTTCGCCCTCGGCCGCCTTCCAGGTTGGATCGCACAGTGGCGAGAAATGATTGAGGACCCCACCACCAAGATCGGCCGTCCCCGTCAGGTGTACACGGGCGCAATTGAGCGCCAATACCCAAATCCCTAAATTTTGTCTGACTTTCCCAGTTCCTGGGAAAGTCAGACAAAATCTCCATGCGATTGGCTACTTTTGTCCATTTAATCCAGGTTCAGCACACATTCAGGCGGCGCGCCGTGAGCTGTGAACGGCACGAGTGAAACGAGCCACGACCCTTCTAGGGTCATTGTGGATTTCCCTCCAAGTCCATCGAAAAATTTCGAAGCCAGCATCCTTTATCCGTTGCTCTCTGCGTCGTTCTTCGATAAGGCTCGCAGCGTCAGTGTATTTTATTGCGCCGTCAGCTTCGCCGATTATGCCAAGTGAGATCCAGGCGAAGTCGGCAATCCCAACAAGTCCATGTGAGTCGTAAATCTTCTCTTGCAATGTTGGTTCAGGTAGATCGTGATCTTTGAACGTCAAGCGCGAGATTGTTTCCAGAATCGTTTGTGCACCATCCCGCGCGAGCGGAAGCACTCGACGCACCTCCCGCATACCACGAACATTGATGGTTTTTTCACAGATTGCATCGAGTTCTGCGTGGGTGGACCCACTTTCCCAAAGAACCGAGTCAAGCAATCCAACCTGATAATTTCGAGGTAGTCGGCAGGCGGCGGTGACGGCAGCCCATGGACGGCTAACGGTTGGGACCCCTCGAAGCACCTCCAAATCAATAAGTTCGAAGTTGTGAGTGCGCGTGTGAACATCAGGCAGGGCATGCGAATTTCTTACCCGATCGTTGAGTGCTCGGAGGTCCGCTCCAGCATTGCGCACGAGTTCAAGTTGGTGTGGTTTGCCGTCGGGCAACGGCAGGCTATGAAGTAGGGCCGCTGAGCGACCAAAGGCGGCAGCCGGGCCGCGCAATGAGACGATTGCCGCTGCGAGATTGAGTTCGTGGAGTTTATCCGGGCTGCCCGTTGCTTGATCGAGTGTGAGTTGATCGGTATACACGCCGTAGCGGAGTTTGCGCCAACGCCTAGATCTGACCATAGTTTTTGTGATTCCCGTGTCAATGCCCAATGCAGTCAACTCGTGGGGCATGAATACCCCCGCGCGGTTATGCGCATATGTAAAAACTTGCTCGCGGATTGAATCAAGGAATTCTTGTTTGGGAGTGGGCATGCTTTACAGGTTGAACCGATATGCACACGAAATCAATCCAACCCGGAATGCTGTGCGTTTGCTGACAATGGGTCGGTGGCTCTGTGGATAGTGGAATTAAAGATGCACTTTGGCCCGTGCACACCGGATGGCTCGGACATTATTGGACCGATGAGGGCGGATTATGTCCGACTTTCCCAGGAACTGGGAAAGTCGGGGGTTTTAGTGCAGGGCGGAGTTCAAGCCACCCCAAGAGCCAGTGCGGTTGACAGCTTCAATGCCGCCGGTGACTGAGTTCCTGCGAAAGAGCAGGTCGTGTGCTCCCGAGAGTGCAGCGGCTTTGACGACTTCGCCGTCAGGAAGTAACACTTTGCTTCCCGCGGTGACGTAAAGACCGGCTTCAACAACGCATCGGTCACCGAGTGAGATTCCGATCCCGGCATTAGCGCCAATTAAGCATTCACCGCCCACTGAGATTGTTTCTTTTCCACCGCCGGAGAGAGTTCCCATGATGGATGCGCCACCACCGATGTCCGAGCCAGCCCCAACGATTACGCCTGCCGAGATCCGTCCTTCCACCATTGAGGTCCCCAAGGTCCCAGCATTGAAGTTCACAAAGCCTTCGTGCATGACAACCGTTCCTGGGGCAAGGTGGGCGCCAAGGCGTACCCGATCAGCATCGGCGATCCGCACGTCAACCGGACTGACGTAATCCACCATGCGTGGGAATCGATCCAATCCAAAGACCGTTAGGTGATCGCCACGAGCGCGGGTGCGCAACCGAACCTCATTCACGCGTTCAACAGGGATTGGCCCAAGGTTGGTCCAGGCGACGAGTTCGAGTTTGCCGAAAATTCCATCCATATTGATTGAGCGAGGTGTTACGAGACGGTGCGAGAGTAGGTGAAGTCGCAAATACGCATCGGCTCCGTCGGCTGGTGGAGCAGAGAGATCCGGAATCACGGTGCGAACTCCGCGAACGGTTACCCCGCGAAGTTCATCGTGAACGGCACCGGCGTCAAGTCCGGGGACATCAGGTGGAGTCGAGCCTAAACTCGGATTCGGGTACCACACGTCTAGCAACGTGTCACCGCTAAATGTTGCCAATCCAAGGCCGCTTGCAGGTCCATTTAATTCATTTGCGCTCACAGCACTACCGTAGTGGCGTGAGCACTCAAGGGCAGTCAGCACCTTTGCGACTTGAAGGTAGCGTGGTGGAACTGACCGCACAATTGATCGATATTCCCAGTGAATCACACCAAGAAGAAAATCTGGCGAATCTGGTGGAATCGGCACTCAGTGCGCATGCTCACTTAACAGTCACCCGCGTTGGCAATTCGGTGATAGCAACTAACCATGCCGACAGGGGCGAGCGTGTTGTGATTGCCGGTCATCTTGACACCGTCCCTGTAAATGGCAATCTCCCGCATCACGTTGAAGGCCAGCGAGTTTTTGGACTGGGCGCATGTGACATGAAAGGCGGAATCGCTGTTGCTTTGCAGCTTGCGGCATTCGTTGACACACCGACTCGTGACTTAACTTTTATTTTTTATGAAGCCGAAGAGGTTGCCACTGAGTTCAATGGCCTTGAAAAAATTGCCTTGTATGCGCCGGAGTTTTTAGTCGCTGACTTCGCAGTGCTCATGGAACCCAGCAATGCAAATATTGAGGCTGGTTGTCAAGGAACAATTCGTGCGACGGTTACCACGCGTGGCGAACGCGCTCATAGCGCACGGAGCTGGATGGGAAAGAATGCGATCCACCAATCACGGGAAATTCTTGGAATCTTGGAGGACTATGAACCGGCAACCCCTGAAATTGATGGACTGGTCTTTCGGGAAGGGTTGAATGCCGTTGCAATTACCGGAGGAATCGCCGGAAACGTGATCCCAGATTTGTGTACGGTAACGGTGAATTACCGTTTTGCCCCGGACATGTCAGTTGATCAGGCGAGAGATTACGTGCATAAACTGTTCACGGGATTCGACGTAGTGATCACCGATCAAGCCGCAGGAGCACTCCCGGGGCTCGCCCACCCTGCGGCCCAGGAGTTCCTGGTTGCTACGGGTGCCGAGGTTGCACCAAAATTTGGTTGGACCGACGTTGCTCGTTTTTCAGCCATGGGCACCCCTGCTGTGAACTATGGGCCAGGAGACCCTTCAATCGCCCACAGTCAGGGTGAGTTCGTGAACATTGAAGAATTGACATCTGTCGCACAGAACATGGCCGACTGGTTGACCGGTCGCAGTGCGCCCAGTCGCCAAGTCGTGGTGGACTAGCGTCATGACTTTTCTATTTGTGATCCTGGCCATTTTGGTTATTGCCGGTGCCGCTTTGGTGATCACCGGACGCTTCGTCCCAAGCCTAGGAGTGGAGAATTCAGGAGATCACCGTCTAGAAACACGAGGCTTCGACGTCACGGTTCGTGGGTATCGAATGGACGAGGTCGATACCCGAATCGAAATTCTGGAAGCGCGAATAGCTGAACTTGAGTCAGACAAATAGAAGGGAAAGTAAGAAAGCCTCGCGAAGTGCCTAAGATAACGCGCCAACTAGAGGGCGAGTCGTGGCCAAAGGGAGTCATACGGAATAATGGCATTCGCGATCCGGGTGCTCCCGGGTCGCGAACTGGCGCATTTGGTGCCGCAAAGACTTGGCTGGAAGGGGACTCACTCATGGCCGCGATGAAGCCACGTACCGGAGACGGACCAATGGAGGTCACAAAGGAGGGTCGCAGTTACGTTATGCGGGTTCCCCTTGAAGGGGGCGGGCGTCTTGTCGTTGAGCTAAAGGCCGACGAAGCGAAAGAGTTAGGCGAGAAGCTTCTCGCAGTTTTTGCCTAAAGCGCTTCTGAGATTTATTCCCGGCTTCTCAGTGAAGCTAAGAAAAGTCCTTCTCCGAGGGTTAAGAGTGAAGGCAACCAATCGCTATCTGTTCTCAATTCAGTTGCAATATCTCGCATAGCGGTTGCTTCGTAATCCCGGGTTGCCGGATCAGCCATCCCGGTTGCAAAGGCCCCATGGAAAATCACGAGCCCGCCAATGCGGAGCAGGCGTTTCGCTTGGTTCAGCATTGCCGGATACTCACCTGGATCTGCGTCAATGAAAATCAGGTCGTAGGCACTGTCGGAGAGTCGGGGCAGAACGTCAAGTGCTCGGCCGGCAATCAGTCGCGTTCGATTCGATTCAAATCCCAGGGAGTTAAAAAGTTCCTTTGAGTTTCGCTGGTATTCAGCCTCAAGGTCAATGCTGGTGAGAACCCCACCGGCTTTCATGCCTTCAAGCAGGGCTGCACCAGAAATACCTGTTCCAGTTCCAACTTCAATGATTGCCTGAGCTTGAATGGAAGCAGCAAGGAGCTCAAGCAGCGAAGCAACTTGTCGGCTTACGCAGGTCAGACCCAGGTCTTCCGCATGAGTTCGAGCGGAACGAAGGTCGCCAGCATGCTCGGCGTCGAATTCACCCAAGTAGTTTTCGGTGAATCGCGCTGCATCTGTGGTAATCGCTGTATCTGGCATTTCACTCCTTGCATTTCGAGCGCTGATGGAAATGTGTTCTTCGAAAAGCCTAGTGGTAAGCCCCGATACTCTCCCATTAGTGCGCGTTAGGCTTCGCTTGTGAGTGAAACCCCGCCAACAAATTTTGCAGGCCCACCGATAAACCCGGTTCCTTTAACTCGGAAAAAGAATCGGGCGGGGTTAGGGGTCTTAGGTACGATTCTTGTATCGACCGTGACTGCAGTGATCGTTGGGGGAGTAGCAGGCCTGGGCGGTTACTTGGTTGGTTCTAATGCCGATCAGAATGTGGATGTAATAAGTAATGTCGTTGAACTCCCGCAAATTGACTCTGTCACAAACGCAAGTTCGACCGATGTTGCTGCGATCGCAGAGTCTGTCCTGCCCAGTGTCGTGTCGATTCTGATCGAGGCCGGTGACAATTCTGGCAGTGGATCAGGTTTTATCGTGCAATCTGACGGATATATTCTGACAAATAATCACGTGGCTGCACCGGCGGCGAATGGTGGTGAACTCACCGTTGTTTTCGAGGACGGTGAAAAAGCTGTTGCCAAGATTGTTGGACGAAATACTTCCTATGACCTGGCAGTGCTCAAAGTTGACCGCAATGGATTGCCTGCTGCTGTATTAGGAGATTCAAGCGCAGTGCGAGTCGGCGAAATAGCGATTGCGATCGGTGCGCCATTAGGCCTCAACGGGACGGTTACTTCGGGAATAATCAGTTCCCTTGATCGACCAGTGACGGCCGGCGGAAGTGGCGAGCTCGCCTTCATTAATGCGATTCAAACAGATGCTGCGATTAATCCCGGAAACTCAGGTGGACCATTACTTGACGGTACTGGGCGAGTGATCGGTATCAACTCTGCTATCGCGACCCTGGCTGGAGCAAGTGGTGGGGAAATCGGTTCAATTGGGCTCGGATTTGCAATTCCAATAAACACGGCGGAACGGATCGCCGAAGAGCTAATTGCTACGGGTGAATCCGAAACCCCGATTATTGGGGTAGTTCTTGACACAACCTTCACCGGTGACGGCGCCAAAGT
>DKME01000075.1 GCA_002469525.1 Actinobacteria bacterium UBA7422
TAGCGGGCGCGATTCACGGGGCCGAACATGCCAGCATTGGAATGCTGCCACTCTTTGCGAGCTGCGACCGCTGGGACATTGGCGGAGTGTCAACACCTTTACACCCTGACACCGGAGAAATCACAATCTTTATTTATGACGGACTCGCAGGAGGGGCGGGCATTGCCGAGTTTGGTTTCAACAATGCCTTTGATTGGATAAGCGCCACCCGTGATGCCGTCCAAGCATGCTCGTGCGACTTTGGTTGCCCTAGTTGTATCCAGTCGCCTAAGTGTGGAAACGGCAACGAGCCACTGAGTAAATCAGGTGCCATCAAGATCCTGACACTCCTTAGTACCCAGCCCGAGCCGTAACAGCCAAAACATCAATGTTGGAAAATCGCGACAGCAACTTGGGTGCGGTCATTTGCACTTCAACGACCACCCGCCCAAATGAGAGTTCACAACCTGAGAGTTCAACACCATTTCGAACAGCGATTGTTTCCGCTGCCGCACAGGGCTCGCCAACTGTTTGTAATGCAGCAATCGCCGCGAGATCCGCATAGCTTCCCAGTGTGGCGCGAGCCAGAGTCAGCTGAACGAACAGCAGTCCAAGAACACCAGCGCAGCAAATGACGAATCCCAGTGTCAATGTCAAGATGGTGACACTGCCCTCTTCACCTCTATTGGGTTTATTGTCATTGCGCATTGAGCCATTCCCTTGGTGCCGTGTGACTCTGAGTGATGTCAAAGGGGGCGAAACGTATTGCGCCTGCCCCAAGCTCTCCGCGTTTACGCGATTCGACCGAGACCGTGTCAGTTTCCCAACTAATACTGAGCTGCGCTTCAGGCTGATTCCGACCAAACAATTGGCGCACTGAGTTTTCACTTGCTCCGCGGGCTAATTCCCTTGCAGCCGTTCGGGTTGCATCGCTGAGTGAGAGGGCTTGAACACCCACTGAGATCCCTGAAATGAAAACAAAAGTTACTGCAAGCAGGATTGGAATCATGAGTGCCGTTTCCAAAGTAGCCATCCCTTGATCCTGCTTCAATTGAGTGCGGTTTCTTGGGTCGGCGAACCAACCCAAGAAACCACCACATCGAATTTTCACCTTTTAACCAAAGAACCGGGAGAACGCATTGGTCAGAATCGACCAAAGGGCGTCGCGCACAACTTCACTGCCAAGAAGTTTGGCAAAAATGCCGCCTAGTCCAGCAACCGCCACAGTTCCGATTGCGTATTCAGCCGTTGTGAGCCCGGTGTCGTCCTTGAGGGATGTAACTATTTTCGCGGATCTTGTCTTCATTGGTGCCTCTCTGTTTTCCGAATTTCGGTAACAGGGAGAGTCTCAATCAAGTAAACAGATGCAAACAGAGGCAAACGCCACTATGTGGATTACCTGTCACCCGGTGAGGAAACCTGTGGATTCAGCGAGGGATGCAATGATCGGAACAACTCCCAGTGCGAAGAATCCTGGTAAAAAGCACACTGCGAGTGGAATGACCGCTTTCACGCCGGCGGTTCGCGCAGCAACCTCGACCCGGGACCTTTGCTCCCTGCGCATCTCACCCGCTATTCCCACGAGAACCGGTTCAATCCCTGACCCAGTGTCATACGAGCGCATAACGCTTAACGCCAACTGGCCCAA
Source organism: Actinobacteria bacterium UBA7422 (assembly GCA_002469525.1). GTDB lineage: Bacteria > Actinomycetota > Actinomycetes > S36-B12 > S36-B12 > UBA4592. Next base: position 1,628 of record DKME01000075.1, read on the forward strand.
TATGGGCTCACCTGTCAATGCGCTCCATGCATCCCGCGGATCGGCTCCTAAATCAATGGCGGCCAACACGGGCATTAGTCGGTCGCGTACTGGACTTTCAGCCATCGCAGAAGTGGCAGCTTCCAAGGAATTGCGCATGCTGGCACCTGAAATCAAGGTGGCGGCCAGTAGGTCAATGAAGATTGGCGTGTCCCGTGCAAGCGCGATATTCCGCATATTTGCAGGTTTACCTTCTCGTTTCTGAAGGCCCTGAATTAGATATAACCCTGCACCACACCCAAGGATTAAGCCGAGGGTGCCCGCGAACGTCCAGCAAACTAACGCTCCACCCGCTGCGCCCAATAATCGCAATACTCCAGAAGGGATTGCAGACTCTTGAGACACCTTCTGATCTGACTCGTGATCTACCAGGCGTGAAAGTCGATTTCGTGGTCTGCGACTCGCGGGAAGTGGCTTCATGAACAAGAAGACACTCCAAGCCGCGAGGATCGCCGCGATCACGATCACAGCAGAGCCTCAACATTGTGCGCGATACGCGAAGTCCACCAGACACCGAGTGCCGTCATTCCTATTCCAAACGTAAAGGCCGCCGCACCAATCAGACTTGAAAAGAACCACGTTAATGGCTCCGCCCCGAGCATGTACCCCAACACGATTCCGACCCCGGGAAGGAAACCTAAAGTGACCCCGGTGGCTCGCGGGCCCGCCAACTCAGCTTCTAGGTGAGCTCGTACCTCCTGCTGTTCCAGTAACGCGACATACAACTGCGAAATACTGTCAGCCAAACCCGCACCACTGTTCATCCCTACCTGCCAACATGCAGCTAGGGACCGCAACTCTGGACGTAACTTCGAATCCCAAATCAACGCCTCACATGTATCCCCTCCCGACTGTGCCGCACGGTACGCGCGTGGCCATACGTGCGCACCGACACTGACCAAAGCATTTTCGGGAGCGTGCCCTGCATTGAGTTCAGCAACAAGAACGGCAATCGCGCGGAGGGTTTGGTCGCGCAGAGCTGATTTTTCTCTGCGACCGCGAGCACCGAACTTATGCGCAAACGAGTTCAAGGAGCCGAGCAGCCCTACTCTTATCGCCGTTTCCGGCGAAAGACCACTGAGTCTGGTGGTTGAACGCATGGGAATAAAAAACCATGCGCAAAGGGCCGCCGCGAGTGCCGCAAAAAAGATCACGCGGCAGCGTCTTTACATCGGTTCTCTAGATCGGTCCAGCCCGACTCCTTGATCCACGAATCACCTCGGCGAGTGAGCGCTGCTCGAGTTGTGACTAGGCCTTGCGGGCTGAAGTCCAACACGTGGACTCCGTCGATGTATCTCTGCCCGCCTGAACGCGATAGGTGAATGACAGCATCCAGTCCTGAACCGATCAGAGCGTGCAGTGCTAGGCGATCAATCCCCGCTGTCAATCCAAGTGCAGCCAGCCTGGCTGGAACAGCCTCAGCGCTGTTGGCATGAATGGTTCCGCAGCCTCCCTCATGCCCGGTATTGAGGGCCATGAGTAACTCGACAACCTCGGGTCCACGAACTTCACCCACGACTATTCGATCCGGGCGCATACGAAGGGAGGTGCGCACCAAGTCCCGGAGCGTGATCGCACCTTGGTTCTCAACATTTGCCAGTCGACTCTGCATTCGTACAACATGCGGGTGAGCTGGGTTGAGTTCTGCCGAGTCTTCAACGATCACGATTCGATTCGCTGGATTGACGTGCGCAAGTAGGGCGGAGAGTACGGTGGTCTTTCCCGTACCTGTGCCTCCACTCACCAAGAATGCAAGTCGACCGGTGACAATCGAAATGAGGAGTTCAGCTATTTCCGCATCTATTGATCCAGCGGTGACTAGTGACTCCAAAGTAAAGTTCCGGGCGCTGGGAATACGCAACGAAATACTTGTGCCATCCGTTGAGATTGGTGCCAGGACGCAGTGCAACCGGGTCCCGTCACGCAATTGCGCGTCGACCATAGGGGCTGCGTCGTCGAGTCTGCGGCCAGCCGTTGAGGCCAGTCGTTGGGCCAATCGGCGAACTTCTTGATCAGAGTTGAAAGAAATTTGGGTGAGTTCAAGTCCGCGACCGCGATCCCGCCACACCGAATTCGGACCATTGACTAAGACATCGGTGACCCCTTGCTCTTCCAATAGTGGTTGCAAGACTCCCGCACCGTTGAACTCTCGATCAAGTACTAATGCCAGTTCATCAACGGCCTCTTCGCTGATTACAACTCCTTCTTCGCGCAATGCACCAAGGACATGTAAACGGGAAGCCGTCAAATTGGATGAAATCAAACGATTGCGAACTCGATTCGCCAATGCTTGGTTCATGCCACTTTCTTTGCACTCTTCTTGAACAATTCACCCAGTAATGCCCGACACACGTCCCGATACCCGGAGTTTGTTCCTGGCGGATCACCTTCATCGGCTCGTGTTGTCATGGCAGGCATGAAAGCGATTTCAGTTAAGTTCGGATTGCCTAGGGCACCACATACGTCTGGCAAGCCAAGCCCTTTCGAGTCGCTGATCAAGACGTAGCGGACTTCACTCCCGATTCTCTTAACCCATTGCGCCAAGGCGATACTCGCTGCAATCGGACGCACGTGGTTTCGTGCGACGATGCACGTCATGAAACTTTGCCCGAGCAGGAGTTCATTGCAGCCGCTAGCACCGCGTGGAAGGTCAAGTATCACAACGTCGAATGCACGCTTAGCGGCGTCAACTACCGCCGCCACAACTTCTATTCCCAACTCACTCGGAGCCGTTCTACTTTGGGAAAGGAATGCCACGCCATTGGATCGCGGGAGTGCCGTGGACAAGGTTTCACCGGCAATACGTCCTGCGCCTGAATCGATGTCTGGCCACCGTGTCCCCGAAACTTCCTCAGCACCAAGGATCAAGTCGATACCGCCGCCAAACTGATCGAGGTCAACCAGTACCGAAGTCAATCCTTGTGCAACGGCTGCCGCTGCGAGGGTTACCGCGAAAGTTGATGCTCCAGCCCCGCCACTACCTCCCACAACGGAAATTACGTTGCTGATAGCGGCCCCGGAAATCGATTCTCGGACGGCAAACTCGGAGAGTGCGTCTGCTAACCAAAAATTGGCGTTCGGTAGTTCTAAAACATTCTCGGCACCCAACGCTACGGCATGGCGCCAAATATCGCGCTCACTCGCCGACCCTTGTTCAACTCCACTTTGCTTTTCACTTTCACTTTCGAGTTGCGCGTGCACCACGACCAAGTGAGCGCGACGAGGTACGCGATTCTCAACGCAGACTCCCGCAAGGTCTGACCCGACCAGCACGAAGGGCGCTGCCTCCCAAGTCTCACGAGACACGAGTGGTGATCCAACTACTTGTAGTTGAATTCCCAGCGGGTCAACTACCTCTGATACGTAATTAATGACTTCATGGTTCAAAGTAATGAGCAAAACTTCTGGTGACTGCGACATGCCTTAACTCAACGACATCACACTCGATTTGTTAATAGTGATTTTCAAGGCTGTGGACAACTCAGGTTATGCGCTACCTTTAGGCATGCCCGTGGCCGCGTTTTTTGATCTTGATAAGACAATTTTGGCTAAATCAAGTTCTTTCGTGTTCGCCAAACCTTTCTACAAGGAAGGCCTGATCGGTCGCGCCGACGTTATGCGAAGCGCTTACGCCCAATTCATGTTCTTAGCTTCGGGCGCTGATCACGATCAAATGGAAGTTATGCGCAAATACATGTCCGAACTCGTCACCGGCTGGGATGTTGAGAAAGTCCAAACAATTGTCAGCGAAACTCTTGACACGATTATTGACCCATTGATTTACCAAGAGGCGATTGACCTGATCGCTGAGCACAAGGCCCAAGGGCATCATGTAATTGTTATTTCTTCTTCTGGCACCGAAGTTGTTGAACCGATTGCAGCTAGGTTGGGTGCAGACCTTGCAATTGGCACCCAAGTCGCAGTCGAAGACGGCCACTACACCGGTGAAATTATTTTTTACGCCTATGGCGAGGGTAAGGCCGAAGCCATGTTCACCCTCGCCGAGGAATACGGCTATGCCCTAGGTGAGTGTTTCGCGTATTCAGATTCCCAAACTGATATTCCAATGCTGGAAATTGTGGGCAACCCCTTCGCGGTCAATCCAGACAGTGAACTTCGATCGGTCGCTCAGGAAAAGGGCTGGACCATTCTGGATTTTAAAAAACCTGTTGCAATGCAATCTAGAGCTGAGAAGAAGCAAGCGGTAGCCACCGGTGCTGGTGTCGCAATCGGTGCAGTTGCCCTGGGAATCGCCTGGTATGCCCGCAAGCGCGGCCTGCGAACTTAAGCAACATATTTATCAACTTTCCATTGCTCGACCTACTCGAGAACAACAGCTCTCGCACCAAGCCCAAGGCTGGCTGAGAACCACGCGAAGTAACTTTCAATTCCTTCTTGAGTGCCTGTGGCAAAATCTCTAATGGCGTTCACATACGCGGTTCGAGTTGACTCAAACATTCCGTTTTCTGGGATGGTGAAGTTTGACGGGTCAAGACTTCTGGCACTGAGAACGGTACGCACGGCTGCCCGGGCGACCAGCCCTGAACCCCAGGTAAATGGACGCAATCGCATGATTTCACCGTGCACGTAGCCGGCTTCGATTACGGCTGGAATTTTCGTGGCTGAGCACTGCTGGGACAGTCGCATGAGTGCACTTGGGACCTCAGTGTGCTCAGGGAGCCCGCCAATATGCAGGGGGTCGTCAGCACTCTGATCCAATCTAGGTCGAGCTAGCTGTTCTCGGGGAAGAAACTCTTTTGCAACAAGGGTGTGCAGTCCGGTTATGACTTGAAGTGGCGCACGCATCCAAATGTCATTAAATTTCGGGGCTTCCACTGTTGCTGCCAAACTCGCGGCAAGCACTTTTCCCATGGGTGACTGCTCAACGCCGACAAGGTCTGCGCCCTCGAGTGCCGCCGAGTCTGCTCCGCCTCGCGCGATCGAAGACTTGGCTACCTGGGTTGAGGCAGCACGGATATCCCTCCGCCAGAGCACTTCGTCTATATCGGTTCTTGCCGCATTTGTGAACTGTTGAACCTGGCCCCAACCGGCAACTAATTCAAGGGGTGGGGTGGTCATGGTCCAACGGTACATATTGCTAAAACCTTCATGCCAGCGCCTTCGATTTTCGAATCCCCTACTTTCCCGCAACGCAATTTGGATAGATTAAACCCACGCAATGTAAGGGAGGCCCACCGAAATGTCCCAAGACCACGAAACCCTCGACAATCTGCTTCGCGAAAACCGGACCTTCCCCCCGAGCACCGAGTTCGCCGAAAATTCCAACATAACGGCAGACCTTTACACACAGGCAGATGCAGACCGGCTCGGATTCTGGGAACAGCAGGCCCGTGAACTTGATTGGGACACGGACTTCACTGAAGTCCTCGATTGGTCCGACGCTCCCTTTGCTAAGTGGTTTGTCGGTGGCACACTCAACGTTGCCTACAACTGTGTTGACCGTCATGTTCATGCAGGTTTCGGAGACCAGGTCGCAATTCGGTTCGAGGGTGAACCTGGTGACCAGCGCAACATCACCTACCGGGAACTCATGGGGGAAGTTTCCAAGGCCGCTAATGCACTCCAAGAGCTTGGAGTAACCGCGGGTGACCGAGTTGCGATCTACATGCCCATGATCCCCGAAGCTGTTGTGGCCATGCTCGCATGCGCTCGAGTCGGGGCTGCGCATTCGGTTGTCTTCGCTGGCTTCAGCGCAGAAGCACTTCGCAGCCGAATTCAAGATGCTCAGGCAAAGCTAGTAATCACAGTGGACGGACAGAATCGTCGGGGAAGCGTCATGGCATTGAAGCCCGCCGTAGACGAAGCCGTTGCCGCCTGTCCATCGGTAAATAATGTTTTGGTTGTTAAGCGCTGCGGCAATGACGTGACCTGGGGCGAAAAAGACGTGTGGTGGCATGAGTTCGTTGATCAACAATCCGAGGAACACACGCCGCTCGCATTTGATTCCGAGCACCCACTGTTTATTTTGTATACCTCAGGAACCACTGGCAAACCGAAAGGAATTCTGCACACAACGGGTGGGTACCTGACTCAGGTCGCGTACACGCATCGAGTTGTGTTTGACCTCAAGCCTGATTCAGACGTTTACTGGTGCACCGCCGACATTGGTTGGGTGACCGGACACTCCTACATTGTTTACGGACCACTTGCCAACCGCGTCACACAGGTGATCTACGAGGGAACGCCAGACACACCGGGTAAAGACCGTTGGTGGGACATTGTTGAACGGCACGGAGTAACCACTTTGTACACGGCACCGACAGCGATTCGAACATTCATGAAGTGGGGTGACGAATTACCAGGCTCACATGATTTGAGTTCGCTTCGACTCCTTGGATCAGTCGGTGAACCGATCAACCCCGAAGCTTGGATGTGGTACCGCGAAGTAATCGGCGGGAGCAATTGTCCGATCGTTGACACATGGTGGCAAACAGAAACGGGAGGGATAATGATCTCCCCGATTCCCAGTGTTACGGCAACGAAGCCCGGCTCCGCGATGCGAGCACTTCCTGGCATTGGCCTAGCAATCGTTGACGAGCAAGGAACTGAACTCGGCGACGGACATGGTGGTTTCCTGGTGCTCACGCAACCATGGCCAGGGATGCTGCGTGGGATTTGGGGAGACGACCAAAGGTTTGTCGACACGTATTGGTCCAAGTGGCCTCAATACTATTTCGCAGGCGACGGCGCAAAATTTGACGACGACGGCGCAATTTGGCTACTGGGTCGGGTAGACGACGTCATGAATGTTTCCGGTCACCGAATCTCAACTACAGAAGTCGAGTCAGCGTTGGTATCTCACTCAAGCGTCGCCGAGGCTGCGGTGGTTGGGGCATCCGACGACACGACCGGACAGGCAATTGTTGCTTTCGTGATTCTGCGATCCGGCATGGACGGTGCTGACGGCACAGAATTGGTAAAGGAACTCCGTAACCATGTCGCGACAGAAATCGGGCCAATTGCTAAACCACGCCAAATCATGATCGTCCCGGAGTTGCCCAAGACCCGATCTGGAAAAATCTTGCGGCGGCTACTGCAAGACGTTGCAGAACACCGCAATATTGGTGACTCAACAACACTCGCTGACCCTGCCGTAATGAATCTGATTTCAACTGGCCTTGAGGCTTCGAGTTCCGACAATTGATCTCCAACCGCTAAATGCGCTAACCAACCTGCTCAATTGGTCTTTAGTAGAGTGCTTCCATGGT
>DKME01000102.1 GCA_002469525.1 Actinobacteria bacterium UBA7422
TCTGACAACGCCCAAGGCATTGCTGAGATGTCCGGCGACGTTCACGGCGACGGTGCTGCAATCCTCACCCGCCTTGACGCAGTTGGTAACTCCACCAAGGCGATCACAAAGGGAATTGCGATTGCAACAGCGGTGCTTGCTGCAACAGCGCTGTTCGGCGCATTCCGCGACGCTATTATTGGAGCGACACTCACCGCGAAAGAAGCCGTTGCTGGCTTGAGTCCAGCAAATGCCCTGCAATACGACGGAATTCTCGATGTCGCCTCACCGGCCAACCTTGTGGGTTTGATCATTGGTGCTGCGGTCGTATTCATGTTCTCAGGCCTGGCAATTGACGCGGTATCGCGTGCAGCCGGTGCCGTGATCTACGAAGTGCGCCGCCAGTTCCGTGACCACCCAGGAATCATGGAAGGAACTGAAAAGCCCGAATACGGCAAGGTTGTTGACATTGTCACCCGTGATTCACTGCGTGAACTGGTAACTCCAGGGATTCTGGCAGTGTTCACCCCGATCGCGGTTGGTTTCGGTTTGGGTGTTGGCGCCCTCGGTGCCTACCTCGCCGGGACAATTGCAGCAGGTGTGCTCATGGCCGTATTCCTCTCCAACAGCGGTGGAGCATGGGACAACGCCAAGAAGTTCGTCGAAGACGGTAACTACGGTGGCAAGGGTTCACCTGCCCACGAAGCTACCGTTATCGGTGACACCGTTGGTGACCCATTCAAGGACACCGCAGGCCCTGCTATCAACCCGCTCATCAAGGTCATGAACCTTGTAGCACTCTTGATCGCACCCGCAATCGTGAGTGTCAGCGTTGGGGCAGACGCCAATGACGGTATACGACTAGCCGTGGCGGCATTTGCCGTCATTGTGATCGTTATTGCAGTGATTATTTCCAAGCGCCGACCAATTGCGGTCGGGGACAAGCAGGAGATCACAACCTCGTAATCGAGTACCAACAAAGAACGTCAGAGAGGGTCGGGCCGAGTGCCCGGCCCTCTGTGCATCTCAACTCAGTTTGTGATGAAAGCACTCGAAGTCAGGGGGTGGTGCAACACATATATATAGGTGTGTCCTACCGTCGGCATTCGACCGAAGGGGTTTTTGGCCCCGGACCCGAGAGGACTACATGGCTTCCAAGACACTGGTGATTGTTGAATCACCGGCCAAGGCGAAGAAGATTGCAGGCTACCTAGGACCCAATTACGAGGTTCTGGCATCGGTTGGCCATATTCGCGACCTGGTTGCCAAAAAGTCTGACCTGCCCGCTGAGGAACGCAAAAAAGACTGGGCCAAGCTCGCCGTTGACGTCGACGACGGCTACAAGGCTTTCTATATTGTCCACGAGTCCAAGAAGGCGACAATCAAAGCGCTCAAGGCCGCATTGAAGGATTCCGACGAACTGTTACTGGCAACGGATGAGGACCGCGAGGGTGAAGCGATCTCATGGCACCTCATGGAGGTCCTTCGGCCTAAAGTTCCGGTGAAACGAATGGTGTTCAACGAGATCACGAAGGACGCGATTCAAGAAGCTGTTGCAAATACCCGCGACGTTGACATGGATTTAGTGGAAGCCCAGGAAACTCGCAGGATCGTTGACCGGCTCTACGGTTACCCCGTCTCTGAGGTCCTTTGGAAGAAGATTGGTCGCGAGGCTCGTTCGGCCGGACGTGTTCAGTCCGTCGCCGTCCGCCTTGTTGTTGAGCGCGAGCGAATCCGCATGGCTTTCAATTCAGCCGGGTACTGGGACATCAAGGGCAAATTCGCACCGGGTGACTTTGAAGCGAAACTTGCAACAATAGACGGGAAACGAATCGCATCCGGTGGGGATTTCAATCAGTCCGGTGAGTTAGTCAAGACCGACGTGGTCCTGCTCAATGAAACTGAATCCAAAGTATTTGTTGAATCGCTTACAGGCGTCGAATACACGGTTCGCTCAGTCGAACAAAAGCCAGGTCAGCGCAAACCGAAGGCGCCGTTCACCACTTCTACGATTCAGCAGGAAGCATCTGGTCGTTTCCGCTGGGGTGCTCAGCGCACCATGCGTGTCGCCCAGGGTCTCTATGAAAACGGCTACATCACGTATATGCGTACCGACTCGGTGAGCCTTTCCGCCCAAGCGTTAAATGCTGCGCGAACACAAGCGACGGAACTTTATGGTCCCGAATACGTTGAAGCGACTCCGAGAGTGTGGGCGAATAAGTCAAAGAATGCCCAAGAGGCTCACGAAGCAATCCGCCCTGCCGGTGACACTTTCCGCACGCCCGGTGAAGTTAGTAACGAACTCACAGGAGACGAATTTCTTCTCTATGAACTGATTTGGAAACGAACTGTCGCAAGCCAGATGGTGAATGCTCAGGTGGCAACAACCACAATCAAGTTCGGTGCGCAGGCGAGCAATGGCAAGGATGCTGAGTTCAGTGCAAGTGGAACCGTAGTCATTTTCGCAGGCTTCAAAGCAGCACTCGACGACATAGCGACGGACGACGACAAAGAAGAAGACCGTCAACTCCCTGCATTAAGTGAAGGTCAAAAGCTCAGTGCTAAGGAACTCACCTCAGAAGGCCACACCACTAAACCACCGGCACGCTTCACCGAGGCGACACTTGTTGGCAAACTCGAAGAACTTGGAATTGGTCGTCCGTCAACTTACGCGTCGATCATGTCCACAATCGTTGATCGTGGTTACGTGTGGAAAAAGGGTTCCGCGCTAGTTCCAAGTTTCACGGCGCTCGCTGTAGTCCGTCTGCTTGAAGAGCATTTTGGCGAATTAGTTGACTACAAATTCACCGCTAATATGGAGGAAGCCCTCGACGAGATCGCGATGGGTAAGGCGAATCGAATCAAACAACTTGACGCTTTCTGGCGCGGTGGCGAAATGGCTCAGGGTCATTTTCACGGAGTGAAAGCACTCACCGAAGACCTTGGGGCCATTGACGCACGCGGGATCGCAACAATGCCGATCAAAGGCACCGATGCCCAACTGCGAGTCGGTCGTTACGGCGCATATGTCGAGCGCGGTGAGGAACGAGCGAATATTCCCATGAGCACCGCACCCGACGAGCTCACAGCCGAGTTAGCAGAGCACTTACTCCTTGAGCCATCGGGAGACCGTGAACTTGGCCTTCACCCGGACACAGGTCTCATGGTGGTGGCAAAATCTGGACGCTACGGTCCCTATGTCACCGAGAATTTGCCAGAGGATTCACCCAAGTCGGCGAAGCCTCGCACCGCATCTCTCTTTAGCTACATGAAGCCAAGCGAGGTGACACTGGATCAAGCCATTTCTCTTTTGAGTTTGCCTCGAATTGTTGGGATTGACCCGGAAAGCGCTGAAGAAATCACTTCACAGAATGGTCGCTATGGCCCCTATCTCATGAAGGGCAAAGACTCCCGCTCGCTAGATAGCGAGGATCGAATCTTTGAAGTGACCCTGGAAGAAGCATTGGTTCTCTATTCCCAACCAAAGGTGCGCCGCGGGAAGGGTCAGGCCGCCGGGCCTCTTCGTGAAATTGGCGTTGACCCTTCGACTGGAAAAATGATTGTGGTCAAAGAAGGACGTTTCGGTGCCTACGTCACCGATGGTGAAATCAATGCGACCCTTCGCGTTGCCGACGACCCAATGGGTGTTGGCATTGATCGCGCCAGCGACTTAATCGCTGAACGTCGGGCTAAAGGTCCAGCACCCAAGAAGGTTGCAAAGCGTGCACCCGCCAAGAAGGCAACAAAAAAGGCAGCAAAGAAGACGACCAAGAAAGCAGTCGCAAAAAAGACGGTCGCTAAGAAAGCCGTGGCTAAGAAACCAGAACCAACTGCAGCAGACGTTATGACTGGCCAAGAAGTGAGCACCTAGGAAGAACTATGACCGGATATTTCATTGCATTCGAAGGCGGCGAGGGTGTTGGAAAGTCAACGCAGGAAGCGTTACTAGCCGAGTACCTCACCGAGATCGGTAAGACGGTAATTCGCACTCGCGAACCAGGCGGCACCCCAGCTGCTGAACAGATCCGCAACACCGTGCTCAGCCTGGAACACGAAGGGATGAACCCGCAGAGCGAGGCATTGCTTTTTGCGGCAGCACGCGGTGATCATGTCGCCCGCGTGATCCGACCAGCAATTGCGCGGGGCGATGTAATTATTTGTGATCGCTACATCGATTCATCCGTTGCCTATCAAGGTTATGCACGTGCATTGGGAGCAGACCGAATTCGAGACTTGAGCATGTGGGCAACCGGTGGGCTACTGCCGAATCTGACAATCGTGTTGACCTTGGACCCTGAAGTCAGCATGAAGCGAGTCGTCAACCCAGATCGCATGGAAGCCGAACCAATGCAGTATCACCGCGACGTAGCCGCAGCGTTCATTGAGATTGTCGCTTTGGACCCGGACCGCTATTTGGTAGTCGATGCAACCGGAACAAAAGAGGAAATCGGGCAGGTTATTCGCCAGCGTGTGATGCAGGAATTGAACTGAGCGTGGAACCGATTTGGAGTTCGCTGGTAGGGCAGTCTGACGCGGTAGAAAAACTCAGTCGCGCGGTCACCGACGCAGAGAAAATTCGGATCGGGGAACCAGGGCCAGGCATGACGCACGCCTGGTTGATTACCGGGCCGCCAGGCTCAGGCCGGTCAACTGCGGCAACAACGTTCGCGGCGGCCCTAATCTGCCCACTCAATGGTTGTGGCACCTGCCAAACGTGTCGCTTAGCGCCGGTGGGTGGACACGCTGACGTTGAAATTATTAACCCAAGCGGACTTTCCTACGGAGTGGATGAAGCCCGCGAATTGGTCCGAATTTCTGCACTGGCACCAATCGATAGTCCCTGGCGCGTGATTGTCATGGAGGACGCGGATCGTCTCACCGACCAAGCATTTGATGCACTGCTGAAGAGTCTTGAGGAACCGACCCCGCATACCGTGTGGGTTTTGTGCGCTCCCAGTGTCGAAGACGTGTTACCAACAATCGTCTCCAGAACAAGACACATTTCACTACGCACTCCAACAACAAAAGACGTTACTGACCTGCTCATCAATACCTATCAAGTTGATCCTGCGATGGCTGCATTTGCGGCGCGAGCGTCCCAGGGTCACATTGGCCGAGCGCGGGGACTCGCCACGGAAGAAGTGAGTCGAACGAGACGACAATCGGATTTGCGTTCAGCGATCAGCCTGCGCGACATCCCTTCCTGTATGTACGCGGCAAGGGACATGGTCACCGAAGCAACAACCGCAGCGAATACGAGGGCGGACGAACTGGACTCAAAAGAAGATTCGCAACTACGAGCGGCCTTCGGGATCGAAGAAGGCAGTCGCATCATCGGATCCTCGAAACGCAATGTGGATTCGGCAAAGAAGCAACTGCTTGATCATCAAAAAGCGAGGCGTAAGCGGATGATCCGCGACGAAGTTGATCGTTCCCTCGTGGACCTGTTAGGGCTTTTTCGAGACATTGTGATTGTTCAGCTTGATAGTCCTCTGGAATTGATTAACCAAGAAATGCGACCGTCAATTGAATCCTTCGCTGCCAGGGGAAACCCAGCTGACACAACGCGAACCCTGGAAGCAATCGAGCACGCACG
>DKME01000047.1 GCA_002469525.1 Actinobacteria bacterium UBA7422
CGCCCGAGTGTTCAAGTTGGTGACCCGTTCATGGAAAAACTCTTGATTGAAGCGACCCTGGAAGTGCTGCATGCAGGATTGGTTGAAGGTATTCAAGACCTCGGTGGCGCGGGTATTTCATGTGCCACAAGTGAACTTGCATCTAACGGTGAAGGTGGCATGCACGTCTACCTTGACCGCGTTCTCCTACGTGACGCGTCACTATCACCTGAAGAAATCTTGATGAGTGAGTCCCAGGAACGCATGTGCGCGGTCGTCACACCGGAAAAAATAGACGCGTTCATGCAGTTGTGTAAGAAGTGGGATGTTGAAGCAGTTGTGATCGGTGAAGTCACCGACACCGGGCGACTTGTAATCGAGTGGCACGGAGAAACAATTGTTGACGTTCCGCCACGCTCTGTTGCCCACGACGGACCCGTGTACGAGCGGCCATTTCACCGACCAAGTTGGCAGGACGCATTACAAGCTGATGCTCCAACACCGGAGAGGCTGGCGCGACCAGAAAGTCCAGAAGCACTCAAGCAGACACTGCTTGACTTGATCTCTTCGCCTAACTTGGCGTCAAAGAGTTGGGTCACTTCCCAGTTCGACCGTTATGTCTTAGGCAACACAATTTTGTCGCAGCCTGAAAACGCGGGCATGATTCGCGTGGATGAAGAAAGCGGCCTTGGTGTTGCAATTTCCACTGACTGCAATGCGCGTTTTGCCAAACTTGATCCATACGCTGGTGCCCAGTTAGCACTGGCAGAGTCCTACCGCAATATCAGTGTTGCCGGGGCTAAACCACTTGCGGTCACTAACTGTCTGAACTTTGGCTCCCCCGAGGACCCCGAAGTTATGTGGCAGTTTGCCCAGGCAACAACAGGCTTGGCAGACGCATGCCTTGAACTTGGAATTCCGGTGACCGGTGGCAACGTGTCGTTTTACAACCAAACCGGTGACACCGCGATTCACCCGACCCCTGTTGTTGGAGTCTTGGGTGTTATCGACGACGTAGACCGCCGAACACCCATGGCGTGGGAAGACGACGGTGAACTGATTTACGTACTGGGTAACACCGCAGACGAGTTCGCAGGCGGGGAGTGGGCGCACCTGCAAGGACACCTTGGTGGCCTTCCACCGAAAGTCGATTTGCCTATGGAACGTTTACTGAGCGAGATCATGGTTGCCGCATCCCGTGACGGCATGATCACCGCAGCCCACGACGTCTCCGACGGTGGGGTTGGTGTCGCGATCACGGAGATGGCGCTGCGGGCAAATATTGGCGCGCGGTTCTGGATCCCGGACAACATTGACCCATTTGTATTCTTATTCTCTGAGAGCACCGCGCGAGCAATCGCAGTCATCCCTCGTACAGAGGAACTCCGTTTCACTGAAATGTGTGCTGCTCGAGGCATGAGTGCTACTCGTTTTGGAGTGGTTGATTCTGGGCTTGGCGCGGACAGCGGGCACCCCGATGAGCAGGTTATTGTTTTTGATTCCCTGTTCACGCTCACGGTGGACCAACTACGCGAGGCAAATGAAGCAACACTCCCGGCACTCTTTGGGGGGTAGTCGTGCTGAGCCCGATTGAACGTGAATTGCTGGAGTCAGTTGCTGGGCAAAAACCGAAGGTAGACAAGGAAACGACTCGCACCGCTGTCAAAATTGTCTTGCGTGAGCTGATGGAGATGGCACCCGGTCGAAGTGTCGAACTCCGCATCCCTCCCTTTGCGGCCACGCAAATAATTGAAGGCCACACGCACCGAAGAGGAACCCCGGCCGCGGTGGTTGAACTCAATGCGATGCATCTGTGTCAACTCGCAATTGGTGCTCGGAGTTGGGCAGAGCTAGTGGCGCAGGGTCAGATTTTGGCCAGCGGTGAACGCTCAGATTTAGCGCACCTTTTCCCATTGGCAGGGTGATACCGTTTTGGTATCTTGAAACAATGGCTATGACATTAAGACTCAACGACGAAGAAATGGCAGCCCTTAAGCGCCAAGCTGAGACAGAGCACCGTTCCATGCAGGAGGTTGCTCGGCTCGCAATTTTGCAGAGAATTAACGGTTACAGTCGCGCCGACTTCATTAGAGAAAACACTGAGCTTATTTTGGAGCGCGATGCAGAAGCCCTGCGGCTTCTCGCCGAATGACCCAGTTTTTGAGAGTCGAAGACGCCTTACTGATTGCTCACCGGATGAACTTTTTAGTCCACGATGAAGGCCTTTTGGGGGCTGCACTTGCCAGGCCGCAAATGTCGGCATTTGGGAAAGACATATACGAGTCATTTGATGAAAAATGTGCGGCACTACTTGACGGAGTGAACAGAAATCACGCTTTAGTTGACGGCAATAAGAGACTCAGTTGGGTGTGCGCGGCCAACTTCGCTGCTATTAATGGGTTCGATCTTGTCGCTGACCAAATTGAAATATTTCGAACCGTGACGGCCGTTGTTGCCGGGGATCTTGAGTTGGTTGCGTTGACCCACCGGATTGCATCCATTCGCTGTGACCTCGTGCTTTAAAAAATTACCCCGACTGTTGGAAGCGGGTAAATCCAACAGAGGTAATTGGCGTAGGCTGTGAGCGTGCCCCTCGGTGATGGTCTCCTCAACCACAACCTCCTCTCTGAAGACGTCGGACCCCAAGACGCTTGTGGCGTTTTTGGTGTCTGGGCGCCAGGTGAGGAAGTATCGAAACTCACATACTTTGGGCTTTACGCACTGCAACACCGTGGGCAAGAATCAGCTGGAATCGCGGTCAGTGACGGTTCACGAATTGTTGTATTTAAAGATATGGGTCTGGTTTCCCAAGTCTTCAATGAAGGCGCACTCGAATCGCTTCAGGGTCACTTAGCAATTGGTCACGCGCGTTATTCCACAACGGGTGCAAGTATTTGGGAAAATGCTCAACCAACATTTCGCACTACCGCGACAGGTCACCTAGCCCTTGGTCACAACGGCAACTTGACCAACACGGGTGAGCTTCGCAAGCGGATCGAAGAATTACAAAGTGGTTCCGGTGAACTGCCGTTCAACTCAACGATGGCTGCAACCACCGACACGGAGATATTAACCGCATTGCTTGCCGCTCACCCCGATCTCTCACTCGAAGAAGCAGCAGTCGAAGAGCTCCCTTTGGTTAAGGGAGCTTTTTCATTGGTATTCATGGACGACAATGCCATTTACGCGGCGCGGGATCCGCAGGGAATTCGACCTTTGGTTTTGGGGAGGCTTGAGGCTGGCTGGGTGGTTGCAAGTGAGTCGGCCGCTCTCGACATTGTCGGCGCATCGGTGGTCCGTGAAGTTGAGCCTGGCGAACTGATCGTTATGGACTCGCAGGGTTTGCGTTCACACCGATTTGCGCCAGCGGTTCCGAAAGGTTGTCTCTTCGAATACGTATATCTCGCCAGACCTGATACGACTATTTCAAAGAGATCAGTGCAGGCAACACGGGTTGAAACCGGACGATTGTTAGCCAAGGAACACGCAGTGGAGGCAGACCTTGTTATCCCCGTCCCCGAGTCGGGGCGCTACGCAGCGATCGGTTACGCGCAAGAATCAGGTATCCCGTTCGCAGAAGGCTTGGTCAAGAATTCGTATGTGGGGCGGACATTTATTCAACCCTCTCAGACTATTCGCCAACTCGGAATTCGGTTAAAACTTAATCCGCTCAAAGAGGTGATCGCAGGGCAACGACTCGTAGTGGTTGACGACTCGATTGTGCGCGGAAATACCCAGCGTGCTTTAGTGCGCATGCTGCGAGAAGCCGGTGCCCTGGAGGTGCACGTACGAATCTCCAGCCCACCGGTCAAGTGGCCGTGTTTCTACGGAATTGATTTTGCTACCCGCGCTGAATTGATTGCAAATGGACTTACGGTGAAGGAAATCTGCGCATCAATTGGTGCGGACTCTCTTGCTTTCGTAGAACTCGATGCACTGATTGAGGCAACGCATGTTCCCAAAGAAGACTTGTGCCGGGCGTGTTTTGACGGCGTGTATCCGGTAGCTCTTTCAGAGGAACACAAAGTGAACTTAGAAGTATTTGAGGGAATTGAGCGTCGAGTCACCGACTCGGATCACCTGCATGTTGACCCTCTCGCACTTGACGCATTGAATCGCCCATGAACCCGTCGGGTGCCACCTACGCGCAAGCAGGTGTTGACGTTGAGTCAGGTGAGCTTGCAGTAGAACTGATGCGGGCATCAATCGTTGCAAGTACCAGGCCAGAGGTTGTAGGGGACTTTGGTGGGTTTGCTGGACTGTTTGATATCTCCGCTGCGAAGTCAATGCGGAAGCCGCTGTTGGCAACTTCCACTGACGGTGTCGGAACGAAAATTGCAATTGCACGCGCACTTGATATTCACAACACTGTTGGTCTGGATTTAGTAGCAATGGTGGTCGACGACCTTGTGGTGTGTGGGGCCGAACCACTTTTCATGACCGACTACATCGCGGTTGGTTCAGTGAACCCCGAACGAGTGGCAAGTATCGTGGCTGGAATTGCGCGCGGGTGCGAACTTGCGGGGTGCTCACTAGTTGGCGGCGAAACTGCAGAACACCCTGGGCTCATGGCGCCTGACGAATACGACATTGCTGGTGCTGGAACAGGAATCGTTGACGCGGAAAACTTGTTAGGACCGGACAAGGTCAATGCCGGTGACGTTGTGATCGCCATGAAGTCTTCGGGACTGCACTCCAACGGATACTCACTTGCGCGCCACGTACTTTTGGGCGAAGGCAAGTTGGGGCTCGATGCCTACATTGATGATTTTGGGCGAACTGTAGGTGAAGAATTGCTGGAGCCGACACATATTTATGCACTCGATGCACTCGCATTGATCAATCAAGGCGATGTTCATGCATTTAGCCATGTAACCGGAGGGGGGATCGCGGCAAATCTGGCACGGGTGCTCCCGGAGAATCTTGCGGCGGACCTTTACCGAGAAACATGGGCTCCCGCTGAGATCTTCAATCTGATTTGCGCTCAGGGTGGAGTTCCACAACTTGATGCTGAGAAAACTTTCAATATGGGAATCGGAATGTTCGCGGTTGTTCCGCAACAGAGCGTTGATGGTTCGTTGGAAATTTTGGGAAACCGAGATGTTGACGCATGGGTGTGCGGGTCAATTCGTGAGCGCGTGGGTGGCGAAAAAGGTGACTCACCCGCAAAAGGTGGTGGCGGGGGAGCAATAAATCTTGTGGGGAACTACGAGAAGAACTAGTT
>DKME01000062.1:0-480 GCA_002469525.1 Actinobacteria bacterium UBA7422
TCATGTTCCAAGGCTATTCCATACAATTACGAGCAAGCTTGGTGTTTACTTAAGTGTGGAAACACACCATGTCGTGATCATCGCCAACCCCAGAGCAGGTGGTGGCCGGGCACGCGATGTCGCAATTGCAGCACAGAACACATTGTCGACTTCCGGCTGCGACGTGACATTGCACCTGCCAACGACTCGCGAGCAACTTCACAAGGTCACAGCTCAAGTCTGCCAAACACGACCAACGATCGTACTGGCCTGCGGCGGAGACGGAACGGTACATGACGTTCTTCAATTCACCATTGAATCCAACACTGCACTAGGAATCATTCCGTGTGGGACAGGTAACGACATTGCGCGATCACTTGGGCTCCCCGGGAAAACAAATCAAAAATTCTTTCAGAAACTTGCGTACTCAATTCACCACCACGATTTCGAGTCTATCGATGCCTCGCAAATCACTGTTGAAGGAAAACAACAGTGGTCCCT
>DKME01000062.1:604-2602 GCA_002469525.1 Actinobacteria bacterium UBA7422
CGAACCGGCTCGGCAATTTTGATCGCGATCGGTAACGGTGGACAGTACGGCGGAGGCATGAATATCTGTCCACAGGCAGACATGACCGACGGCATGTTAGATATCACCTGGGTTGACCCCGCTCCCCGCAGGACTGTGCTTCGACTCTTTCCACTCATCTACTCGGGGCGACACGTAAACAGCCCACTCGTTCACACCTATCGAGGCTCAGAAATCTCCATTGAGTCACCTGATTCAATGATCTACGCGGACGGGGAACGAATCGGCCCAACTCCCGCACTTATTCAGGTTGTGCCGAAGGTCGCGCGCGTTCTTTTATTTCGCGAGCAAATGAGTCGACGTAATTCATTCCACCGGCCGAGAGAATCTCGTTCTTAATCACGTCAACAACTTCCGCTCCGGTCATAGTTGTCAGATCAATATGCAACCGCTCGGACAGATAGACGCGCACCTTGTGTCGACCAAATTTTTTCGCGCCATACACGGTTGTGATCGTATGCACCGGAACGCTCGGGTTGGCTCCAAGGATCGGGATCAAGACCCGCCTGTGAATTTTGTGCAGCGACTTCTTGTCCGGGGATCGGGTTCCCTCGGGGTATAAACCCAGCTTGCTTCCGTCTTGCAACAGCTGCTGGGCTTCGTCGAGAGCCCAACGCGTGGACTCTTCGTCGCCTCTACGTAGTGGAATTTGCCCCATCCAACGGAAGAACGCGGCGCCACGACTTTCAAAGACTTCTACTTTCGCAAAGGCCGTTACTCGCCACCACTGCTTCATCACGATTGCAACTGGATCCATTGCGTCAACGTGATTCCCCACCAAGATTGCCGGCCCGCGCTTGACGTGTTGCGCACCCGACACCTTGACCGACCAACGGAAGTTCAAAACTCTCATCAAAAATATTGTTACCCAATACGTACGTGCCCGTCCTGGTCTACCAATCCGAACACCCGGGTAGATCAGCTTCCCGCGGTTCAACAGATCTTGATACGTCTCTGGATTGGAATTTTCCACGCGCTAATCATGGCGGTAAACAGTCGGGCTCGCTCAAGGGCCTTCCAAGGAAACTCCACCTTGATCATCTTCATGCAAGTCTCGAACCAAGAGCACCGAGGAGCCAGAGTGATGAGCAATCGCACTGGCTACCGAACCGACCCGCAGCCGCGGCAAACCGGTCAACCCCCTAGTTCCCATCACTATCAGGTCAGGCTGAAGTTGTTCGCTCATTTCCAAAATCGACGCGCGCGTATTCGTGGTGATTGACTCCGGGTCAGGTGAAACGATCTGCATTTCAACTTTCGCACCCGTCGCCTCGAGTCGCAGAGCTGCAGCTTCGGCACTGGCCCGGACGTCGTTGTCAGCTTCGATGACCGACAGAACACTGATGTTGGTCGCGTCAATCCATGGAAAATGTGTAAGCAGCTCGACGGCGGCATCTGCATGTGTCGATCCGTCGATACACATCAAGATCCGCTCGGTTCGGACCGGGCTGCGGGCTATCAGCAAGGGAGTATTGGGGCATTGCATAAGCCATTCCGTTGTACTGCCAATATGCAGCGCCTTCATTAGCCCTTTCCCACGCGCACCGACAACGAGCAGTGTGGAATCTGGACACTCGCTGAGAACCAATCGAGGGTCATTGGACGCGGTCAGGTACCGAACCTCATTGAAGCCACACTTCGCAGGCAATTCGCGCAGATGATCGGTGGAAGATGGGCTGGTAGTTGGACTAGTAGATAGCCTGAGTGAGTCGTACCCCGAGGCTGAAAGCACGACCGACCTGTTTGCCGACTTGTTTCTCGAATCAACCGCAATGACATCTAGATTCCACCCGGTCCAAGTCTGCGCGGTCACCCACCCCCAGGCCTTGGCAGCACCTTCTGAGTGGTCTTCACCGAAAGTCAATTTCTCTGACATGCCAACTCCCATCGCTTTCACGAGTGTGACACGACCGCCATTTTCGTTGCAACTTCAGATAGCGAAATCATGGCATCAATCTG
>DKME01000062.1:2737-3623 GCA_002469525.1 Actinobacteria bacterium UBA7422
CACGTACACGTACGATCCGGGAGTCTACTGACCCACGAAATAGACGGCGGAGGCGGAGGGATTTGAACCCTCGATGGGTATAAACCCAAACCGCATTAGCAGTGCGGCGCCATAGACCACTAGGCGACGCCTCCACGCCAATTCCAATTCACGTGCCGGTTTTTTCACCAGAACAAGAGCCGAAAGCAGCCCGCTTAGCCTAATGCCTGAACAATTAGGGCACACTTGCCGGTCATGGGCGGTGATATTCACACTCTCGCAATTGATTGCGGGGGCGGCGGGATTAAAGGATCCGTGCTCGACGAAGCCGGGACCATGCGCAGCGCACCAATCAGAGTGCCCACCCCGTACCCACTCACCACCGAACTTTTTGTTTCAACCTTGCTGGATTTGGCGGCACAACTACCGTCAGCTCAACGCGCGACCGTTGGCCTGCCCGGCATGATCCGGCACGGTGTGGTGATTACGACCCCGCACTACATCACTCGCTCTGGCCCCCGATCCAAAATCCTGCCCGAGTTGGTTGTGCAATGGGAAAATTTTGATGCCCGCACAACCCTGACTACCGCGTGGAATATGCCAACAATCGTTCTCAACGACGCTGAAATTCACGGGGCTGGGGTGATCGCTGGATCTGGCCTCGAGCTAGTTCTCACTTTGGGCACCGGTTTGGGGAGTGCAATTTTTGACGGCGGTGTTTTGGCGCCTCACTTAGAACTCTCGCAGTCACCCGTTCGTTGGGGGCTTTCCTATGACACATATATAGGTGAGCATGAACGCAAACGCCTCGGCGACGCCCTCTGGTCTCGCAGGGTTGCCCGAGCAGTTGACGTGTTGCGCCCCGTGTTTTTATGGGACCGGCTCTACCTCGGCGGGGGTAACGCTC
>DKME01000009.1 GCA_002469525.1 Actinobacteria bacterium UBA7422
TGGACTCGAAATATTTCTTGCCCAGCGGACATGCCCCATGCAATGGGTATCCGCATATCTGGGGGGCTGGCTTGCGCAATGGTCGATCCGTCAACGAATTCGACCATGGAATGGACTATTGACTGAGGGTGCACGGTCACTTCGATGTCGGCGAATGGGACGTCGAAGAGCAGATGTGCCTCAATTACTTCAAGCCCCTTATTCACAAGCGTTGCTGAATTAACGGTAACAAGAGGCCCCATTTTCCACGTCGGGTGGGCCAACGCCTGTTCAACACTCACCTGTTCCAATTCCGCGCGCGTCTTTCCCAGGAACGGGCCGCCACTTGCAGTGATGACAAGCTTGCGCACCTCGTCCCGGCGCCCCGCTAGTAAGCATTGAGCAATTGCAGAATGTTCTGAATCAACGGGGATAATTTGTCCCTCGGTTGCCAACCCTTTGACCAGGTCGCCGCCAATAATGAGGGACTCCTTATTGGCAAGCGCCAATCGATTGCCGCTTGCCAGTGTTTCCAAAGTAGCCCGCAAGCCCGCGGCACCGGCAATTGCATTAAGCACGACATCCACATTGAGCCGTGCCAGATCCTCTGGAGCGCTCGGCCCAATTACTAATTCGGGCAACGCGTGATTACCTTCGGCGAATCCCCGATCTTTGACACCCGCGAGTAGATGCATTTGTACGTCCTGGGCGTAAGTCCCCCGGGTGACACCAACGACATCCACTTCAAACTCAAGCGCAGCCTGTGCCAAAGTCTGTGCATTGGCTCCTGTCGCGCATAACGCGACAACCTTGAAGCGATCAGGATTACGGCGGATAATGTCGAGGGCTTGCACACCGATCGAGCCGGTGCTGCCAAGAATCACAACTCGTATTGGTCCAAGGCCGCGGGTAACCGTGCTGGATTGATTCACACCTGACAGTTTAGGAGATCAGGGGTCTGCATCTCCTTCATTCACCCCTATGCTTAGAAAGCAAAGACTAGATATCCACCGCTGTACATCGACAGCTAGAAGGAAAACCCATGACAATTGCAGCCGAGCGCATGATCAATGGAGTCAATCAAGAGCGCAAATTGGTGACGAACCTCCCAGGTCCACACTCCCTGGCACTGTTGGCCCGCAAGGAGAATGCTGTTTCCTCAGGAGTGGGCATTGGACTCCCTGTATTCATAACAAAAGCCGGTGGAGGGATCTTGGTTGATGCCGACGGAAACTCACTCATTGACATGGGATCTGGAATTGCAGTCACAACGGTTGGTAACGCGAACCCCGAAGTTGCCAGTCGTGTTGTAGAACAGGTTGCAAACTTCACGCACACCTGTTTCATGGTTACCCCCTACGCCGGCTACGTAGAAGTGTGTGAGGCACTCAATGAACTCACGCCCGGTGATCACGACAAGCGAAGTGCACTTTTTAATTCGGGTGCCGAAGCCGTTGAAAACGCTGTCAAGATCGCTCGCGCTTTTACAGGCCGTCAAGCAGTCGTAGTTGTTGAACATGGCTACCATGGTCGGACAAACCTCACCATGGGGATGACCGCAAAAAATATGCCCTACAAGCATTCCTTTGGACCTTTCGCACCTGAGATTTACAGAGTTCCGGTTTCCTACCCTTTCCACGACGGCCCCCACACCGGCACAGAAGTTGCTGATTGGGCGATCTCACGCATGGAAAAGGAAGTCGGCGCCGAAAACATTGCGGCAATCGTTGTTGAACCTATTTTGGGTGAGGGCGGTTTCATTGTGCCCGCCCCCGGTTACTTCAAAGCTGTCGCAGATTTCGCACAGGCTAACGGGATTGTTTTCGTCGCAGACGAAATCCAATCCGGATTCGCGCGGACCGGTGATTGGTTTGCCAGCGAATTTGAAGGTGTCGTGCCGGATTTAATCACCACGGCAAAAGGTATTGCCGGCGGGATGCCTCTCGCGGCGGTCACCGGTCGAGCCGAAATCATGGATTCAGTGCACGCCGGTGGGCTTGGTGGCACCTACGGAGGAAACCCTGTTGCCTGCGCGGCCGCACTTGGCTCAATCGCTTGGATGAAAGAAAATAACGCCCGTCAGATCGCCAAAGATATCGAGGCAATCATGTTGCCACGCCTAGCCGACATGCAAATTAATCATCCGACTATAGGAGACATTCGCGGGCGAGGCGCCATGATTGCAATTGAATTAGTCAAACCCGGCACCATGGAACCCGATGCTGCACGTACCGCTGCACTCAATAAGTACTGCCACCAGCATGGCGTTGTCACTCTCACCGCTGGTACGTACGGAAACGTCTTCAGATTCCTGCCACCGCTGACCATGCCGGTAGCACTTTTGGAAGAGGCGCTCGGAATCCTTGAAGCAGCTTTTGAAGCAACCGCCTAGCCTTTACAGAGACGTTTCACTCCCCCGGAATTCTTCCATCGAGAAGCGGCTGACTCGGATCCCACGTTGTTCCATACTTGTGATCTTTTCTGCGCCTAGCAATAGCGCTCAATGCTTCTAGGACAACACGATTTCCCAGAAGTGCAGTGATATCTGCGTGGTCAAATGGCGGAGAAACTTCGACAATGTCCATTCCCACTACCGGCAGTTCATAGCAAATCCTTCGAACAGCGTCGAGGAGTTCACGCGCACTTAAACCGCCGGGTTCGGGAGTCCCAGTTCCTGGGGCATGGCCCGGGTCACACACGTCGATATCAACGCTAAGAAAAATTCCGTCACATTCACTTAAAGCGATCTCGAATGCTTCGGTCAAGCAGTCTGCTAAACCACGCGTGACAATTTCCGTCATCTCGTAGGAACGCATGCCTTGCTCTGCCATCCATCCCAAGGTCTCGGGTTCTGGCCAATACCCTCGAAGTCCAATTTGCAGGAACCTGTCCCCACGAATTGCACCCGACTCAATGAGCCTGCGCATTGGTTGCCCATGACCAATGAGTGATCCGAAAGTGATGTCACCCGTGTCCGCGTGAGCATCAAAATGAATCACTGCTATTTTTCCCCATCCGTGGGCACGGGCTACGCCTGTTGCATCAGGCCAGGTGATCGTGTGATCTCCACCAAGGACAATCGGAATGGCACCGGATTGCGCAATCTTTTCAATTTCGACCTCTAGGTCAGCGCACGATCTTGCAGCATCCCCACTGTAAAGCTCAACGTCACCGGCGTCGACAACGCTGAGGTCCTTGAGACCGTCGACACGCATGGCCAAAGAGGGACGACTTCCGTCGTGCTCCAAATAGCAAGCCGCTCGGAGCGCTTGCGGGCCAAAGCGCGCACCCGCGCGGTATGACGTCCCACCGTCAAACGGAGCTCCCACAATCACAATGTCGGCGTTCTCAAATGTCGACGGTTCGCCGAGATCGCATTCAGGGACACCCAAAAACGTGTAATTTGGCCCAAACTGACTTCCGTATCTCGCCATGCCACAACCCTACTCGCAATGATCGCAACTTCAGGAAGCGAAACTCAAGGAGGAAAACTCAAGAATCAAAACCGAGGCCGAGCGAATCAAGTACACGCAGCCATAGGTTCCGCTTCCCATTCTCTCGGTCTGCCTTTTGTAACGACTTTGTTGTCCACGTGATTACCCAACTGCGAAAAGGTTCCGGCGGAAATGGCAAGGGTTTTGACTTCACCATGTGAAGCCGAGTTCGCTCGGTATCGCGGTTCTCCACGAGGTCAAGGGATGTCAGGGCAGCAAATCGTGATGCCCCAACACCTAGGCCGGTAAATCCAGCGACGTACACCGTTTTACCTTTATGTGCCTTTCCCCAGAAGGCACTAAACCGGGAGCACGTATCAATCGCACCGCCCCATCCGTGCGTGAAATTCACCTGATCTAACTGTGGGAAGGTTTGGACGAAATGGTCGGCCAGCCTTGCGAAGGATTCGGTGTCACTGTCAAACTCAGGCTTGACCCCGTCCTTTCCACGGTAGATCGCGTCGTAGCCGCCAAAAAGTATCCGACCGTCTTGCGTCACTCGGTAATAGTGGAACTGGTTGCCGGCATCCCCAACCCCTTCCCGGTCGAGCCAGCCAATTGATTCACGCTCGGCTGTAGTGAGCGGTTCGGTCACCAATACGTAGTCATACACGGGAACGATTAAATGTTTGAGCCTTTTCAACAGCGGCGGATAGGCGTTAGTTGCCAGAACAACCCGTGGTCCGGTGGCACTATGCGCTCCGACATGTACCCGCACATTGGTACCGAGGTCTTCAAGCCCCGTGACTTGTGAGTTTTCGCAGATAGTGACACCAAATCGATCCAACTCCTTTGCCAGTCCCCATGCCAGTCTGGCGGGGTCTGCCACTGCAACGTCGGGGTCCAGTAATGCTCCCAGATAGATCGGTGAATTAATTCGCGACCGAATTTGCTCAGCGGTCAAGTACTCGCAGTGAACACCCAGCTCAAGCATCTCCGCGTGAACTTCTGCTAATTCAATAGCTTGATACTCCTGTGTTGCCACGTCGATTTCACCACTCACCAGCCAATCGCACTCGATCCCAAATTGGGATATGCGATCTCCAATTTCCGCTAGATTCTTGGATCCCAAACGCAAAAGTTCCGGCATCTCTTTTGGCCACCTTGAAAGCCCATTACTAAAGCCGTGGGTCAAAGATGCAGCTACAAAGCCACCGTTTCGCCCGGTAGCACCGCAGGCTATGCGTTCGGACTCCAAGACAACGATCCGCCAATTTGGGTGCTCAAGGGCCGCTTCAAGTGCTGTCCACAAACCGGTAAAGCCCGCACCGACGACTATGAGGTCTGCCGACACGTTCGAGGTCAAGGGTGGCTGTGCTTCGGGACGATCAGGATTATCAAGCCAATAACTTTCCAGAGTGAGGCTTGCTGTTTTTTCGTACCCTTTTTTTGAGGGTTCGCTTGTAAACATGTGGGTTCCTTACGTTGAAGTTAACGTAACAAGCCAGACCGAGCGCCTGACTTTCCCACCAATCCCTTCACGTTCAACTAACTCGCACCGGGTAATTCACGCCGGCGGTTTTAGATTAACTCCTCGGGAGAAGTGAGTCAATATTTGCGGGGTTCTGCGAGATTTCATTTTCGAGTGCCTTGCGTCTTCTGCTTCCCACAAATTGTGTGATCAGGACGATCAACAGTGCAACAACAAAAACAAGTGTGGCAAGCGCATTCACTTGAACCGGGATTCCCCGCTGCGCGGCACCCCAAATATATATTGGAAAGGTCACGACCGTTCCGGCGTTAAAGAAGCTGATGATGAAGTCGTCGAATGACAAAGAAAAGCCAAGCAGCGCCGCGCCCGCGATCCCAGGGGCCACCAGGGGCAAAGTCACATAACGGAATGCCGCACGAGGGCCGGCATACAGGTCACGTGCAGCTTCTTCCAGTCGCGGATCCATCCCTTGTAGACGAGCTTTCACCGTTACAACGACGAACGAAATAATGAACATAATGTGCGCGATCATGATTGTGAGCTCCCCCAAAGGGAAGCGCAGGTTTAAGAACAGTGCCAGAAGGCTGGCACCCATGACCACTTCAGGGGTCGTCATGGGGAGGAAAATGAGCAGGTTCGTTGTTGAACGTCCCCTAAAACGATACCGAACCAAAGCAAAAGCGATCATGGTGCCCAAAATGGTTGCAAAAAATGTTGAAATAAGACCGATTCGGACGCTGATCATGAATGAGTCACACACCCCAGGAACACCACAGATATTGGTCCAGCCATCGAGTGAGAACTGATTCCAACTTGTGTTGTATTTTCCTTCTGGTTTATTGAAACTGAGAACAGCCACGACCGCAATCGGGATAAACAGGTACACCAAAACAAGGACTGCAACTACCGC
>DKME01000108.1 GCA_002469525.1 Actinobacteria bacterium UBA7422
GCGAAAGTTGGCTTGTGCTTACCGCGAAGAAGAATCGCGATCTGACTTGCGAGCCGACCGAGTACAACGTCGGTGGCATCAACTACGTGCCATGTGCGAGTGATCTCGCCGGCTTTGGGACTATATGTGCGCATGGGGCGCCACCTTGCTTTCTCGTAGGGACTCGGTTTCTGCACCCACCGGTTAGCGGGCCGTACTGGGGACCTTCCAAGGACCTCAGGCTGTAACACTCACAGCAACCCCAGATGCTACCCGTACCTCGCAGCAACCCCCAAATCCCCCCGTAGTAAGGAAAACAGAGCGGTAGTGGGGAAGTCTGGGTGAGCGCCTTCGACTTACCAAGTTTCAATCAAAAGCGACTGTGTCCCAAACCTTTGGGCAAGCTGTGAAGCACCCGAATCAAGGGTCGCGAAAATGCAGTCGTTCGCTTGTGCCACTAGCGCGAGATGGGCGTCGCTCACTTGCCTATAACCGGTGAGCAAAACCTCAGACTTTGCCAATTCGCGCCCTAGTCCCACAACGTCGGTCACAAAGTTGTGATCACCAATATTTTTCAAGGACTCAAGCACGCCCGCGCAGTTGTTTGGCGTGACAACTTCCGTTACCACAACTGGATTACTAGAAAGCCTGATAAAACCCGATTCGGTTCCCGGGCTCGTGGCCCACCCCGAAATCCCGGAATCCAGAAACCACGTTGTCGCCTTTGCATGCCCCACATGGGTGGGCCAGGTCAGTGCCATGAGGACATTGACGTCGAGCAAATACTTCACAGTTCACCAAGTGCCTTCGAAATCATGTCGTTTGTGATCGGCGCGGACCCTTCACTGACCGTGAAAACAGGGATCCCGCTGGTTCCAAAAGTGGTCTCTTCCCCTCGGCCAATGCCCCGCCGAGCCAGTTCAGACACCGCCGCCCCAAGGGAAATTTCAAGCGCGGACCCCATCTCACGGGCTACCGCCAAGACGTGGTCGTCGATTTCAAGTGTGGTTCGCATTCCCTTAGCTTAACATCAACGCATCAAGATGTAATTCTGGTTTGAAAGTATGCTTTGCCTAATCCGACCGAAGGAGCTCCCATGGACGAATCCACCAAAGACGAATTCAAGTCTCTCGGCAAACACGCACTGCACGGCGCCGAGGACACAATCGACGTAGTTGGCCACGGGCTGGCAGGGACAGTTAAGGGAGTAGCTGACGGAGTCACAAGCGTTCCCGACCGTTCCGAGAAGGAAGATAACTCTTAAGAGTTCACTCTGAGGACTTGCCAGCAGTCATTCGACCGGAGAAATCCCAGGTGGCAACTTTGAGAGCGGTTATTTTGATCGCAACCTCTCGGTCAAGTCGACTCAGTAACCAGCGACTGAGATCGGATTCTGCATTTCCTTGGTATTTGTGAATCAGCCTATGTAAGACAGTTTCGGCCAATTCAGGGTGAATACTCGCCACACCAGTGCCGCGAACTCCTTTATATGGAGCAGTGTCACCGGAAACCTCAAAGCCGATCTGATTATTTGCGCTCAATCGCTTGACCAACACCGAGTTCGCTTGGGTCGCGCACCACAGGGCTCCTTCATCAAAATCAAACCAAAGGCTCTGCACGATCGGGCCGAGCCCACCAACAGATGCCACCCGAATCGGAATCGTGATTTCGCGCAGAAAGGTAATGGTCTGATCAAAACTCCATGGTCCACTTACCTCTACCGCTGGATCCATAACTCAATGCTAATGCCTGTCGTTGCGCAAACACCTAAACGCGAGATAGTTGAGCCATGGCAGCGAATGTAATTTTCAAGGTCTCGAAAACGATCGCGTTCAGCGCGGACACGGTGTTTGAGGCCTTAGCGGACTGGCGCGGTCATGCCGACTGGGTTCCCCTGACCAAGGTAGAAGTTCTCAACGGTGACGGCGGACCCGGTACCGAGTTCATTGCAACCAGCGGACTCGGCCCACTCGCGCTCCCCGACCGAATGCGCGTTGACACACTCGACCGAGAAGCCCGCACCTCTCAAATCACCAAAGTAGGTCCGGTTCTCACAGGTGTCGTGGACCTCACAGTTACCGAAATAAATGAAAACTCCTGCACCGTTTACTGGGTCGAAGACGTTCAGGTGCCAGTACTCCCGCAATTCCTCGCACGACCTGTGGCGGCCGCGGCACGCACAGCTTTCAATCAAGCCTTGGGCCGCATGGAAAAGTACTTGCGCAAGTCAGCCAACTAACGCTGCAACGAAAATTTTTTATTTACGATGGCAAAGGTGGCTTCTTTGAAAGCCAGGCTTTAAACGAAGCATCCTGTTCCTCCCGCCAGAGTGAAATGGACTCCGCTAATTCATCAGGCTGGTCAGTAAACAGGTGTGGGTAGCGCGCCTGCTGCGCAAGAAGTAACTGGCCGGTGATTCGAGAGTCAGCGAGTGCCCCGTGCCAGTCAGCTTCATTGAGTTCAAGTCCGTACCGGGCAACGGTCGGCTGCAGTCGACGTTGAGCCTTACCTTTAACGAACTTGTCCATTTGCTTGTCAATCACGTAAGGGCAAATGTCAAAAATACCCGACAGCGGTTCAAGTCCGACCCGTTCGAGATTTGAATCAAGAATCGACCGGTCGAACTGCGAGTTAAAACACACCACGGGTAAATTCCGTGACACCAGGAATTCATGAATCGAAGCCAAAGCTTCGCCTTGGTCGAGTCCTTGGGACTGGCTCACCTCGTTCGTTATTCCATGTACCGCACTTGCACCCGCTGGAATCTCAACATCAACTTTGATTAACCATTCCTGAGCGGAAACCTCGAGGCCTCCACGAAACTCGATAGCAGCAGCGCTCACAATTCGGTCTACCCCAACGTCAACACCCGTAGTTTCAGTATCGAAAGCAATAAAACCCGAATCAACCCACGACATAACTTCTCCTCAACATTTCGTCAGCTAAATCTCTATCAGCCCTTTGTCAAGAAGTATGGCACCCGCGACTGACAACTCACCAAACTAGACACTAACTCGCAACGAGCAAGCGCTGTCGATCACTTTGTGCCAAACCAAGGCTGTGATGGCTCGCTCGCATGGAGTCCTTCATCCCCTGCACCGAGGTGACTAACTCACGTCCGAGCTCATCTAGGACCGCCGCCGATCGCGAATTTCCGCCCCAGAATTGGACACGCGGTTCACCTGTCGATGCACTTGAACATTACGATCGTGCCGGTATTAATGTCACACCAAGAAGTCTCGGTGAATCATCACTTCATGCAGCAAAGAGGCCAGCGTTACTCGGGGCAAATCTCCCTTCGAAAAATCGCACGGTGCTGGGTTTTAGTCATTGAGCCTCCAGAAACAGTGCTGAAGAGCCGTCAAGTTCTCCCCATCGCATTGCGCCAACCAACTTCGCCGACCGCAAGCCTGTAATTAGTGCGAAATAGGAATTCAATCCACCCAAAACAACCCTCACGTAATTCTTGATGGTGTTGTGAATTCCCCCACGATTTCCTGCGTGAACCCTCAACGTGGGTCGTGCAATGCCTAGGTGAGAGTAATCCAGACCTTACGCAAAGGCTCTGTGATCTCCCATTGGGTCTTAGCGCCGCCGGGAAGGAAGCCCACAACACCAGGTTCAAGAATGATTTCCCCGCCACGATCACAGGTGACCTTTCCCGAACCTGCGAGCACCACGAAGACTTCCTCAACTTCGGTGTCGGTTGATATTCCAACGGAGTGTTCCCACACACCAACTTCCATGTCTCCTTCAGCGTCAAGAGCTACTGCTCCAGTAGTAATTCCCTCAAAACCTGACAGTGGTGCATGGGCGACTTCAACAGTGTTGGTACTTACTCCGCGGATCACCCAGTAACCGTATGGTGAAGTGCTCGAATTTAGCGGGAGCCACGTGGGTTGTCGCTGAAGCTTTCTAATTTCTTTGGGTCAGGTGGCGTGAAGCACGGAGAGTCTCTTGGTCAGCGCGAGAATGGTTATGGGAGCTGAATCTGCAGGGCGCTCGGAATTGGGGTTGGGTGCGACCACCGGAGACCAGTCCCGTTCTGGCATGCGGGAGTAGCCCTGCAAGGCGTAGAAATTTAGCCCTCGTACGTTTAGATCAACCACGCTGATCACCATTCGCTCAGCTCCACTTGTTACCGCTTGTGCCTCGCACTCGGCCACAAGCGCTTGACCCACCCCACCTCCCCAAGCATCAGGTGAGATGGCAAGGAAGCGAAACTCGTACTCATTCGCGTTCCCACGGCAAAGCGCCGCCGGACTCACTCCATCCGGTGGACACAAACAAATGGTGCCAACAATCTCGCCATCAACTTCGGCCACCCACGTGTATTCCATTCGCGAACCGACGTCACCCAGTTCGCGAGTGTAAGGAGATTCTGCAGACAGGTGACCGCCAACGACGTAGGCATTAACGAGCAGCTCGCCCACAACGGTTGCTTCAGTTGAATCAATGCGTCGAATGATCACGTCAGCTTCTTCGTCGTCGTCGTTGTGGTGGTGGACGCCGTGAACCGTGTCGCTCAAGGAGTGCTTTGGTTGTTCCGTCACCGTGGATTTGTGTTCTCACGGCTGCAATACGTCGCTTGGCTTGGGAGACCGCGGCGAGATGGTCAACGATTGGATCCGGGTAGTCGTGCCGTTCCTCAGCTGGCACCAACTGGGGTGTTGCCAGCAAGGAGTCCGGTACGTCCTTCAACTCGGGCACCCAGCGGCGGACGAATTCACCGGTTGGGTCGTGGTCAAGCTGCTGCTTGACCGGGTCATAGATGCGCAGCGTGTTCATGCCCGTGATTCCCGACTGCATCTGAATCTGGGGCCAGTGAATCCCAGGGTCGTAGTCGGTAAACCAGCGAGCAAGCACTCGACCGGTCTCCTGCCACGGAAGCCACAGGTCATAGGAAGCAAAAGAGGTGACCATGGACCTCATGCGAAAGGTGGTCCAACCGGTGGCGGCCAGTGAGCGAACTACCGCGTCAACCATGGGGTAACCCGTCTGGCCTTGAGTGAGCGCCTCGAGTGCTTCCGGGTTGGCCGTGGTCGGGCGAAGGTTGTCAAAAGCGGGGTGTAGTGAGCTGTGCTCAATGCGAGGTGCATCTTCAAGTTTTTGCGCGAAATGGTCTCTCCACGCAATGCGCTCCTCAAAGGCTCCC
>DKME01000080.1 GCA_002469525.1 Actinobacteria bacterium UBA7422
CTGCCGGCCCTGCTCACCTTCCCCAGCTTCACCCTCCCGATTTTGGCTTTCCTGGTTCCTGCCGTCATTGGTTTTCTTCTTGGCCTATTCACCGATATCGCATTTGGCCCATTTGCCACAGTGGGAGGCATTGCGGCCTTGGTAACGCTGATCATGTGGATTGTTTTTGGCCTGATGCGAGTGTTCTCAGCCTCCGGTGGCCCGTTCAATCGGGAGCGCTTCCCCGCTGGCCGTTGGGCTTTCTGGCCGAGAGTTCCCAAGCTCGGTGAGCCCGACAGCAAGCTCTCCGGAGTGTGGTCCAAACTCTCCGGACTCGTTGGCCGCCGGCCTCGCGCCACGTGGGTGTCAACTGCTCTAATCCTCTTGCTCTTCGCAGGTTTCAGCACCACCTTGAATGCCGGTGGCGTCTCCACCTCCGACTCGTTCACTAACCCTGAAGAAGTCGACTCCGTTATTGGACAAAACGTGCTGACCGACCACTTCCCGGGTGGGCTTGGCAGTGAAACGATCGTCACGGCAGATCAAGGCAGCAGCGAAGAAGTTCTCTCAGTGATCGCCGCAACACCGGGCGTGGCCGACGCTATTCCTTACATAAACCCGCGCACGGGTGAGTCACCCGTTGTTGACGGCCGCGTACTTTTCTCAGTCACCCTACAAGCACCCTCTGATTCCTCTGAGGCCGAAACCGTGATCGGGGAGCTGCGCACCAGCTTTGAGTCGCTGCCAGATGCGCAAGCACGGGTTGGTGGTCCAACCGCTGTCGCATTTGATATCAACGAAGCAAATCTTCGAGATCGCAATGTAATTATTCCTACCGTGCTAGTTGTGATCCTAATAATCCTGATTATTTTGCTCAGAGCGTTCAACGCGCCACTTATTTTGATTGGGACCGTCCTGCTCTCCTACTTCGCAACCCTGGGCGCCTGCGCGATTGCATTCAACTACATTTTCGACTTCCCTGGAGCAGACCCCTCGTTCCCGCTGTTCGCGTTCGTATTCCTTGTCGCATTGGGTGTTGACTACAACATTTTCCTCATGACCCGAGTGCGGGAAGAAACCTTGCTACTTGGCACCCGCCAGGGGATTCTCAAAGGCCTCACCGTCACCGGCGGGGTTATCACTAGTGCCGGAATTGTGCTAGCAGCGACCTTCCTCGTCCTCGCAGTTCTGCCACTGGTGTCACTGCGTCAGGTTGGATTCGCGGTCGCGCTCGGTGTTCTCATTGACGCATTTATTGTGCGCACCACTTTGGTGCCGGCTTTGGCTTATGACATCGGTAAAAAAATCTGGTGGCCAAGCGCACTGTCCAAAAAACAAACGACAGGCGAGCTACCAAAAACTCCTGAATTAAATAATCTCACCAGTTGACTCCGGAGTCCCCTCAATAAAGATGTTCTCAACGCGGGTTTCTAGATCGAAAAGATCGGGTTCAGGAACGGCGTCTTCCAACGGCACTCTTGAGTCTTCAAAACTTTGATTCACCAACGGTTGATTAACGGTGAAAGCAACCGGGTCTTCAATCGCTGACTGCATGTAAGCCTGCCACGCGTAGTTATGCAAAAGGTACGCTTCCTTGGCGTCTGTAATCCTTGTGTGCCACGGCAACACGTTGACCGCGTCGATCACACGGCCAGCTTCACTGATTGAATCGAAACCTTCGACAGCAATCCCGGCAAGTTCTGCAACAGCATCAGCGGTTTGCTCATTGGTCGGGGCACCCGTGAGATCCTCACCCTCAAGCTGGTCAAACACACTGCGAACTTGATCCTGTACGCCTCCCATTGCCGCCTCTGAAGCTTCAATCGCGGTAACCAGACGATCCATCTCGACATTACGCGCCAACCAGTCGGTACCAACCGCCCCTCCAATGCCCAGGGTCAGCAGGAATGCAACCGCTCCCGCGATCATTGCGATCAATGAGTTTCGTTTCACAGGACTATTGTCACTTATTCCTTAGCGATTCCCCGCACCCGAGCGCAATCCGCTAGATTCGTCGGGTGAGTTTGGCAATGAAACCCTCAAAACTGTGGCAACCGGGATACCAGGCAGCCCTGAGCACTGTTTCCTCCCAACTGCGAAATACCCCAGCAACCACCCCCATTCGAATCGCAAAAAAGACCAGTAACCTATTCCGCGATCGCGCAGAACACTTGACCCCCGGTCTCGATGTCAGCGATTTTGCCAAGGTTTTCCACGTGGACCCAGTTACCCGTACGGCCGAAATTGGGGGAATGACAACCTACGAAGATCTAGTTGCTGCCACTCTCCCCTACGGCCTCATGCCCCTCTGCGTCCCCCAATTGCGCACAATCACGCTC
Source organism: Actinobacteria bacterium UBA7422 (assembly GCA_002469525.1). Classification (GTDB taxonomy): domain Bacteria; phylum Actinomycetota; class Actinomycetes; order S36-B12; family S36-B12; genus UBA4592. The sequence goes on from DKME01000080.1 coordinate 2,319, forward strand.
GGTGGCGCCGTAACCGGACTGGGAATTGAAAGTGCGAGCTTTCGCAACGGTACCCCGCACGAGTCCGTAATTGAGATGGATATTTTGACCGGAACGGGCGAGGTGCTCACCGTCACAGCCGACAAAGACGACCCCAACCGAAGCCTTTTCTTTGCATTTCCCAATTCATACGGGTCACTTGGTTACGCCCTGCGACTGAAAATTGAACTGGAGCCGACTAAGCCATTTGTGAAACTCACCCATATTCACTGTGACTCTGCCCAAGAACTCACCACGCTGATGAAAGATTTGGTTGAATCTAAAATTCTTAATGAAGCACCAATTGATTTCCTCGACGGAACAGTGTTTTCCCCAACAGAGCAGTACCTCACCGTTGGCACCATGGTCGGGGAGCTACCCACTGGGGCGGTTCCAAGCGATTACACCGGCATGGCGATCTACTACCGGTCCATTCAAACCCTCAAATCGGACTACCTGACAATCCACGATTATTTGTGGCGATGGGACACGGACTGGTTTTGGTGCTCACGTGCCTTCGGCGCTCAAAAGCCAACTATCCGAGCCCTCTGGCCCAAGACCAAACTCCGCAGCAATGTGTACTGGAAACTGATTTCACTCAACCGAAAATATCAGATTGCTGAAAAACTCACTGCCTTGAAAGGGCAACCACCACGTGAGTCAGTTGTGCAAGACATTGAAATCCCCGTGGACCAACTGCCCGCATTCCTGGACTTTTTTCACTCCGAAATTGGTATTGAACCGATCTGGTTGTGCCCCCTGAAACAACGCGCCCCAGACGCCCGCTGGCCTCTCTACGAATTTGACCCCAATGAGTTATATGTCAATGTGGGTTTCTGGTCCACCGCCCCACTGACCCAAGGCGAGAAACCCGAAGATGGCATAAAAAATCGTCAGATTGAAAAGGAAGTCACTGCGATGCATGGGCGCAAGTCTCTATACTCGACCGCGTTCTATGACAAGAAAGAATTCTGGGAGATTTACGGCGGCGACGAATACGAAGTAGTGAAGAAGAAGTACGACCCCAATGGTCGCTTCCTCGGTTTATTCGAGAAGGTGGTGCAAGAACAGTGAAATTGGCCGACGCATTTACTTTGGTCGCCGGGACCGATCGCAATGTCGGTTTCCGCGCCTACGACGGCTCCACATTTGGCCCGCAAGACGGCGACGCGATGTTGGAGGTCACAACCCCACGCGCGGTTGAGTACCTGGCCGCGGCACCCAGCCAACTTGGTCTTGCCCGGGCTTATGTCAACGGTGACCT
>DKME01000118.1 GCA_002469525.1 Actinobacteria bacterium UBA7422
GCCTGGAGGTAGACCATTCCCACTGATCTTTCGGGTTGACAAGTAGTCGGAGTAGCCGCTACCTGCAAGATAGCCCCGGACAACACACTCAACCGGGAACATGTCCAAAGGCACGCACACGACTGCACGACCCGCGACCGACTTTGGCACCTTAGAGGTGGTTGTGTGGTTAAACACCAACCCCTGTAGTTGACCGAACCACCATTGGGAGATTGAGTTCAAAATCCGCCCCTTGTCGGGGATCTCGGTTGGCAGCACCCAGTCGTAGGCCGAGATGCGATCGCTGGTGACCATGAGGAGTCGATCTTGCGGTGTGCGGAAAATATCCCGCACCTTGCCGGAATAGATGTGTTCGTACTCTTCGGGGAGGTCGTAGTTGTGAGAAAGTTCTCCGGTCACAGAATCTTGGGTCACAGAATGCCGCCTGGTGTGTAGGCCGCAGCATCCGGATAACGCGCGGTGAGGATTTCAACCCGGTCAGCCAATTCGCGAACTTGGTGTTGGGCAGCTCCGGTAAATTCAATCGGTTGCGCAAGTATTGAGTTCAACTGTTCAAGGGTGAAGGCAAGGCGCGGGTCCGCCGCGAGTTTTTCCAACAGGTCATTGTTCGAGTCCGGTGTTTCACGCATTGCAAGTGCAGTCGCCACTGCATGTTCCTTGATTACTTCATGTGCTCTCTCGCGCCCGACCCCTGACTGAACCGCTGCCATAAGGATCTTTGTGGTGGCCAAGAAGGGAAGGAAGCGTTCCAACTCTCGGTCAATCATTGCGGGGAAAGCCCCGAATGCACCTAGCACCGTGAGGAATGTTTCCATCAGGCCATCGATAGCAAAAAATGAATCAGGGAGGGCAACCCGACGCACCACCGAACACGCAACGTCGCCTTCATTCCACTGTTGACCAGAAAGGTCAGCGCACATATTCATGTAACCACGGAGAATCACATGGAAACCATTAATACGTTCGCACGACCTTGCATTCATTTTGTGCGGCATGGCTGAAGAACCAACTTGCCCTGGCAGAAAGCCTTCGGTAGCCAATTCTTGACCTGCCATAAGTCGAACGGTTGTTGCAAAATTAGAGGGACCCGATGCGAGCTGGACCAAAAGTGCGGTGACTTCAAAGTCAAGTGAACGCGGATAAATCTGGCCGACGCTTGTGAAAAGGTTGTCAAAACCCAAATGGGCAGCAACTCTTTTTTCTAAGTCGGCCAATGCTTCTTCATTTCCGTCAAGCAGCGTCAACATGTCTTGTGCCGTTCCCACCGGACCCTTTATTCCACGCAATGGGTAAGCCGCAATAAGTTCTTCAAGTCTGTCAACTGCGAATAGCAGTTCCTCTGCGAAAGTTGCCATTCGTTTACCAAGTGTGGTGATTTGAGCCGCGACATTGTGCGAGCGTCCCGCCATGGCAAGTTCCGAGTAAGCGATCGCAAGACCACTTAAGCGGTCAAGCGCCGCAACTGATTTGTCCCTGATCAAGATCAGGCTAAGGCGTATTTGAAGTTGCTCAACATTTTCAGTCAAGTCGCGCGAAGTCATGCCCAGATGAATGTACTCAGCGCCCGCAAGGTCGTTGAACTCCTCAATTCGAGCCTTCACGTCGTGTTTGGTTACTCGCTCCCGCTCCGCAATTGACTCAAGATTCACCGTGTCAATTACCGCTTCATACTTCTCCGGCACTCCCACCGGAATTGCAATCCCAAGTTCCTGCTGGGCGCGCATCACAGCGATCCAAAGCTGGCGCTCGAGTCGAATCTTTGCCGCCGGAGCCCACAGTTCCTGCATGGAGACCGATGCGTAACGCGAAGCAAGAACGTTGTCGATTGAGTTCACTTGGCCCGCCACACTCCTAGTCTTTCACGCGAGCAGTTCACGCCTCGGTTGAGCAAGCACTTAAGGCAATATCCCGACGAAAGTGGCTCCCTGAAACCTCAATCTCGGCGACGCCTTCGTAGGCGCGCTCCCGAGCCAAAGCCAGAGTAGGAGCGTGGGCGGTCACCGAAAGCACCCTGCCCCCGAAAGTCACGAGTTTCCCTTCATTCATGGTGGTTCCCGCATGGAACACGGAAAGATCAGGGTCTGCCTCAAGCATTTCTAGACCTAAGATCGGCACCCCGAGAACCGGTTTAACGGGATACCCTTCAGCGGCAATTACGACGTTCACCGCGAACCCCTGCTCCCAACGAAGTTGGGCAAAATCTGCAAGTTGCTCGGTTGCAGCTGAATAGAGAAACTGTCCTAGAGGAGTAAGCAAACGAGACAGAACAACTTGCGTCTCAGGGTCACCAAAGCGGGCATTAAATTCAATCACTCGAATCCCCCGAGTTGTCATGGCCAGACCTGCATAGAGAACTCCGACAAAAGGGGTACCGCGATTTTTCATTGCGTCGGCCATTGGTTGAAGCACCCGCTTGGTGACTTCGGAGACGACACCCTCGTCCAGCCACGGCAACGGTGAGTAGGCACCCATGCCGCCCGTGTTTGGACCTTCGTCGTTGTCGCCAACTCTCTTGAAGTCTTGCGCCGGTTGTAATGCAACCACGGTCGTGCCGTCGGAGATTCCAAAAAGTGACACTTCAGGGCCGTCTAAGAATTCTTCGATGACCACGGTCCCACCGACTTCGAAACAGGTCTCCGCATGAGCGAGGGCCTCGCCGCGGTCTGCAGTAACGACGACACCTTTACCCGCGGCTAGGCCATCGTCTTTAACAACATAGGGAGCACCAAAAGTATCCAATGCGTCTTGTGCCTGCGCAGCATTCGTGCAAACTCGCGCCATGGCAGTGGGGATTCCAGCTTCAGCCATGACTTCTTTGCAAAAAGCTTTGCTGCCTTCAATGAGTGCTGCTTCACGGGTCGGTCCGAAACACGCAATCCCCCGGTCAGCAAGTGCATTGGCTGCACCGGCCATGAGTGGAATCTCTGGCCCAATCACAACAAGGTCAACGTCAAGTTGCGTTGCTAGATCACCGATTGCAACTGGGTCGCTTACGTCAAGGGGCACGCACTTCACGAGTTCGGCAATGCCAGCATTTCCAGGTGCTACAACGACGGACTCCACTTCAGGGTCACGCAAAAGCGCTCCCGTGATCACGTGTTCACGCGCGCCTGAACCAACGACCAAGCACTTCACGTTGAATCAGCCTTGGTAGTACGAGTCAATTACTGTAAACGCTTGATCAATGATTTCAAGGCCTGCGAGCGCCTCTTCTTCGGTCACAACGCAGGGTGGCACAACGTGCATTCTGTTGAAGTTCGCAAATGGCATGAGACCACGCTTTTTGCATTCGGTGGTCAAATCGGTCATGGCTTGCGAGGTTCCACCATAAGGCGCAAGTGGCTCGCGGGTTTCACGATTTGTTACAAGGTCAAGAGCCCAGAAAACACCAAGACCGCGAACTTCACCGATCACCGGGTGCTTCTCCGCAAGTGCTCGCAAACCTGGCCCGAGAATATTCTCACCAATAGCCGCAGCATTTTCGATGATCTTCTCTTCCTTCATCGCGTCAATGGAAGCAACAATCGACGCCGCGGCAAGGGGGTGACCCGAGTAGGTGAGACCACCTGGGAATACCTTTTCGTCGAAGGTAGCCGCAACTTCGGCAGAAATAATCACGCCACCAACGGGGACGTAGCCGGAGTTTGATCCCTTGGCGAAAACGACCAGATCGGGTTCAACGTTCCAGTTTTGGTAAGCGAACCACTTCCCGGTTCGGCCAAAACCCGACATTGTTTCGTCGAGGATCATGAGGATTCCGTATTTGTCGCAGAGCGCCCGAACGCCTTCAAGGTAACCGGGTGGTGGCACCAAAACTCCTGCCGTGCCGACCACGGTTTCAAGCAGAACCGCACCGATAGTTCCCGGCCCTTCGAACTGGATTACATGTTCGAGGTGAGTGAGCGCTCGCTCTGATTCCTGCTCAGGAGTACTTGACCAGAATTCACTGCGGTACAGGTACGGACCGAAAAAGTGAACCTGTTGGGCCGCGTATTCATTTGGCCAACGACGGGGATCACCCGTTGCCTGAATCGCTGATCCCGTGTTGCCGTGATACGAACGGTAGGCGGAAAGAATCTTGTGCTTGTGTGTATGCAGCCGAGCCATGCGGATTGCGTTCTCGATTGCGTCGGCTCCACCATTGGTGAAAAAGATTTTGTCGGCTTTCCCGCCAGCGAGTTCAACGATCCGTTGCGCGGCCTCACCACGCTTGTCGTTGGCGTGTTGTGGGGCAACGGTAGCCAGCTTGCCGGCCTGCTCTTGGATCGCTGCAACCACCTTGGGGTGCTGGTGTCCAATATTGACGTTGACCAGCTGAGAGGAGAAGTCTAGGAACCTATTACCGTCGTAGTCCCAGAAGTAACTACCTTCCGCGCCCGCGATACACATTGGCTTAAGTGCCTTCTGAGCACTCCAGGAATGAAAGACGTAGGAACGGTCTAAATCATAAACTCGAGCGCCTTCTGCTGGATCAATATTCGTCATGGCAGAACTCTAGAACTAGCGCGCGATCTTGTGGCCAAAGCCCCGGCCTAATGGGACCCTATTCCTTCGGCAGCTTAATCAAGGACCTTAGATACGGTAAAGCCCGCAGATCCTTTTCACGGCCAGCAGCCTCTTTAGACGCGATGATGTCACCCAACGAAGCAACACGAATGCTCAGACTTTCAGCTATTTCCTCGTCGCTGGCACTTTCATCCCATGACTCATAGTCCGGCTTGGGACCTGTTGGGGTGAAAGTCAGATCGAGCATGCCGAAGTCTGTTACCAGGTTAAGAATCACACGCATTTGTTCCAGGAATCCTGCATCTATCGAAACCGGAACGGGATCGCCGCTGGTCCGCACCTGGGCATTCATTTGATTAAGCGCCATTGCCAGTCTCTCAAGATTCTCAGTATCCCGGCTTGGCAGCACATCGATGTCTTCTGTGGGAAGGGACGAACCGAGGACGGCGGTGGCGAAACCACCCAAAACTACGTAATCAACTCCAGTTTGATTCAAGATTCGACACATGCTCAATGGATCGAATCTCACTTACGTGCAGCTTTCGCATGAGCTTGTATTTCTTGCATTGTGTTGACTAAATCAACCATGCGTTCAACGCGTTGCGCGGGTGTGAGTTTCAAGAGTTCCCGCATGAGTGCGATATCTACACCGCTCTCGTCTTCAAGGTCTGATTGATCAATCACTCTCGAAGAGTACCCAATGAAACCAATTGATTCCCTTGGTCGTCAAAATTCTCTGGCACAAGCCACGCTTCAAAGGCAGTTCGCATCTCAGGCCACTCGGAGTCCATGATTGCAAACCAAGCCGAATCGCGATTTCTGCCTTTTACGACAGTTGCCTGTCGGAATGTCCCTTCGTAGGTCATACCGAGTCGCTCGGCTGCACTCATTGACCCGGAGTTGAGGACATTGCACTTCCATTCGTATCGCCGGTAACCGAGTGCGAATGCATTGTGCATCATGAGAAACATAGCTTCGGTTGCCAGTCGAGATTTCTGTAACTGCGGTGAGAAGGTGATCCAACCAACTTCAATGCTGCGAGAAGCTGGGTCAATGCGCAAGTAACTCGCCACACCAAGAGCTTTGCCAGTTTGCCGGTCAATAATCGCGTAGAAGTAAGGGTCGTGGTCACCCTGCTTTGATTCAACCCAAGCGCGATATTCAGCCTCTAATGCGAATGGTCCATGCGGCATGTAGGTCCAAAGACAATCGGCTCCCGAAAATGCTTCCCACAGATCTAATGCGTGCAGATCTGCATTTAGTGGTTCAAGCAGTACGTAGTTTCCTGCGAGGTTACCGCGGGGGACAGCGGGCACATGTTCACTAAGGACCGGTAGACCAATTCGTTCACCTTGTGCGTTTAACTCAAATTGCGGTTCATACTCTGCAATGAGTTTTTCGCTCATGAACCAATGAGGTCGTTGATCGCAATGGTTGCATTGCGATCTTGGCCAACTCCAATTGCACTGATCCGGGTTCCAGACTTCTCTTCCAGGAATGCTACGTAGTCCCGGGCATTCTTGGGAAGGTCAGCGAGGGTCTTGGCCTGTGAAATATCTTCACTCCAACCTGGGAGCATTTCGTAGATCGGTTTTGCGTGATGGAACTCGGTTTGTGTCATGGGGATTTCTTCACTTCGCTCACCGTCAATGTCGTACGCGACACACACTGGGATCTGATCCCACCCGGTCAAGACGTCGAGCTTGGTAAGAAACGTATCGGTCAAGCCGTTGATCCGAGTTGCGTAGCGGGCAATGGGAACGTCAAACCAACCACAACGACGAGCACGGCCGGTAGTAACACCACGCTCGCCACCGATTGTCCGCAACTTCTCACCGTCTTCGTCGAAGAGTTCAGTTGGAAACGGACCAGAACCCACACGTGTTGTGTAAGCCTTAAGGATTCCAACGACTCGATCGATTCGTGTTGGCCCAATGCCACTTCCCGTGCAAGCACCACCAGAAGTTGGATTACTCGATGTCACAAATGGGTACGTCCCGTGATCTACGTCAAGTAGTGTTCCCTGCCCGCCTTCAAGAAGCACAACCTTGCCTTCGTCGAGTGCGTTATTAAGAATCAGAGAGGTGTCGCGCACCATGGGACGCAAGATCTCTGCGAATTGCAATAGATCTGCGACCACGGCATCTATGTCAATTTCACGGCGATTGAAAACCTTCACCAAGACTTGATTCTTGCTGGTCAAAGCGCTCTCAACTTTTTGACGCAAAATCGATTCATCGAAGAGGTCTTGTACGCGAATGCCAACGCGTGAAATCTTGTCACTATAGGTCGGACCAATACCGCGACCTGTAGTTCCAATCTGTGCTTTGCCCAAGAACCGCTCGGTGACTTTGTCCAAGGTCACGTGATAGCTCGTAATCAAATGCGCATTAGCACTAATCAGTAATTTGGATGTGTCAACTCCGCGATCATTGAGACCAGCGATTTCAGCCAAGAGAACGCCTGGGTCAATCACAACTCCATTAGCAATCACCGGGATTACTTCGGGGGTCAAGATTCCGCTGGGAAGCAAATGAAGTGCAAATTTTTTATCGCCGATGACCACCGTATGGCCGGCGTTGTTGCCGCCTTGATAGCGAACCACGTAATCAACTCGATCTCCTAAGAGATCAGTTGCTTTACCTTTACCTTCATCCCCCCATTGGGAGCCGAGCAGAACTATTGCGGGCACCGCGAAAGGCTACCGGAGTTCAGGTTCCAGCAGGCAAGTGACTGCAAATTGTGAAAACCTTTCCCCGTGAAGCCGCTCAACTTGACGTATGACGTCAAGGAAATTCTCACAAACGACTTCGTCGGCCTTCACTCTGGCGGCCCTCGAAGCTCCATCATCGGTGGTCAAACTGCGGCGAATCAAGCACTCGCCAATCTCGATATCACCGGATACGCGAAGAATCGCTCAGAAGTATTGCCCCTCGCGGCGCGCGGAGCCACCGTGCTTTCTCCATATATTCGTCACAATCTTTTGACCCTGAGTCAACTGTGGAACCACGTTGCCAAGTCGCCCTTCGCTGACCGTGACAAATTTCGAGATGAACTCTTATGGCAGGAATACGCCCGGCATCTGTACGCGCGCGTTGGCACCAGACTCTTTGACAATTTGCGGTTTGAACAGATTTGGGACGCACCGGGCGATGGTTGGCCAAGAGAAATGGCATGTGTTGATTTTGTTCTCGATGAACTTGAGGGTGACGGCTGGCTGGTGAACCAGACCCGCATGTGGCTGGCCTCCCAGTGGACCGTGCGCAATCAGGTTGGTTGGTTGCACGGCCAAGAACGCATGTACCGCGAACTGCTGGACGGTTCACGTGCCGCGAATCTCTTGGGTTGGCAGTGGACCGTTGGCGCCGGCACCGGAAAGCCTTATGGCTTTGCTCGCTGGCAAGTTCAGAAGCGAGCACCAGAACTCTGTTCACGTTGTCCGCTGAAAAACAATTGCCCGATTGAACACTTCCCTGATGAAATGCAACTGGAAAATGCACCATTTGAGTCACTGCTGAAAAGTGGAGCAGGATCGAATGCACCAACTGGCCCGACAGAAGTATTAAAAAACAAAAACCCAGAATTCGTATTGCTAACAATCGACTCACTCGGTGACGACGATCCAGCCCTACTCGCGAACCCAACACTGCCGGTGGTTTTTGTCTTCAACGAAGCAGCATTAGCAAAACTGCAACTATCTGCGAAGCGCATCTACTTTTATTTGGAAACACTTCAGGACCTAGCCGAACGCAATGAATTGCTGGTGTATCTGGGGGATCCCCACAACTTCGCCAGAGAAAATGCAGTAGCCGTTACACACGCACCGGTGCCCAGTTTTCACAAGTTCACCGAACTAGCTGAGATCCATCCATACCCCTGGCTCAGAAAGCCGAATGAAAAATCGGTCAGTTCATTTTCCGCTTGGCGGAAGGGTCTTGTCAGTAGCTGACTTCCGTGCAATATTTGTATCGCAATGTTCGAAAGGAGAAATAATGTCCCCTGTTTCACTGCGACTCCCCGACGACATGGCTGAGCGCTTAGATGATTTAGCAAGAAAGACCGGTCGGAGCAAGACCTACTACATGATCGAGGCAATTCGAGAGCACATCGATGATCTTGAGGACCTGTATCTCGCGGAGGAGCGCTTACTTGCTCGCCAACAAGGGCTTTCACCTTCCATTCCATTAGCCACCGTCATGGAGCGCTATGGCGTGGAAGGTTGAGTTCGACAAAACCGCTGAACGCGATTTAGACAAACTTGACGCTGCAGTAGCACGCCGCATTCTAATATTTCTAGAGCACAGAGTCGCCGAAACTGAAAATCCTCGTAATCTGGGAGAGCCACTCCGTGATTCGAGGTTTGGCGAACTGTGGAAATATCGTGTGGATGACTACCGGGTAATCGTCAATATTGAAGACCATCACCTCATCGTCTTAGTCGTGAAAATTGGCAACCGACGCGATGTTTATCGCTGAATCGAGCAACCCACTTAGTCAGTCCCGCCCAATAGTCAGCACCGTCCAACTATGACTGATGATCCTGAGCTAATGCCCTCCCCAGGTTGCGCCCGCTCAGCCAGGCCGCCTCAACTCGTGGACGGTCACTGAACTCGTCACTCGCAAGTGATACTTCACCGAGGACGAAACTAGGCTCACTGTTGGTCGTTCCTTCAATTGGTTTGGCAAACGTCCAGCGATGGGCGTGCGACCAAATTGGATCCGCGTCAAAACCAATGATTCGCTTCACTTCAGAAATCGCAATGGGGATAACGTCTGAAGGGTTTGCCAGGTGGCCGGCAGACAAAACCGGACTCATGTGAACGACGAGTGCGGGTGCGTGGTCCCCGCGCCTTGCTCCGTCGTTGGCGATCCACGTGACCTGCACGTCTTCGTTCACAAAAATCCCGTTGAAGTCGGCCCAGTACACCTGGTCAAATAACAGTGAGACCGAGATGACCGGTTCCCAAACAGCACCGCTTAATTCACTTGCCGCAGGGAATATGCGCGCAGCTTGCGGGCCTGGCATGCATAACGCAAGCCGTTCATCGGTTGGGACCTGCGTTACTTCGCCTTCGGCAATGTCAAGATCGCGAGCCAAATACTCAACGACACTGCGGATCCCGCCTTCGGCCCGGTACCGCATAGGGCCAGCCTTGACTCCCGCGATTCCACCAGAATGGGCAAAGTGAAAAGTGTCCGTCCACGGTTGCACGATTCCCGCAACCTCAAGCTCTGCGCAGACCACTTTGAAGTCAGGATCACTGATGGTGAAATAGGAGGCCCCTGTGTCAAAAACACGGCCGTCAAATTTAGTTCCGGAGTCACGCACTTCTCGCGAAGCCATGCGCCCACCAATCTTGTGTCCCTTGTTCACGATTCGAAAGGGCACACCCGCTTCCCGCAGAGTTAGTGCGCAGGAAACTCCAGAGATTCCTGCGCCTGCGATCAGAACGGGTTTAGCCAAGGCTTGGATCACACTCCACAATGAACTCCGAAATACGAGTCTGTTCGTCAGTTTCGTTGATTTCAGCAGCGGCGCGGCCGAGGTTCTGCAGGCACCGAAGGAACCCTTGGTTGGGAACATGGCTCCAAGGAACCGGACCGTAACCCTTCCAACCATTCTTACGAAGTGAATCAAGTCCGCGGTGGTAACC
>DKME01000036.1 GCA_002469525.1 Actinobacteria bacterium UBA7422
CGCCATATAGATATGTCCGGCAAGGGCTATCACGATCGCGAGTGTGAGCCAGTCGTGCACAAATGTCGCGCCGGTTCGAATGTCGTCTGTGAACAGCGAACTGAAGAACATGACCATGCCGGTTGCGAACATGATCAAGATGGCACCGAGACTGAAAGACGCATTGAGCTTTTGTCCAGCGTTGAATTTCCCGTAAACCGAATCAGGATTGCTTACATCTATTTCTATGGCACTACTGTCTTGGCGTTTGAGCCACGCGAAGTCATGGGAGTGGAAACGATTGAGCTCACGAGCATTGATTCTAAAGATCGGGAAAAACACAGCGATCAGTAACGGAATGGGAAGCAGGAAACCGCTGACCGAATGGATCGTCTTCACTATTCCACGATTCCCGATCAAGACACTGATGTCGGGAATGTAGAGAGCTGAGGCGGTGGCGATCAGGATCAGCATGAGAAATGCAATGGAGCGGTGCGCGAAACGCTCGACCGGGGTGAAGCGCTTCACGTGACTGGTTCGTCAGAGCGACCGTTGGACTGGCCAACCCATGCGTCAATGTCGTAACCGCGTTGCTCCCAATAGCCGGGAATTACCTCGTCGATCACGTTGATGTTGGACAGCCATTTCAGTGATTTATAGCCGTACATTGGCGCGACCAAGAGTCGTGCCGGCCCACCATGTTCGCGGGAGACTGGCTTTCCGTACATCGAAGTGGCAATTAACACATCGGGGCGGTTGGCCTGTTCCATGGTGAGTGACTCGGTATACACACCGTCAAATGAATCAATGCTCATGGCAGTCGCGGTGGGTGAAGCGCCAGCAACAGCAAGCAGATCACTCATGAGAACACCCGACCACGGGACGTTGTCAACCCGCCAACCTGTCACACACTGAAAGTCTTTGGTCATGGAAGTTTGGGGGAGTGAGCCAAGGTCGGCAAAGCTCAAGTTCAAGGGCGCGCTTACAGCGCCACCAACTGTTAGTCGATAGTCCGCTTCGGACATTTCGGGGTAGCCATTCGTGACGGTGTAAATGCGAAAACCACCAGCGGCGGGAATAACTCCGCCGAGGCCTGGAATTGTCGCTGCAACGGTGTCGCTGACAACCGAATTGAGTTGACGACCAAAAACAATACCCACCGCACCTAGCCCAACCATGCCAAGGATTACGCGCCGTCCGATTGGTGTTCCCAAATTTGCCACACCTGATGGGAACACATTTTCACTAAATATGCCAGTGCTAATGAAACCGGATTTGCGGGAATACACTTGACTCATGTGTACGAGCCTGCGAATTAACGCCCAAGACAATTCTGTAGTTGTTGGTCGGACTATGGAATTCCCGTCCCTCATGAATGCCCAGTTATCCGTTATTCCACGTGGAATCGAACTCGCGAGCATCGCTCCAGGGAACGTCAAAGGGCTGACCTGGACTACTAAATACGGCACCGTCGGTATAGACGCGTTCCCCTCAGAGATCGACGGCGGGAATTTCAGCTACACGGACGGAATGAATGAAAAGGGCGTTTACGCTGGGTTGCTCTACCACCCTGGTTTTTGCCAGTTCACTGCCACTGAGGGTAAGGCTGCAACAGAGTTGCTCGCTCCCTTGCATTTCATTGCCTATATTTTGACCACCTGCGCGAGTGTCGCTGAAGCCAAGTCCGCCCTGTCAGCGGTGACGGTCTGGGATTACCAACCACCAATTCCGGTAAAGCTGTCAGCCCACTTCACCATCCATGACTCAACAGGCGCCTGCATTGTTGTCGAGTGGGATAAAGGTGAGATGAAAACCTTCGACAACCCAATCGGCGTTTTAACCAACTCACCGAATTTCGATTGGCACCTGACAAACTTGCGTAACTACGTGGGATTGCAAGCCACGCACGCTGATTCGGTCAACCTCGAGGGCGTTGAATTAGCACCCCTGGGAATTGGGTCCGGCATGCGCGGTTTGCCAGGTGACCCGACCCCTCCGGGACGCTTCGTACGAGCGGTGGCGTTGGTGGCCGCAGCTAAGAAACAACCCGACAGTGAATCTGCGGAGAACATGATGCTGCACCTGATCAACAACTTTGATCTTGTTGACGGGATCGCGGTGGCATCTGCCCAGCCCCCAACCGAGGATCAAACACTGTGGTCAACGATCAGTAACTTGCACGAAAAGTCGTTTAGCGTCCGCATGGCGAGCGACGTCACATTCCGGCGAATCATGCTGGAGTCCGTTGACTTCGACGGTTCGCAGATTCGTAACGTGGAGCTACCGGCCGCAGCGAGTTTCCCCGAGTGGAAAATTTAGTTTTTCCGATGCCCACACGAAGCAACTGGGAATTGGGCCGCTGGATCAACCCGCCGACCGAATTTAGGGTCAGTGAACGCGGCCTTGAGTTAACAACCGAGCCCAATACCGATCTCTGGCAACGCACGTATTACGGATTCCGCAACGACAACGCCCCGGGTTACCTGGTTGACCTTGCGACCAACTTCACTTTCACCGCAACAGTGCAGGCGCAATACGAAGTCCTTTTTGACCAAGCTGGAGTTCTGGTCTGGATCGATTCGCAGAACTGGATCAAAGCGTCCGTTGAATACGAAAACGAGACTTTCTCCCGACTCGGAGTGGTAGTTACCAACCAAGGTCACTCGGATTGGTCCACGCGCAATGTCCAAACGACCAAGGGTATGAATTTTCGTGTCTCCCGCCGTGGCCCAGATTTCCTCGTTGAAGCCCAAACAACTACCACGCCAGAGTTAAACGAAGAGTGGGAGCAGTTGCGGGTCGCTCACCTAGCAAGACTTGGGGAGACAACCCAATCCATGGGTGCAGCCCGACCCCCACATGTTGAGGTAGCCGGGAGCGTGGGTGTGGGGGTGTACGCGTGCAGTCCGGGGCAGTCGTCCTTCACAGCAGGATTTACCAATGTACATTTCGGTGAGTCTGTGTGGCCCTCACATAGCTAGTGCACGTTGAAACGATGAAACGCGTTGGCGGCAGAGCGAGAAGTCAGCGAAAAAATGGGGAGAGCGGGTGACCGGGATCGAACCGGCATGGCCAGCTTGGAAGGCTGGGGCTCTACCATTGAGCTACACCCGCGAGGTGCCCGGCAAAGAGTAGCCGATCCCTTTCCACCTAGATGAGATGGCGTCAGTTCATTCCTGGGAGGGCAGCTCACCGGGACCAGATTCAGGTTATTTGCACGAAGGTTATCTGGTGGATTCGTAGAGCTGAATGAATTCAGGCACCGTGACTCGGGAAATAGCCGCACCCACTGCATCAAGGTTGATTCCATCGAGACTCTTAAAGCGAACGCAGGCTTTTCCCGCGTCAAGTTTTTGACCTGATTCCCGGTACATTGCTTCGAATTCTTTCCGGAGCGTTTCGTCGCTGTATTGGGCGTAAAGGTAAACGGACATATGGTTTTTCTGATTGGCAAGGGCCGCGAAAGACAGGGGGGCTTTGTTATAGGTATTCGGGTAGGTTTCCAGGGGGATTTCATAAGAAATCATTCCCCACCTCATTGTTTCAACGACACCTTCTGGCAGGTGGGCAATAATGACAGCACGCACCTTGGATAGAGCCTCAGATCTGTCTGCGGGGATGGCCGCTAGATACTCTTCAATGGTGCTCGCGTCGCTATTCACCTAGGCAAGTTACTACCGCCGAGGCCGTACGTCTAGGCTCTGCGAGGCCAACGCGGGGCGTAGCGTAGTGGCTAGCGCGCCTGCTTTGGGAGCAGGAGACCGGGAGTTCGAATCTCCCCGCCCCGACCATTTGATCCGTTTTGTTTGCGGATTGAGTTAGCGTGATGTTCGGTAAGTCCCCAACAAGACCTGGAGTGCGTTCATGAAGAGTGAGATCGAAACCCTCAGCCCAACCCGTATCAAACTCAGTGTTGAGATTCCCTTCGAGGAATTGCAGCCCAGCTTGGACGAGGCACTTACTCGGATTGGCAAGCAAATCAACATCCCGGGGTTCCGTAAGGGCAAAGTTCCCGCGCGTGTTGTTGAACAGCGCGTTGGGCGGGGAGCAGTCTTAGAAGAAGCAGTTAACAACGCTGTTCCCAAGGCATATGACGAACTCGTGGTTGAGAACAAGATCCGACCGATCGGCCAGCCAACAATTGAGGTCACTGAAGTGGCTGACGGGGAAAAACTAACTTTCACCGCTGAGGTGAATGTGCGACCGGAGTTCACCCTCCCGGAGTTTGACACTTTGACCGTTGAAGTTGAGCCGGTTGCGCTCGTTGAAGCCGACATTGTTGAACAAATTGACTCACTGCGTGGACGTTTTGCCAACCTCGTCGAGGTTGATCGCGCCAGCATCGACGGTGATGTTCTTTTGGTCAATATCTCAGGTGCCACCGAAACCGGTGACGAGGTTGAAGACCTCAGTGCATCGGCAATGTCCTACGAATTGGGAACTGAAGGAATGCTCCCCGGGTTCGACGACGCCGTATGTGGAGCGAGCAAGGACGAGTCGCGCACATTCGAGTTCACCCCGCAAAACGGTGACTGGTCGGGTGTTCCGCTGACGGTAACCGTTGAGGTCGCTGCTGTTCGCGAACGCGAACTGCCCGAACTTGACGCAGACTTCGTCTCGATGGCCTCCGAGTTCGACACCGTCGAAGAGTTGCGTGCTGACATTGAAACCCGTCTGGGTCGGTTAAAGAAGGTTGAGCAGGGCAACGAAGCCCGCAATAAGATCCATGACGTCCTCCTTGAGCAGGTTGAGCTTCCATTGCCGGAAGAATTGATCGAAGCTGAAGTCGAAGGCCACTTCCAAGACGGACACGACTCGGGTGAAGAACACCGAGCCGAGGTCGAGGCCGAAATCCGTACCGGGCTTAAAAGCCAATTCATCTTGGACAAGATCGCCGAAGACGAAGAACTCACGGTAGGTGAGAGCGAGCTCAGCGCTTGGCTCGTGCAGCAGGCACCGCGCTATGACATGGCACCTGATGCATTCGCTCAGGCTCTCGTTGAAGCAGGTCAAGTGCCAATGGCAATGGCTGACATTCGTCGGGCCAAGGCGTTGGCAAAGGTCCTAGAGAGCGCCAAGGTTGTTGACACCGATGGTGCAGTAATTGACCTAGCGGAACTCGACGAAGAATTGGCAGCATTGACCGGTTCGGCTTAGGGCGAACGAGGGGTAATCACTACCGAAGTGAGAGCCAATCCGGGTTAGAGTGTGGTTTCGCTTGCACATCACTTCGCTCGCTAACCGCTAGGAGAACTCGTGAACGTCCCTTTCAATAGCAACGAACTCGGCTCACTCGGTTCACCAAGCACTCACTGGATGCGCTCCGGGGGAGGCATGACCGGATTTGGTGACATGCTCGACGAGCGACTGCTGCGTGAGCGAATCATTTGGCTTGAAGGCCCGGTCATGGACGACAACTCCAACCGGATTGCCAAGCAGCTTCAGGTACTTGCCGCCGAGGATCCTGAAAAAGACATTAGTTTGTACATCAACTCACCGGGCGGCTCAATTTCAGCCGGCATGGTCGTCTACGACACCATGCAGTTGATCCCCAACGACATCACAACCGTTGCCATGGGTCTTGCCGCTTCAATGGGTCAGTTCTTGCTCACCGCTGGAGCCGCGGGTAAGCGCTACGCCACCCCGAACACCCGAATCATGATGCATCAGCCGTCAGGTGGCCTTGGTGGAACCGCTAGTGACATCAAGATTCAAGCAGAGCAAATGCTGTTCATCAAAAAGCGAATGGCTCAACTCATTGCCGAGCACAGCGGGCAAACCATCGAACAGATTGAGATTGATTCAGATCGGGATCGTTGGTTTGACGCAGAGGCAGCCTCGACCTACGGCCTGATTGACCACGTGTACAGCACCTCGGCTGACGCCCCGACCGGTGGCACAAAGAGCAAGGGAGCCTGAAAGTGATAAACCCAACGAGCCGTTACATCCTTCCTGAGTTCCGTGAGCGCACCGCAACCGGTGAGCGAGTTCACAACCCCTACACCAAACTCTTTGAAGAGCGCATTATTTTCCTGGGCGTACAAATCGACGACGCTTCGGCAGACGACGTCATGGCTCAGTTGTTAACCCTGGAGTCAATGGACCCAGACCGTGATATTCAGATTTATATCAACTCACCGGGTGGTTCCTACACGGCCATGACGGCGATCTACGACACCATGCAATTTGTTAAGCCACAGGTTCAGACCGTATGTCTGGGCCAAGCGGCTTCTGCAGCGGCGGTGTTGTTGGCCGCCGGAGCACCCGGAAAGCGCTTCGCGCTTCCACATGCCCGAATCTTGATCCACCAGCCGTACACCGAGGGCGGTGGCCAAGGCTCGGACATTGAGATCCAGGCCAACGAAATCATTCGAATGCGCGAGGAAATGGAAGGCATCCTTGCCAAGCACACCGGCCGTTCAATTGAGCAGATCGAAAAAGATATTGAACGCGACAAGATCCTCACAGCCGCAATGGCCAAGGATTTCGGTGTGATTGATTCAGTGATTTCCTCTCGCAAGGGCTAACACTTCTCGCACAATTGTGAATCTCCCATGATTCATCCTGTGTATATCGCGCGTTAGTAGCCATTTACGGGGTACGGTTGCCGAGTTGTTCATCGGAAAACTTTGATTAAGGGGCGTTGTGGCGCGCATTGGCGAGAGTGGCGATCTGCTCAAGTGTTCTTTCTGTGGAAAGAGTCAGAAGCAGGTCAAGAAGTTAATCGCCGGCCCCGGCGTCTACATCTGCGACGAGTGCATCGACCTGTGCAACGAGATAATCGAAGAAGAACTCACAGAAGCGAGTACTTCGGATTTTGGTGAACTCCCCAAGCCACGTGAGATTTATGCATTCCTCGACGAGTACGTGATCGGTCAAGAATCCGCCAAAAAGTCACTCTCAGTAGCTGTTTACAACCACTACAAGCGGGTGCAGGCCGGGGAGAACTACAAGAACAAGGACGACGCTGTTGAGTTGGCAAAGTCCAATATTCTGCTGCTGGGTCCAACAGGTTCTGGTAAGACGCTCCTGGCTCAAACACTTGCGCGTTTGCTCAACGTTCCCTTTGCTATCGCTGATGCCACCGCGTTGACCGAAGCTGGCTACGTCGGTGAAGACGTTGAGAATATTTTGCTCAAACTGATTCAGGCCGCTGAGTTTGACACCAAGCGCGCCGAGATGGGGATCATTTACATTGACGAGATTGACAAGGTTGCTCGCAAGAGTGAAAACCCTTCGATCACGCGGGACGTCTCCGGTGAAGGAGTTCAGCAGGCGCTGCTGAAAATCATCGAAGGAACAACCGCCTCTGTGCCACCGCAGGGAGGTCGCAAGCACCCGCACCAGGAATTCATCACGATTGACACCACCAACGTGCTATTTATCGTTGGAGGCGCATTCGCTGGGTTGGACAAAATTGTTGAGGCCCGCATGGGCAAGAAGAGTCTTGGATTCACATTCGACATTGTTGAAGGGGAACGCGAAGCCGGAAAAGATATTTCAACTGACGTTTATTCGCACGTAATGCCTGAAGACCTGATCAAGTTCGGCATGATCCCAGAGTTTATCGGGCGGCTTCCCGTGTTCACCGCGGTAAACAAGCTTGACCGGGAGGCACTTGTTGCAGTGTTGACCGAGCCTAAGAACGCCCTTATTAAGCAGTACCAAAAGTTGTTCGAACTCGACAGCATTGAACTCGAGTTTGAGCCTGAAGCGCTCGATGAAATCGCCGAGTTGGCGTTATTACGCGGGACTGGTGCACGTGGGCTCAGGGCAATCCTGGAGGAAGTGCTCCTTAACGTGATGTACGACGTTCCCGGCCGCACCGACCTTGCAAAGGTTGTAATTACCGGTGAAGTGGTGCGCGAACGAGTGAATCCAACACTTGTCCCACGGACTGCACCCAAGCGCGCACCG
>DKME01000011.1 GCA_002469525.1 Actinobacteria bacterium UBA7422
TCCGCGCACAGCGGTTGCAGCTGCCACTTCGGGAGAGACTAGATGGGTTCTGCCCCCCGGCCCTTGTCTTCCTTCAAAATTTCGGTTCGAGGTCGAGGCGCTGCGCTCCCCAGGTGCTAGCTTGTCCGGGTTCATGGCAAGGCACATTGAGCAACCTGCACCGCGCCATTCGGCTCCCGATTCAAGAAAAATTTCGTGGAGTCCCTCGTGCTCAGCTTCGATTCGCACCCGAGTTGAACCTGGGACTACGAGCAACCGAACTCCCTCAGCAACTTTGTGACCCTTAATTACGTTGGCTGCGGCACGCAGGTCTTCGATTCTGCCGTTTGTGCACGAGCCCAAGAAGACGGTGTCAATTGCGATTTCTTTCAATGGTTGCCCTGCGCGTAGATCCATATAGGCCAAAGCGCTTTCAATTGCCGCCCGCTCCACTGGATCGCTCACCAAGTCTGGATCAGGGACAACTTGATCAAGTGGAAGTCCTTGGCCTGGATTGGTTCCCCACGTTACAAATGGTCGCAATGTTGAGGCGTCGATCGTAATTTCTCTATCGAACTTGGCATCAGGGTCAGTAACGAGTGTTTCCCAGTAAGCAACCGCGGCATCCCAGTCTGCTCCTTGAGGCGCGTGCGGCCTTCCCTTGATGTAGTCAAATGTTGTGGAATCGGGCGCAATCATTCCAGCCCGAGCGCCTGCCTCAATTGACATATTGCAGATAGTCATGCGCCCTTCCATGGACAGTGACGAAATCGCTGACCCGCGGTACTCCAAAACGTACCCTTGGCCTCCGCCAGTTCCAATTTGAGCGATAACCGCCAGAATAATGTCTTTCGCACTTACCCCCGCCGGCAATTCACCTTCAACATTTATTGCCATAGTTTTGAAGGGTTTCAAGGGCAACGTCTGGGTTGCCATGACATGTTCAACCTCGCTGGTCCCAATTCCAAACGCCAGAGCTCCAAATGCACCGTGAGTACTGGTGTGTGAGTCCCCGCACACGACCGTCATGCCGGGCTGGGTGAGACCCATTTGAGGACCGACAACGTGCACAATCCCTTGTTCAATGTCACCCAAAGGGTAAAGCGTCACCCCGAATTCATCGCAGTTTTTACGCAGGGTTTCGACTTGGATCCTAGAAACGGGGTCGGCAATGGGCTTATCAACCTCAAAGGTAGGGATATTGTGATCTTCTGTCGCCACCGTAAGGTCTGGCCTTCGCAGTTTCCGACCTGCAGCCCGAAGTCCATCAAAGGCTTGAGGGCTGGTTACTTCATGAACAAGGTGCATATCAATATAGAGCAGGTCTGGAAGACCTTCACCTTCATGGATTACATGGTCGAACCATACTTTTTGCGCCATTGTTCGACTCATTGCCGCTCCTTTCGGTATCCGATTTCTTGCATAAAGTTAGCCGGTCGCGATCAGCGGTGGGAGAGCCCTTATGGACTCCCCCACCCGGTTGTAGCCCCGACGGGATTCGAACCCGCGCTACCGCCTTGAGAGGGCGGCGTGCTAGGCCACTACACAACGGGGCCAGGTGAAAAACTTGTTCTCAATCGCAAAAAGCAAGATTCGCTGGGGTACCAGGACTCGAACCTAGACTAACTGAATCAGAATCAGTTGGGCTGCCAATTACCCCATACCCCAAGGGTGCCGCAATAGTCTATCGCCGAGATAAGTTCAGTCACTCAAAGGTCTGCTCGAAGCGAGAACTTGAGCCCTATTAATCCGGAGAAGGGATTCTTCTTTCCCTAAAATTTCCATGGATTCAAATAGTGGTGGTGAAATTTTCCTACCGCATATGGCGGTTCGCACAGGACCAAAGGCCAACTTAGGCTTCAGTGACAGGCCTTCAACGAGCGATGTGCGAAGTGCTGTTTGGATCGAGTCTGAATCCCACTGGGCGAGAACCTCTAGTTCCCTGCTAGCAACGTCAAGAACCTGTTCGGACTGATCGGTCCACAATTCCGGATCAATACTGACCCGTTCACCTGGAGCAAAGAGGAAACTAATTAGTTCAGGAGCCGCATCTAGAGTATCGAGGCGTTCTTGAATAATCGGGACCACTTGAGCCAGACGTTGCCGCTCGCCGGCGCTTATCGGGGTAGTCGTGACACCCGATATTTCAAGGAATGGAATGAGTCGATCAATGAGATCCGCCGGATCAATGTGGCGAATCCAATCACCATTGATTGAAGTGCACTTTTTGAGGTCAAAGCGGGCTGGATTCGGATTTACCCGCTCTAAGGTAAACGCTTGAGTTAGTTCCTTTGGCGAAAAGAATTCCACGTCATTGCCCATTGACCAACCAAGCAGAGCCAAGTAATTCAATAGAGCTTCCGGCAAATAACCCTTTGCTCGATACATAGCAAGCGATGATTCTGGGTCACGCTTAGAAAGCTTCTTATTCCCTTCCCCCATGACATAGGGCAAATGCCCGTAAGCCGGTGTCGATTGGGCAACTCCCACAGCTTGCAGACCAGCAAAAAGAGCTAACTGTCGTGGGGTCGAAGACAAGAGGTCTTCTCCGCGGAGCACATGCGTGATATTCATCATTGCATCGTCGACCGGGTTGACCAGCGTGTACAGCGGATCTCCATTGGCTCTGACTAACACGAAGTCCGGTACATGTTTGGCAGCAAAACTCACTTCGCCACGAATGAGGTCATTCCATGTAAAGTCAGTGCCCGGCATTCGGTATCGGATGACAGGTTCTCTGCCGTTCGCAATGTACCCGGCCACTTGATCCGGCGTGAGGGAACGACAGGATCCGTCATAGCCTGGCGTGCGTTTCTGCGCGGCTGCGAGCTCTCGCTTTGCATCAAGCTCGGCTGCGCTGCAATAACAACGATAGGCGAAACCTGCATCGAGTAACTTTTTGACAACGTCCGCATAAATATCCATACGTTCTGATTGCCGGTAGGGGCCGAAATTTCCGCCGACTTCGGGGCCTTCATCCCAATTCAGGCCCAACCAGCGCATACTTTCCAAGAGCGCGTCGTACGATTCTGATGAATCGCGAGCGGCGTCTGTGTCTTCTATTCGAAATACAAAAGTGCCACCAACGTGGCGGGCAAATGCCCAGTTGAAAAGAGCCGTTCTGATCATGCCCACGTGTGGGTTTCCTGTGGGGGAAGGACAGAACCGAACTCGAATATCACTCATCTGGCTTGCTCCACTCGATTCACTAAACTCCCAATTCCTTCAATGGAAACTTCAACTTCGTCTCCCGGCAAAATCGGGCCCACCCCGGCAGGCGTTCCCGTAAGGATTACGTCTCCAGGCAATAACGTCATTTGGTGACTCACAAAACTCACTATGTCCACGACAGAAAAAATCAAATCTTTGGTGCTGCCCGACTGGCGCAATTGATCTGCGACATAGGCTGTCACTCCGAGATCGCTTACGTCAATATCTGTCTGGATCCATGGACCCAATGGACAGAAAGTATCGAAGCCTTTCCCTCGAGCCCATTGACCATCAGCTTTTTGTAGATCTCTTGCCGTGACATCATTTGCACACGTGTACCCCAGGATTACGTCAGCGACACGCTCACGGGGAACGTCTTTACAGAACCGACCGATTACAACCGCCAACTCGGCTTCGTGGTGCACCATCGTGGATTGGCTGGGCAGTGCAATAGCATCATTTGGGCCAATTACCGATGTACTTGGTTTAAGAAAAATTAGCGGTTCAGATGGATGCTCGCTATTCATTTCAGCTGCATGGTCCGCGTAATTTGTCCCAATTCCAATGACCTTGCTTGGCAAAATGGGAGCGAGAAATTTGACGTCTGCTGCGGCTATAACCCGCCCATCTGGATCGAGTTCACCAAAAGGGTGCCCCTTGAGAATGGCGATAATTGAGTTGTCGGTGAGCTCACCCTGTTCATCAAGATTGTCTAGAACACCAAAACTAACTTCTTCGCCGTGAGCGAATCGACAAATGCGCATCTGATCACACTACTCGCTTGCACGAGCCCGAAGTCATTGACGGCCACGCACGAGCCCGAAATGAACCGCGTCATCCAATGCTTTCCATGAAGCTGCGATGACATTCTCGTGGACACCAATAGTTGTCCACGCACGTTCGCCGTCTGTTGTTTCAAGAAGAACACGTGTCACTGCGCCAGTTCCTTTGATTCCTTCAAGGATTCGCACTTTGTAATCGGTGAGTTCAAGTTTTCCTAGACTTGGGAAAAGCTGGAAGATCGCATTTCGTAGGGCATTGTCCAGAGCGTTTACGGGACCGTTTCCTTCGCCCGTGGAAACAAGCCTTTCACCGTTTGCATGTACTTTGACGGTTGCTTCGCTGACCACCTTGCCATCTTCACGCTGCTCCACGATTGTTCGCCATGATTCAACAGCAAATTTTCGCTCTGTACCTTGTGCTTCCCGAACGAGCAATTCAAATGAAGCGTCGGCCGCTTCAAATGACCAACCTTGCGCTTCAAGTGATTTGACCTGCTCCACTACCTCTGAAACAAGGTGCGGATTCCCGCTGAGATCCAGCCCTAGTTCTTTACCCTTGAGTTCGACGGAAGCGCGACCAGCCATCTCCGTTACGAGAACGCGTTGAATATTTCCCACAGTGATCGGGTCAATGTGGTTGTAGAGTTCTGCATTTACCTTCAACGCACTTGCGTGTAACCCTGCCTTGTGCGCAAATGACGAAACACCGGCGTACGCCTGATGCGTGTCTGGAGAAATGTTGGCTATCTCTGCGATTGCATGCGATACCCGATAGGTGTCCGCCAGACATTCCGCAGGGATACAGTCAATACCCATTTTTAGTTGAAGGTTGGCAACCACCGGAAACAGATCTGCATTTCCTGTTCGTTCACCGTAGCCGTTGGCCGTGCACTGAACGTGGGTCGCACCTGCCTCAACCGCCGCCAGGGTGTTTGCAACTGCGCACGCAGTGTCATCTTGGCAATGAATACCGATTCGGGCCCGTGTCAGGTCTCCAACCTCACTGACAATTTTATTAATTCCATGGGGCAGCATGCCGCCGTTGGTATCGCACAGAACCACAACAGAAGCCCCGGCCTCATGGGCTGCGTTTGCCACCGAAATTGCGTAAACGGGATCGACTTTATAACCGTCGAAGAAATGCTCAAGGTCCACGAAGACTCGTCGCCCTTGGCCGACAAGGTAGCCAACCGTGTCTGAAACCATGGCTAGGTTTTCAATACCAGTCGTTTTGAGAGCTTGCTCGACGTGCCGAATATCCGATTTAGCCACCAGGGTAATGACCGGAGCTTCACTGGCAAGGAGTGCTGTGACCTGTGGGTCCTCCTCGACCGAAGTTCCCGCTTTGCGCGTTGCACCGAATGCCACAAGTTGAGCGTTTCGAAAAGGGATCGAGCGTGCTTTTTCAAAAAAC
>DKME01000046.1 GCA_002469525.1 Actinobacteria bacterium UBA7422
TGAAGTACTTGCAACGATTGATCGCACTTCCCTTCGAGCGATTCAAACCCCACAGGGTTTTGACCGCCAACTTCTGCAACGTGCCCACGCGCAACTTGAGGAATCTCAGGGCGTTTTCACCGACGATGCCGGACTAATCGAGTCCATGGGAATCACGGTCAAAGTAATTGAAGGCCATGTGGAAGCAATGAAGATCACGAGACCATTTGATCTCGCGATCGCTGAAACAATCATTGCGAGGAGAAGGGCAAGCGGTGTCATCACCTAGCCAACCAACGGCCAAATTCCCATTTGTTGGGATCGGCACCGACGTGCACGCATTTGCACCAAATCGACCACTCTGGATCGCGGGTTTGCTGTGGCCCAGCGAACCAGGACTAGACGGCCACTCTGACGCCGACGTTGCCTCCCACGCACTCTGCGATGCATTGCTTTCAGCGGCAGGCCTGGGTGACCTTGGTGCTGTATTTGGAACTGGGGACCCTCAGTGGGCCGACGCATCCGGCGTCAGCTTGCTCTCCCACGTAGCCAAGCTAGTGCGAGAAAATCACTTCACAATCATCAATGCCTCGGTCCAGGTGATTGGGAACTCACCCAAGGTGGGAAGCCGCCGGCAGGAAGCCCAAGACGTGCTCAGTGCGGCAATTGGCGCACCCGTTCGGGTCTCAGGAACGACCACAGACGGGTTGGGTCTCACCGGCCGTGGTGAGGGAATTGCAGCGATCTCAGTCGCCAGTGTCCTCGGAAAATAAGCGTTTATAGTCTTTCCTTCTCTCACTAGTAATGTTGCGCCCGTGACTTTACGGATCTATGACACCTCTGCTCGAAGCGTTCGGGACTTTATTCCCATTGAGAGTGGGCAGGTCGGTATATATCTGTGTGGTGCCACAGTTCAGGCGCCACCGCATGTGGGTCATATTCGAAGTGGTGTCGCATTCGACGTGATTCGTCGCTGGCTAACGGCTTCGGGCTACAACGTAACGTTTGTGCGCAATGTGACGGACATAGACGACAAAATCATCCATAACGCTGGCCACGACGACGTCCCCTATTGGGTTGTCGCTTTCAAAAATGAGCGGGCTTTCACGGCGGCCTATGAAGCGCTGGGTTGCCTAGCACCCACAGCGGAGCCTCGAGCAACGGGTCACATTCCTGAAATGATCGACATGATGCAAGAGATCATTGACGCGGGCCACGGCTATGCCCAAAACGGTGACGTGTATTTCGACGTTCGATCAGATTCAACCTATGGCTCCTTGAGCGGGCAGAAGATTGACGACATGCTCGCTGCCAATGACGCGGTGGCACAAGGAAAGCGTGATCCACGCGACTTTGCTATGTGGAAAGCGGCGAAACCCGACGAACCACATTGGGACACACCCTGGGGACCTGGCCGCCCCGGTTGGCATATTGAGTGCTCTGCCATGGCGCGGAAATATTTGGGCATGAGTTTTGACATTCACGGCGGTGGAATTGATTTGATTTTCCCGCACCATGAAAACGAAATCGCTCAGTCCAAAGCGGCTGGTGACGGTTTTGCAAACTACTGGATGCATAACGCATGGGTCACCACTGCAGGTGAAAAAATGAGCAAGTCTCTGGGGAATTCACTCTTGGTCAGTGAGGTTCTCACTCGCATTGAGCCACTTCACTTGCGCTACTACCTTGCCGGTTCGCACTATCGCTCAATGTTGGAGTTCTCCGACGCCGCTGTTCAAGAAGCAGGTGTTGGCTTCGAACGGATTCGTGGGTTTATTACCCGCGCAATGGAAAGCCTCGGTATCTCCGAAGTCGAGATTGACTCACATGCTCGGGCGGCGAAATTTGATGCTGAAATGAATGACGACTTCGGTGTCCCCAATGCAATTGCCGTGATTCATGAGGTAGTGCGGGATGCAAACTCCAAAATGGCTTCTGGTGATTCAGATGCAGTTCAAACAGCATTGGTGTCGGTGGTCAGCATGCTTGAAGTGCTCGGCATGAACCCACTTGACGCTCACTGGAAACAGGAGAGCGCCGGCAACCAAGAGGTAATTGCGCAATTGGTTCAGGTCGCGATTGACCAGCGCGCTGAAGCCCGCGCACGTAAAGACTTTGAAGCAGCCGATTCAATTCGTGACGAACTTGATCGGATTGGGATTGCCCTCGAAGACACAAAAGAGGGTGTGCGCTTTAGCATTCGCGCCCCGCAATCAAAGGATGCAAACTGATGGCTGGTAATTCCCAACGCAAAGGCGCAATGCGCAACCCTGGTTCCAAAAAGGGCGCCAGCGTCGGCTCGGGTGGAAACCGCAAGGACAAACTTGGTGGCCGTGGTCCAACACCTAAAGCTGTTGATCGCCCGCACCACCCCAAAGCAAAGCAAAAGAAGGCAGCCGAACGGCGTGCTGCCGTATCACCGACCGGAAGTGGTGGGCGCAGGGTTGAGCGCACGAAGGCTCGGGTAGCAAGCCTGCTCATGGGCCGCAACTCCGTTGTTGAGGCATTGCGCGCGAAGGTGCCAGCCAATGCCCTTTACGTTCAGTCAAAGGCTGACACGGATGACCGCTTCCGTGAATCTTTGAAGACCGCGTTATCGCTGGGAATTCCCCTCATGGAGGTACCCCGAGCGGAGTTGGATCGCATGACCGACGGCGGTGTCCATCAAGGGCTCGTGCTCACCGTCCCTGAATATAAGTATGAAGACCTCAAGGCAATTGAAACTTCACGTTGCATTATTGCGTGCGACGGACTGACCGATCCGCGCAACCTTGGCGCGATCTCTCGTTCGGCAGCGGCATTCGGTGCCGAGGCCATCATTCTTCCTGAACGTCGTAGCGTCGGTGTCACGGCAACTGCGTGGAAGTCTTCAGCCGGTGCGCTTTCCCGCGTGAAGGTCGCTCAGGTTGTTAACCTGAACAGGTCGTTGGTCTCACTGCAAAAGTCCGGCTTCACTGTGATTGGTCTTGCCGCTGAAGGCGCAACACCGCTACAAGACATCAAGGCTGACACATGGCGTGACAAGGTTGTGATTGTTATTGGTGCTGAGGGCGCTGGCTTATCACGACTCGTGAAGGAGAACTGTGACTGGCTGGTCAACATCCCGATGGCCAAGGGTAATGAGTCACTCAACGCTTCCGTTGCTGCATCAATTGTCTTGCAAGACATGTTCCGGGCCCGCAACTAACCCCACACCCACCCCACAATGCCGACTTTCCCAGTTCCTGGGAAAGTCGGACAAATTCGTTATTTCATACCGAATTTTTGTCCGACTCATCCAGATTTAGGTCAAGGCATCCGGGGATAACCCAGCTTTTAGTTCAGGGTGAGCAAGGTTTTGTTTCGCACAAAACCAGGATGAGTCGGACATTTTGGTGGGTAGCGGAGCGCTTTTTGTCTGACTTTCCCAGGAACTGGGAAAGTCAGGCAGGTGGTGGTGGGTGTTAGTCGGGGATCACGATTCGGAGTTCGGCAGTTGCATCACTAGGTGTACCGCTTCGCGAACCAAGGACGGCCTTTTCTTCGGGCTTGCGTGCCAAAACGTTCGACATGTAATCGAGCACTACCTCGGTGAAGGGAACGCTGTGACCAGCGTCCTCGGACATGAACCACCGGTGCTCCAAAACTTCGTGGAAGACTTCAGCCGGTTCCAGTCGACCTCGAAGCTCAAGGGGAATCGATTCCCGAACCAACTCGAAACGGTCACTAACCCAACGGTGGGCAGCCATTTCTTCGTCTTCACGGCCATAACCAAGTTTGATTCGATAGGAGTCAAGATCGTTGAGCAGTCTGCGAGCCTGATTTTCTCCGACATCAAGTCCGGTGAGCCGGATCAACCGACGAGAGTGATGGCCTGCGTCAACCACTTTGGGTGACACCCGAATTTGATCGCCCGATTCGGATGCGTCAACTTGGAGTTCTGCGACGTCAAAACCAAGTTCGTTGAGTTTGCGAATCTGTTTCTCAAGGGAGTGGCGATTCTCTCGAGTGAACTCAACGGGCTTAGTGATCGTGTCCCAGAGTCCGTCGTAGCGGATCCGCAATCCAACACCCGTCACAATTGGATCAATTCCCTCTTGCAGTCTTCCGCCGGCAGCAAGGTCCATAAGTTCACCAGCGACATTGGTCGCGGCTGTCTCTAAGTCATATTCACGTTGACCGATGGAGAGCGCTGGGTGTAGTTCGCCGGTCTCGGCGTCAACCAAGTAGGCGGCAAAAGAACCAGCATCGCGCAGAAATAAAGTGTTAGAGAGTGACACGTCATTCCAAGAAAAACCAATGAGATGCAACTGCACCAATAAGAGTGCGAGAGCGTCGAGCAGCCGGTCTGCTGTTTCTTCCCTCAGACTTGAAGAGAAGAGCGCTCGATACGGGAGCGAAAACGGCAAGTGTTTGGTGATCAGTGCGCAAGGGAGGGCTTCTCCGTGGAGATCAGAACGATCACTGACGGTGCCAACGGGTTCGACGCAAGGAACCGCGCGGCGCTGAAGCTCACCAAGGAGGTTGTATTCACGTTCAACGAGCTCAAATTCGGCTTCTTTGATCGCGTACACAATTCCGTTGAGCCGAACAAA
>DKME01000054.1:0-6386 GCA_002469525.1 Actinobacteria bacterium UBA7422
GGGAGTGGGGCCAGGTAATCAAATTTTTGGTTGTCGGACTCGAGCAATTGTTCGATCATGATTGAGCCTCCTCGACAGGTGTGAAGAATTTATCGGACTCAACCGAGGCGTCCGCGACACTACCTAGGGTTACCGGGCGAAGTGGGAAGCGTGGCGTGCTCAATGCGATTTGATCGACAGGGATTCCAGCATTTTCATGTATTCGATGCACAATCTGACGCTGGCAATTTCTCCCCTGGCACAGTCCCATGCCCGCTCGAGTCATTGCCTTAATGCTGTTGGTGTCTGCGCCAAATTGCATGGCGAGGTCAATATTGTCTAGTGTCACGCTTTCACAACGGCAAATAATTGTGTCCGGGGTAGCTAACCGATACGCACCCTCACCAAACTTGTACATCCGCTTGGTCGCACCAACGAGTGCGCGCTTCTGCGTGATTTTCTTTCTTTCCCGGGCGATACCCTCATTGATCTCACGCACGGTAATTCCCTCGGTGCCATTGGGTCTAAGTTCATGTATTGCACTCAGCGCGGCAATCTTTCCTTGAGACATTGCGACATAGACGCCTTCAACGCCGGCTCCGTCGCCTACGGCCCAGACATCAGGCGCCGTGGTTCTGCACTCCTCGTCAATGACAACGCACGGGCCACCGAGATCCTCGTTGACGGTAAATTCGCAACCGAAAAGCCGGAGTGTTTCTATCGATGGAACGAATCCGTACCCTAAACACAATGCGTCAGCTTCAATGGATTTTTCGGTGCCCGGAATTGGATTCCAGTCTGAGTCAACTGCTGCGTGGATAACCCTTTCCACCCGCTCGTGGCCTTCCGCGCGCACCACAATACGACGGTAATTCACGTCAATGCGATGCTTGAAAATCTGAGCCCGGTATTTGGCGGCATCTCTGAGCAAATGAAGATTGCCACGGTAGGCCTTTGCAACCTTCCACAGATCCCCTGCTCGTGGAGCCGGTCCCGCTTCGAGCAAGCTAATGACGTTGATTCCTAGGTGCGCCAATTGGGCGGGGAATGCCAATGCAAGTGGCCCACTGCCTGCAAAAACTACTCGGGATCCAAAACTGATCCGCTGGCTCTTGGCTAATGACTGGGCACCGCCAGCGGTGATAACTCCCGGCAGGGTCCAGCCGGGAAAAGAGACTGCTCGGTCGGCCGCACCTGCAGAGACAATGACTTTTGCCGCTGACATTTCCTTTACGTGCTCACCTGCCAGCGAGTACATGATTGTGTGTGAATCGACGGATATAACGGTGCAGTCGGTCATGATGTTCGCGCCACTA
Source organism: Actinobacteria bacterium UBA7422 (assembly GCA_002469525.1). Classification (GTDB taxonomy): domain Bacteria; phylum Actinomycetota; class Actinomycetes; order S36-B12; family S36-B12; genus UBA4592. The sequence goes on from DKME01000054.1 coordinate 1,296, forward strand.
GATTCTGCTGCTGCTATGAGTTTTGCACCTTTGTTGTAGTCAGAACCCATCCGTGCATCTTGGGCGTCAACGTGAAAACCTTTGCCCATCCTCTTGTATATCTGGCCACCAAGCGTCGCTCGCTCTTCCAAGATGGCTACCCGGAGGCCTGCATTGGACGCAACAATCGCGGCAGCAAGGCCGCCAGGCCCACCACCGATTACCGCGACGTCAACGTCCGTCATGATCCTGTTCTACTCCTTTGTCTACTGCACGCAACTTGGATGTCTGCCCTGACCGAACAGGCTGCGGGTGAGTTCCCTCACCCGCAGCCTGTCTATTCGCAGAACTAGCGCACTAACTACTCGAGATTGCTATCAATTACGAGCATGTCTGGGGAAGCGCGGGCATGATTCCACCCTGTTCTGTTTCGTAGGTCTCAGCTAGCAAGCCGGATCCCTGAGCATCGCACAACCATGTGTTGAGGTAGTCCGCAAGAGCGGTGTTTCCCTTCTGGACTGCATACGATCCATATTGCAAACTCAATGGTTCAGTATCTACGCGCTCCAACTGATCTGGGTTGGCGGAGTTGAATTGATCAAAGAGGTAGCTCTCCACAACAATTGCGTTTGCTCGACCTGTTGCCACTTCAAGGAAGGCACCGGTCTGGTCAGGCATTTCCACCAATGTTGCATTGGGGAACTGCTCACCGATCAACTTCGCTGCGGTAGAACCCTGCAATGCGGAGATCTTGAAATCTGCGCTGTTCCAGTCTTCAAGATTCGTGGATGGATTCGAGCCTGCGCCCGCAACAAGAATCTGAGCATAAGGAACGTATTCACGAGTAAAGTCAATCGACTCTGCCCGCTCTGGGGTGTTACTCAATCCCACAGAAACCATGTCGAATTGGCCAGCCTGAAGGCCTGGAATAAGTCCCGTGAAATCAAGGTCTTGAATCTCGAGTTCAACACCCATGTCCTCTGCAAGCAACTCAAGCAGGGCTACGTCATAACCTGCAGGCTCGCCCGCATCATCGCGGTACATCTGTGGCTTAAATTGAAGGGTCATTCCAACATTGAGTACATTGGGGTCGGCGAGTCCAAGGTCAACAGCAGTTTCCGCTGCAGACTCTTCTGCTTCAACTTCTGCCATTGTTTCTTCGGCCGTTACCTCGGCGGTTTCATCGGCTGCTGTGTCATCCGATGAACTACTGCAAGCCGTGAGGGTCAGTGCGACAACGGCACCGACAGCCAGGCTCTTGAGTCCAAATCCTCTTTTCATTCTTTCCAACTTTCTCTTCGTTGAGTAGCATTTCCACTCATGTTTTTGATTAGTTCTTTTCCGAGCTCACTGGTAGGGCAACCTCCTTACTGTGAATTAGAGAATTGATCCTTGCCGTGCGGCGAGAGGTAATTGTCAAGGCAATGAGGCCCTTTGTTGGAGTCGACAGAACTTTTTCCAACGTCCTGAAAATGAAGTCCAGTCCAAAGGCCAAGAAGACGTAAATGATTGCAGCGGTTGTGAAGAGCACGAACGGCTGAAAAGTGATTGAGTTGATGTTCTGTGTCACCCGGACAATCTCTACCAGGCCGATCACTGTGAAGACGGAAGTGTCCTTGACCATTCCAATATACATATTTCCAATATTGGGTAATGCAATCTTTGTTGCCTGTGGCAGTTTTATGAAGAAGAACACCTTCGGCCTGGACATACCAAGCGCTAGGCCCGCCTCGCTCTGTCCCGGTGGCAGCGCCATGAGTGCCGACCTAAAGATTTCGGCGAAGAACGCCGAGTACAGCAAAGTTAACGCGATGACACCGGCTTGGAATGGCGTGAAGTTGTAGCCGGTCAGAAGTGACCAGCCGAAGTACACCCAAATAACGCTGACAAGTGCCGGTATCCCTCGGAAAATGTTGATGTAGGCGGCCGCGAAGAACGTAACTGGTTTGCGACCCATGCGGCCCAGTGCCAGCACAAGACCAAATGAGAGCGAAAGGATAAGAGCCACAATCGATACTTGCAAAGCAAGAACTGTTCCCCACCAAAAGAGATCTCGGTTTTCCCACACCAAGCCCCAGTCATAGGTCACTGCTGAAACGGATAAAGATTTCACAGCACCGACCCCATAAATGCTCGGGTCCGGGGATGCGAACATTCGTCAAAGAAGGACTTACCGCCTGTTTCGACGACCAGACCCTCCTCCATGAAAACGTTGTGGTCTCCCACTTCTCGGGCAAATCCCAATTCATGGGTGACCACGACCATTGTCATTCCGCCAACTGCCAATCTGCGCATTACCGCAAGCACTTCACCGACAAGCTCGGGATCGAGTGCTGAAGTTGGTTCGTCAAAGAGCATCACCTCCGGATCAAGACTCAAGGCGCGAGCGATGGCGACACGTTGCTGTTGACCTCCAGACATTTGGGCTGGGAAACTTCCCGCCCATTTCAACAATCCCACGTCGCGTAGCGACTCGGCAGCTTTTTCTTCGGCGTCTTTTCGCGACAGTTTTCGAACAGAACGCAGCGGCAGCACAATGTTGTGCAATGCGGTCAAGTGCGGGAACAGGTTGAATTGCTGGAAAACCATTCCAATTGACCGGCGCAGATCTAACGCGCTTCCTCGCTGCGGTTTTGGAGTGCCTTCAATGCCCGGTCCGTACTCAACACCCTTGAACTTCACGGATCCAGAAGTGGGAACTTCAAGCAAATTTATTGAGCGCAACACGGTTGATTTGCCAGATCCTGAAGGTCCGAAGAGAACGACATGCTCGCCTCTACTGACCGTGAGATCAATTCCGTGCAAAACCTCGTTGGTGCCAAAGGTCTTTCGGACGCCATGAAGCTCAACCATGGTGTCTCTTGCCATGGCGTCTGCACCTTGTCTCGCGTCCACTCACACTCCATGTTCGATCTAGGACGACCGTTAAGCCCGCCGTGTATTCGGTGCGACATGCGCACATAATTAGCGTATAGCGAACACCTTGCCCGACGCCGATCGACTATGTCAAGCGCTTTGGCACAGACTTATCAGATTGTTATGTACTTTATTCTTGATGAATTTAGGTGAGCCAACCACCATCGACGACCAATGTGTGGCCACAGATGTACTCCGCAGCATCAGATGCGAGGAAAACACAAGCAGATCCGATCTCTGCCGGTGTACCTAACCGACCGAGTGGAATTTTCGTTTGAGCCAGCCGCTCAAGGTCAGAGACCGAAGCCAGACTTTCTGACAGTGGTGTTTGCACCGTGCCCGGAGCGACGCCATTGACTCGTACCCCAGTAGTAGCCACTTCCTTAGCTATTGCGCCAATCATTGAACGAACAGCTCCCTTAGAGCTGTCATAAACCGTCATATGCCCGGTTGACGCGGTAAAGCTTGAAGTCGAAGCAATTGCGATCAAAGAACCGGAACCACGAGCACTCATGCAACGAAAACCCGCTTGCAACGTGAAGAATGCTCCTCGAACGTTGACCGAATAGACCGTATCGAAGTCTGTCTCACTTACATTCTCAAAAGCAATCTCGTGGGCTACTCCGGCATTGGCAACCACACAATCAAGTGGGAGCTCTTTATCTATTTGGTAAATTGCGTTTTGGAGATTTCCAACATCAGTGACATCTATTTCAAGAGCCGTCGCGGTAAATCCTTCGCTCGTAAGTTCCTCAACACATCGATGCGCAGGAGAGGTTGCGGTATCTGCAATGATTACGTGGTATCCCGCTGATGCAAATGATCGCGCGATACCAGCGCCAATACCTTGCGCAGATCCGGTAATTAGTGCATTCTTTTTTCTGTTCATGTTGAAGGCCCAATCTTTCTTCGCAATCACATTGCAACGGTAAGGAACTTGATGACACTATCCAATATTGAGAATGCATCACGGCTTTTCTCACTCTACTGCTGGTACTACGACTCTAACGACATCGAAGGCATTGGATCAATTTTTGCTCAAGAGATACAGGTGGATTATGGTCCGGAATTTCCCACAGTCACCTCACGTGACGAACTATTGGAAAAAGTGGCTGACGCCAACGCAACTAGGTTCTTGACCACCAGCCATCATGTTTCCAATGTCATAGTCGTTCAGGAATCCGAGACTTCCCTGACAGCAAAGTGCTATCTCTACGCCTGGCATCAATATCGTGATGGTTCACCCGATGGCGAACTATGGGGTCGCTATCACGCTGAATTCATTCAAGAGAATTCGCAATGGAAATTCCAGGCACTTCGGTTGCGTGCTGCGGGCACAGTGGACTTCCACAGAAGCAAGATGTATCCCATTGAAAGGATTCCATAACACTTTTCGGTTTGCCCTTCAGCGAATATAGGAGGCGCCATTCATGTCAATCGTGCCCCCTGTCAAGTTTGGGAAGGCACCGCTTGCAAGGACGGCTGCCAGTTCGCCCACCTCTTCTGGTTCAGTGATTCTGCCTAGCACCATTGAATCATTTAGTGCTTGATCACCACCACGCATTACCCGACCGAGATCTGCCATACGTGTATTGACGATGCCAGGAGCAAGGATAAAACTTAAAATTCCTTCTCTCCCATAGTTGACCGCCACCGTTTGCATCATTGCTTTCATCGCTGCCTTGGAGGCCGCGTATGCCGGCAAAGAGGAGACCGCTGAACCTTTTTGGGCAGACCAACTCGACATTGAAATGTAAATTCCAAAACCTTGGCTAAGAAAACTTGGCATACTTGAATGAATCAGGTTTGCGCTTTCACGAACGTTGACTGCCAATGTTTCTTCCCAACCGCGGCCCCACTCCTCGCGGGTTGAATCAAATGGCGTTTCGATATTCACGGCTGCGTTGAGCACAATACAATCGATTGAGTCAAAGATTCCTGTTGCTCTGTCCCATAAATTATGCCCTGCGCCATGGACGGAGAGATCTTCCTGAATCACTGCCGCACGACTCTTCGCAATTGACGAAATGGCATTCTCTGCGCCGACGCGATCAGAGGAATAGTGCGCGATTACCCGAGCACCTGCTCGCCCCATGCTGCTGGCGACCGCGGCTCCGATTCCCCGAGATGCTCCGGTGACAAGAACTGTCCGTTCACTGAGGTCAGGTTCGACTCTTGATCTGTTGTTACTCTTCA
>DKME01000054.1:6477-7995 GCA_002469525.1 Actinobacteria bacterium UBA7422
GCAACTTCACCCGCGGTGACCAATTTCCTCAAGGCCGTTTGCGCTCCTAGCGATTCAAGGGTCTGATCAACATTGTTCTCGCCTGTTCTCCTTCGAATCCTTTCAACCAATGCAGGTGTCGCAACTGGCCCGGGACCTACGGCATTGACACGGACCCCTGCAGGACCCAGTTCAAGTGCCGCTGATCGAACCAATCCCAAGACCGCATGTTTACTGGCAACATAGCTGGGTAGGTTTTTGTCTCCACGCCATGAATTCATGGAGGCAATTACCGTGATGCTGGATCGATTGGAAAGAAATGGGATGACCGATTTCATGGTCAGCATGGCTGCACCAACATTTATGGCAAATACTTCGTCCCACTTCTGCGGATCCATATCAGCTATTGAGCCCCACGCAGGTACTACGCCAGCAGAAATAACAACACTGTCCAGCGATTTTGATCGCTCCCCAATCTCACTAATAGCCCGAGCGAGTCTTTCAGACTCCATGACATCGACTTGGCTGTAGGTCCAGTCGGTGGGAAGGGGTTCACTCAGTCGTGAGGGATCTTGGTTGTCAATAAGGTGAACTAAAGAGCCTTGAAGTGCGTAGGCTCGTGCCACTTCCCTTCCAATTCCGCTCGCCCCTCCCGTAATGAGAATATTCTTTCCGCTCAGGGACGGGATTGTGGCCGCTTGGTCAGACATAAAAAAATACTACCGAAGTCTTACCTATTCTGTGCGCAAGATGTAATGTTGTTCTTATGGTGAACAAATCCGCCGCCGTGGACTTCATGACTTTGGAAGAGGCGATTGCCACACACGTTCAGGACGGGCACTCTGTTGCACTTGAGGGATTCACCCATGCAATTCCGTTCTCAGCGGGCAAAGAGATCATTCGGCAGGGGCGAAAAGATCTCGAACTCATCCGGATGACCCCTGATTTGATTTACGACATGCTCATTGGCGCTGGGTGCGCCCGCCGACTTGTCTTTTCCTGGGGAGGTAACCCCGGTGCCGGCTCGCTGTATCGATTTCGCGACGCCGTGGAGAATGAATGGCCGGTGCCCCTTGAACTCGAGGAACACACCCACGCTGTCATGGCGAATCGGTATGTCGCCGGTGCCTCGGGGATTCCCTTCGCGGTATTGCGCGCTTATCGGGGCACCGATCTCCCCGAATATACTGAAAACACGAAGATAATAATGTGTCCTTTCACGGGCGAAGAGCTCTTGGCGGTTGCTGCACTCAAACCCGACGTCACCATCATTCACGCGCAGCAGGCAGACCGAAAAGGAAATATCCACCTGTGGGGAATTCTCGGAGCACAGCGCGAAGCACTCCTGTGCGCGAGGACGGCAATTGTCACCGTCGAAGAAATTGTCGACGAAATTGAACTTAAACCCGGAGGGGTTGTCATTCCGTCTCTTGCCATTGATGTGGTCTGCGTTGTTCCCGGAGGGGCCCACCCCTCTTATGCCTACGGGTACTACGACCGAGATAACTCTGAATACTTGGATTGGATCAATCACAGTCA
>DKME01000054.1:8046-13373 GCA_002469525.1 Actinobacteria bacterium UBA7422
TCAACGCAACTAACTAAGGACACCGGTTACACCGAATGGACCGACACAGAGCTGATGACCATTTCCGCCGCACGCGCGCTGGAGTTCGTCACCTCATGCTTCGTAGGTGTTGGAATACCTTCTACTGCTGCCATCACAGCACAAAGAATTCTTAATCCAGACCTCATTTTAATCTACGAATCGGGAACTATTGGCTCGCGCCCAGACAAAATTCCACTCTCAATCGGCGATGGCGCACTTTGTGATTCGGCAATTAGCACCGTAAGTGTGCCTGAAATGTTCAATTACTGGTTACAGCCAGGGCGTATCGATACCGGTCTGTTGGGAGCGGCTCAAGTCGACCGGTTTGGAAATCTGAACTCGACGGTTATCGGAGATGAGTATCGGCTTCCAAAAGTCCGATTACCCGGGGCTGGTGGCGCTCCTGAGATCGCAAGCTCCTGTGAGGAAGTCACCGTGATTATTAAGCATTCACGTAAAGCTTTTCCTGAAAAAGTTGATTTCATAACCAGCGTTGGACATGGTCGAGACATGTCAGTCAGAGGAGCCTTGGGCTTTGCCGGGCAAGGGCCGGTTCGGGTGATTACAGATTTGGGTGTTCTAGAAATGAGCGAAGAGCACGGTGAATTGATTCTCGCCGCAATTCACCCAGGGGTGACGGTAGAAACTATTGCGCAGGCTACGGGCTGGGACTTGATTATTAGTCCAAACCTTGTGGTTACCCCCGAACCTACGCAGATAGAACTCGACACTTTACGTCAGTTAATCATGTATTCTTCAACGCGCTGAATGCGCCGCTCGGGCCTGCGCAATTAGCATGATGCCATCGTCGCGATCCTGCACGTCATGTTCCCAATTAGTTAGTGGGTGTTCCATTTCTATTTCACTGGCCACTTGATCAACCAACTCTGGACTCCATGGTTGGGTATTTTCCCGATCCAAAGCCATCTGGTAATAACTCGATCCCATGCGTGCCGCATGGGCACGCAGACCTCCGGGTACATTCAGATGCGACGTTACAAAGGGACCGGTAACGGCCCAGCGCAGAGCTAGTCCTTCGCGCACGAGAGTGTCTACATCAGGGGCAGAGAGAACTCCGTCGGCTACCAACGAGTAAGCCTCGCGTAGCAGCGCACCTTGCAGTCGATTGAAAGCGAACCCCAATTGCTCCTTATGCAATTGAACGGGGGACATATTGGCTTGAGTGAGTAGTTCACTGACTCGATCGACCACCGTATCTTGTGTCTCTGGCGTTGTGACAATTTCTGCAACGCGAATGAGAAATGGTGGATTCGCCGGGTGAACAATTAGGAATCGCTCCCGCCCCTTCACTTTGAGGCCGGACGAGCTCGCCGTTATTGCCGAAGATGAACTCGAGATCACCGCATGGTCTGGCACAATTTCCGAGATTGCACCAAGTAGGTCAATCTTTTGTTCCAGATTTTCAGGTCCCGCTTCGAAGACAAAATCACAGTTGGAGAGTGCCGGTGCTAGCTCTGAGTAAACCGAAATGAACTCACAGATGTGCTCGGGGCTTTGGGATTCAAGGCCAAAATGGTTCAGGCGGGACACGATCTCTTTGATCCGAGGCAGAGCCTTCTGCGCGGCATCTTCGTTTACCTCGCACACGTGCACCCGGTAGCCGGCCGTTGCGAACACCACTGCCCAGCCGATCCCGATCGATCCTGCACCGACAATTCCAATATTGTGACTCACGTTCCAACCTTTTCTCTGTTAATTTCAGCCGGTCGATAGACCTCAGTAATCAAGGTCACTGATACTTGCGCGTGTATGACCTCCACGTGGTTGCCCAGGTATCCGGATCGCTGAATTGCGCATCGCTCAACTTATGGATTGCTTGATTGTGTGGAGCAGACTTCACGAGCTCAGGCTGTGCGTAGGCCTCCTCGCAACTTTGCGCTAGGGCGTCAATCCAATGGTCAAGATCCTCACGCGACCAAAGCTCACCAGCCTCTGGAGTAATCGGCTCTGGGATAAACCACGGGTCATGACTCAACCACGGTGCATCGACTCCAAAGTCGGTCATTCGATTTTGAATATCCAGAACGGTAACGCCGGTATCCGCCGTGAGCTTTTCCAGACTGTAACGGGTCATCTCTAGTCGAAAGAGTTTGTTATCGGGGAATGCCTTACTCACTCCAGGAATGCTCAAGATTCGAGTTTCCATGTAATTATTGGCAAGTACCGAAAGGTTTGCAGCCTCTCGCAAACCTTGGATGCCCATTGACCGTGACCAGCAGTAAGCGCGAATCACTACCGGGAGATTGCCCATGAACTCACGAATACGCCCAACTCCCTTGTCACTTCCCTCAACCAACGTTAAAGCTCCCGAGTCGGTGCGCTCCAATAACGGTCCGGGAAGGTACTTGGCCAACTCGTCGGTGCAGCCATAGGCCCCGATTGCCGGTCCGCCACTCCCGCTCTTGGGTGAGCCAAATGTTTTGTGCAACATAAACATGCATGCGTCGAATCCCAATTCGCGCGCTCGTATCCGAGTCATCACTCCATTAAAGTTTGCGTGGTCATAGAAACACAACGCACCCGCATCGTGGGCTGCGTCAACCCATTCCTTCACGCGTGGGTTGTAAATGCCGATGTCATCCGGATTGTTCATGACAAGTGCAGCTGTTCTATCCGAGAGCGCCGCGCGCAGAGCCTCGGTTGAGGGGTAACCATCTTCTTCCAGTGGAAGAGTGATCACGGAAAAACCCGCAGCCGCGGCGGTTGCCGGATTACACGGGTGCGACTGAATGGTGGTGATGATTTCATTACGGGTACCAAGTTCACCGCGATCAGCGAAATATGCTCGCGTAAGCGTCATGTGCAAATAAGCGGCATCTGCACCGCCTCCGGCTTGAAACACAAAACGATCCATGCCTGAAACCTCTCGCAGCATGTGATCAAATGAATCGACTATTTCTAGTGTCCCTTGAAAAGTTGACGGATCTTGAAGTGGGTGGACTTCCGCTACTTCCGGTTTGTTCACCAAGCGCTCATTAACCCTGGGGTTGTACTTCATGGTGCAGGTTCCAAATAGCGAGACACCCATCATGCCCAGGGTCTGTTGTGAGAGGTGCTCGTAATGGCGCAGGACTTCAAATTCTGACAGTTCTGGAAGCTTGACAGATTTCTCTCTGCGCAAGTGAGCGGGGAGAAGCTCTCCTAATGTGTGATCTACCGGACGATCTAATGCAAAACGTTGCCCTCGTCGACCCGGTGAACCCATAGTGAGAACAATTGGCTCACTCCAGACTGCAGATTGGTATTTCTTCAACTCGGTCATGCAAGTATCTCCTTTAGTGCTTGAACCAATTGATCAATATCTTCCGCCGAGTGCAACTCGGTCACACAGTACAAAGCGCAGCCTTCTAGTCGCGAATCCATAACTGCCAGATCGCATCCGCCAAATATTCCTCGGGCTAGCAACGCGTCGTTGATGGCCTTGATCGACTTTCCACTATCGCGGAATGAAACAACAACCTCTCGAAAGTTAGTACCCGGCGATAGCACCTGTATGCCATTTACACTCGCAAGTGATCTTTTTAGATCGGAGGTTCGTTGTAAGACCGCAGCGCCGATTTCCCTAAATCCTTCAGGTCCAAGTAGTGACATGTAGACACTCGCGGCAATTGCCCAAAGGTACACACCGTTTCCGGTCCAGTCGTTACCTTCCTCGCGTGCTGCATAGCTTGATTGCTCAAACAGGGTTAAAGCAAAACCCAATTCACCTTGTTTAGTTGTCTTGGCAAGACTGACTTGCAAAGTCGGAAATTGGCGAACAAGTCGTTCTTCATCACGCGAGGCAATGAAACCGGCAACGCCTCCGCCGCTGTTGAGGTGGACCCCCAAGGAGGCGATTGATCCGACGCAGATATCACAATCCAATGACCCGGGCGAGCGCACGATGCCCAACGTGATCGGATCCACTCCCATAATCGACAGGACCCCCTGTGTGCGGGCTATCTGAATAATCTCGCTCGCATTGATTTCAAGCGAACCAAGTGCATTAGGGGATTCGAAATATACGGCCGCTACTTGGTCATTAAGCAACACTCTCAGTTGATCTGTGTCAATGAGTCCGGTTTGAATATCACATGGACACGTAATTACCTCAAGATGCCCATCAAGATCGGGGTGACCCGCATAGGTGTTGACAACAGCCATTTTCTCGGGGTCAAGGATTTCCGGGATGATCACCTTGGAGCGCCCATTGACCCGGGCTGCCATTCGGAGTGCATGTCCTATTGCTGCTCCATAGCTGTACACGGGCAATCCGACAAATTCCATGTCAAGGAGTTCGCCCAATTGACTGGTGAATTCAAACCAAGCTTGCATCCGTCCTTGGTCCGAGGATGACGTTCCAAAAACCGGGGTGAGAAATTCACTTCGCCCAATTACGGTGTCAACAATTGCGGGCACATAGTGTCGGTAGGCACCGGAACCGATAAATGAAAGATTGTCCTCACAGTGCTGGTTTCGCAAGAGCAGTTTGTTTACGACTTGAAAGAGTTCATGCTCGGATGAAAGTTCTTTCGGCCAGGAAAACTGGTGATCCGTCAGGTTGTCTTGGGGGATCTGCTCAAAGAGTTGGTCAAGATTTGTTGCGCCCACTGCATCGAGCATTGCTTGGCGCGCCTGCTCATTGGAGTTTGCCATATACGGGTGTCCATCGAAGCCCTCGAGTTTATTCACGTTGCCATCTCCTTTTCCTCTGAAAATACTTGCGTGGTTCGAATGATGGTTGACTTTCGAATTCCTGTTTCAACCTTGATATAGCGTGGAAAGAAAAATGGTGATTCTGAAATATCGAGATCAACCCATAATCGACTGGGATTAAGTTTGTCGAGTTTGTCTTGATCGGCAACTATTTTGATTTTATTCTTTGAAACCATGTGCAGGACTTTACTGCTGATCTGCTGATTGCCACGTCCAAGTAAAAAGCCTTGACCACCTATGACACCAAGGGTTAATGAAAGCTCCGCTCCACGCCCCGCGAGAGAAATAATTTCCTGCTCAGAGAGATCCACGCCTACGAGCATGCCGTCACAAACTGCATCCACTCCAAGAACAGGAGTCTCATGTCCCAGTTCGAGCATCAATGTCTTAGCAGTTGACCCAGGGCCAATCAAGTGAATAATTCCTGGTTCAAGATCGTGGGCGACCGCGCGCAGGTGTTGACGAATTTCGTGACCTGAGTCGGAACTGGAATACGACTTGGTGACCTGAACATTTCGCGGATCGGCCGGAACACATAGGGTTCCAAAGAACTCCATTGACGGCAGTGCGTCAGGGGATTCCATAAGGTC
>DKME01000054.1:13432-19657 GCA_002469525.1 Actinobacteria bacterium UBA7422
TAACCGAATACTGCCGAGCGCATCTTGACTCCGGCCGGGATTCCAATGCACGCACGGTGTGAACCGATTGCCGTGAGTACCTCGCGTGCTGTGCCATCTCCCCCGACAAAAACAATGATGTCTGAACCGGCTCGAACCAATTCAAGTAGCGCATCACGGGTGTCCCGGGCCGTGGAGTTCCACTCCTTGGGGTTCCAAACCACCGTGGGCTCAACCGCTAATCCCTGAAAGACCTGCTCACCCATTGACTTACCTATGGTTAAAAATTGAGCGTCAACTCCGTGTCGAAGCAACTCTTGCACCATGCGCGCAGCCCTCGCTATCGAGGCGGGGTGTTCATGGGTATGCGGGGCGAGGTCATGCCAGTTGACCCCATCACTTCCATGCAGTCCCAGAGGTCCCCCGACCCCGGCTAGCGGGTTGACCACGAGACCAATTTTTTGTGCGGTCATTTCTCACAACGCCGGGCTTTGCCGAATTTCCTCGGATACCTCGAGAAAAGCCGCACGAACAGTTGACACCATGACATCAATTTCTTCTTGGGTGACAACGAATGGCGGGGAGAAGGCAACCGTGTCAGCAGCGGGCAACGCTCGGGTGATAACACCCTTTTCCATGCTGCGCCGTGCGACCCGAACGCCGAATTTGTGACTGGGGTTAAAAGGTTTTAGTCCCGAATCGGTATCAGCGAATTCGACCGCAGCAAGTAATCCATACCCGCGTGTTTGAGCAACAAATGGCAGGTCGTCAAAGGCTTGAGAGACAGCTGTGCGCAAATATTCACCTTTATTCTTATTGCCGCGAACGAGATCCTGCTCCTGGATAATGTCCAGGTTCATGAGTGCGGCTGCAGTTGCAACGGGGTGTGCCGAGTAGGTGTATCCGTGCCCAAAAACACCGTGCTTTTCACTTTCTGCTGAAATAACGTTCCAGACTTTCTCGGAAACCAATGAAGCAGAGAGCGGTACATACGCTGATGTAATTCCCTTCGCGACTGTCATGAGATCGGGCGTGATTCCAAACCTGGGGGATGCAAACATTTCACCCGTCCGGCCGAATCCGGTAACCACTTCATCGGCGATCATCAAAATGTCGTACTTCTCAAGTACTTTTTGAATCAGTGGGAAATATTGATCGGGCGGCACAATTACTCCACCAGCAGCCTGAATGGGTTCTGCAATAAACGCGGCAACCGTATCGGGGCCTTCAGCGATTATGAAATCTTCCAATTCCTGGGCCAACGTCTGTGCGAATTCCCGATCGGTTGCGCCCTCTTCCTTTTCCCACAGCCGATGTGGAGGTCGTACATGTTTGATCTGTTCAAGCGGAAGGTCAAAACCTGTGTGCAAGTTAGTTAATCCGGTAAGCCCACCTGAGAGCACCGTTACTCCGTGGTAACCACGCCAGCGAGAGATGATTTTCTTCTTCAGTGGTCGATCAAGTGCGTTGTTGTAGTACCAAACAATCTTGACCAGAGTGTCATTCGAATCTGAACCACTGTTGCCAAAAAAGACCTTTGACATATTTCCGGGAGCCATTTGCACAAGCCGTTGCGCTAATTCAACAGATGGTTCGACCGCCATCCCGGCAAATGAATGATAAAACGACAACTTCTTTACCTGAGCTGAAATTGCATCGGCCATTTGCTCATTGCCGTACCCAACGTTGACGCACCACAAACCGGCAAGTGCATCGAGGTACCGCTCACCGTTGATATCCACGAGCGTTGAACCTCGCCCAGAAGAAAAGACTCGCTGTGGGCCGACGTCTTCGTGGGTTGCCAGAGCAGTAAATGGATGAAACATTGACTGTCGATCAGCTTCAAGCAGGGTCACAACATCTCCAATCAAGACTGCACGGGCTCATTTATTCGGCACACCGTTTGTGCGATTTGCGGATACATATTCGTATAGAGAACATATCCGCTATCCTGCCACTTGTCCATACACTTTTCCAACAGGATGGAGATCCCATGGTTGCCCGATTTACCGCCCAAGAATTGCTCCACAGCGATCTCTTAATCAATGGTGAATGGGTTGGTGGATCCCAAGCCCAAAGATTCCCTGTAACCAATCCTTCCACGGGTGAAGTGATTACGCAGGTCGCCAGCGCGAGCCAAGCTGATGTTCACACTGCAATCGCGGCCGCACAGGCGGCACTACCCGCATGGAGTGGCCTCACCGCTGTGGAGCGCTCCCGAATCCTGCGGAAATGGTTTGACCTGATAGTTGAAAACGTGGATTCCTTAGCCGAAATCTTGACACTCGAGCAGGGAAAACCACTGGAAGAAGCACGTGGCGAGATCCTCTACGGGGCCAACTTCATTGAGTGGTTCGCGGAAGAAGTAAAGCGACTCTATGGCGAAACGATTCCCACAAATGTCAGTAGCCGTCGGTTGTTAACCATTCGTCAACCCATTGGCGTGACGGCAGCGATTACACCTTGGAACTTCCCCATGGCAATGATCGCCCGAAAGGCGGGGCCAGCGATTGCCGCTGGTTGCCCAATGATTGTTAAACCCGCCGCTGAAACCCCGCTCTCTGCGCTGGCAATCGGCCGTTTGGCATTGGAGGCTGGGGTTCACCCTGGTGTGTTGCAGGTAATTACCGGCCCTGCGTCGGTAATTGGACCTGAATTGACAGCGAGTCCGGCGATCAGAGCCCTCAGTTTTACCGGTTCCACAGAGGTTGGTAAGAAACTCATGTCGGACTGCGCACACACTGTGAAGAAAGTCGCGATGGAATTAGGGGGGAACGCTCCTGTAATTGTATTCGATGACGCTGATATCGAGATAGCAGTTTCAGGAACCATTGATTCAAAATTCCGTAACTCAGGCCAGACCTGCGTGTGTGCTAACCGGATTTTTGTTCAAGCCGGAATCCATGATCGTTTTGTGGAAGCCCTCTCCACGGCAGTTGCGAAACTCAATGTAGGAGATGGATTTTCACGTGATGTTCAACAGGGGCCTTTGATCAATCTCGAGGCCGTTGAGAAAGTGGAATCACACATTTCCGATGCAGTGTCACGAGGAGCCAAAGTTGTTGTGGGTGGAAACCGCCATTCAATCGGTGGCACATTTTTTGAGCCAACCTTGATAACTTCTGCCACCATGGATATGACAATTGCCAGTGAAGAAACATTTGGTCCAGTAGCGCCTATTTTCATTTTTGAGACTGAAGAGGAAGGCCTCGAAATGGCTAATTCCACACCATTCGGCCTCGCCGGCTACTTTTTCACCCAAGACCTGGCTCGAATGTGGCGCGTGAGCGAGAAACTTGAAGTTGGGGTAGTTGGCGTCAATACAGGTCTTATCTCCTATGAAGGGGCTCCTTTTGGAGGAGTTAAAGAGTCTGGTGTTGGTCGAGAAGGCTCACTTCACGGCATTGAAGAGTTCCTGGAAATGAAATACATCTGCATCGGTGCGGTGAACTAGCCTCAAGGTCGATTTAATAGATCAGCCTCAATCTCACGAGCAGCATTACTCAACTTGGGTAAAAACTCGCTCTTGAGGACTTCGGTGCTCACTCGAGTTGCATGTACGCTTACGTTGATCGCTATCAAAACTTTCCCCGCGGGGTCTCGAACCGGTACCGCAATAGAGCGGACCCCTTCTTCCAGTTCCTGATCAATCATGGCCCAACCTTGTTTGGCGGTTTCGCGCAAAATAGAAAGAAGAGCCTTCTCAGCCGTGACGGTTTGATCGGTGAACTGCGTTCTTTCGTATTGCTGTAAATAGTCGCTAATCACTGGTTCGGGTGAAAATGCCAGCAAGACCCGGCCCATCGAAGTTGCATAAGCGGGCAACCGCTGACCCACGGCCAGATTGATGGACATTATTCGATTTGCCGCAGATCGTGCCGTGTAAATAATGTCCGCATCGTCGAGAACGCTCGCCGAGCACGATTCTCCAAGTTCTTTAGTGAGTATTTCAAGGTGGCTTTGAGCGATCACGGAGACACTTTCCGACCGTAAGTACGCCTGACCCAACTCGAGCACCCTTGGCCGTAAGTAGAAGGAACGACCGTCTGATCCAACGTATCCCAATTCCAAGAGTGTGAGTAAGAATCTGCGAGCAGAAGCTCGACTGATTCCCGTTGCATTAGCCACTTCGGTGAGTGTCAGTGAGCGGGAACCTGAGGAAAATGCACGAATTACGGCAAGGCCACGTTCAAGGGATCTGATGTAGTCCTTGGACTTTTCTGGAACTTCCAGGTCAAGATTTTCCTCAGTGTGTAAATCAGTGATATTCATTATTCTTCACATCCAAATCCTTGATCATGTGGAATTTTCCCGCTCAATTAGCATCGCTGCTCCTTGTCCGACCCCAATACATAATGAGACGACCGCAAATCTTTGCTCCGTTCGCTCGAGCTCACCGAGCGCGTTAAGCACTAGCCGTGAGCCGCTGGAACCAAGCGGATGCCCAAGAGAGATTCCCCCTCCAGAGACATTGATGCGCTGCGGATCGATCTCTAATTCCGTGGTGCAGGCTAGAACCTGCGCGGCAAAGGCTTCATTGATTTCAATAACTCCTATTTCATCAAGTGACAATCCGGTTCGTTCCAATAGTTTTCGAATCGCCGGCACCGGTCCAAGGCCGAATAAACTCGGAGCTACTCCCGCAACTGCATAGGACACAATGCGCGCTCGCGGCGTCCAACCGTGTTCTGTAATTGATTTTTCCGACGCAACTACAATCCCACTAGCCCCGTCCGAAAGGGGCGACGCATTACCCGCTGTGGTGACACCACTCGGACGAAAAGAAGGATTAAGGGACTGTAATGTGTCAAATGTAGTGTCTGGGCGAACTGTTTCATCCGTGCGAATAAAAATGGTGTCATTCTTTGTCACGACAGGAATTTCGATAACTTCGCCATCAAAATTACCGGCGGCCCATGCTTGCGTTGACCGTTCATGTGAGCGAGCGGCAAAATGATCGGCCTGATCTCTGGTTATGCCGTAAAGCTCGGCCAACTTTTCGGTGCACTCGCCCAATGAAAGCGTTGCATCACCGTCGTCAAGGGTGCGCATCTTCGGATTGACAAAACGCCACCCCAGAGCTGTATCGAATACTTCTGTGGGTTTTGCAAAGGGTGCAAGCGGCTTGGCCGTTACCCATGGTGCCCGGGACATGGATTCCGCACCACCTGCGAGTATCAGATCCGCCTCGCCGGATTTGACCACCGCACCGGCGGTGGCAATCGCCTGAAGTCCGGAGGCACAGAGCCGATTGACGGTTTGGCCCGGTACCGAATCGCCCAATTCAGCCAACAATGCCGCCATTCGAGCTAGGTTTCGATTGTCCTCCCCGGACTGATTGGCTGCCCCCAGAATTACATCGTCTATTTCCCGAGGGTTGATAGCTAATCGCTGCACCAAACTGTGCAGGACCAACGCTGCTAGATCATCGCTTCGAACGGTTGAGAGTGCACCTGCATAGCGGCCTACCGGGGTTCGGACACCACCGACGAGATAGGCGTTACCACCGTGTCCGTTATGCACTGTTCCCATCTCCCAAGTCATGTACCGCAAGACTCACATTTCGAGCTACGCTCCCGCGATTATACGCGTCCTATGTGCGTTTTGCGCACCTTCGTTCGTCATTCGTACCAATTATACCCACTTACTGGCTTACATTGAAGTGAAGACGGGAGTCTTGGGGCCTTGAACTCGCCCTTAGCTTGAACTCGCCCTTAACTTGAACTCGCCCTTAGGGGGTCGCGTGGATACGTTCGAGATTCCGCTAGCGATCCCCGAGGAGTAGCGCTTCCGGTGTTTCGAGTGCAAGCCCATAGCTGCAATCGAGAATGCCCACATTCATTTTTCGGATTTACCGACAGAGAATCGCTCTGTGTCATGATTAATAGTAAGCAGTCAAGTAAGAAGTTGAGTAAGAAAAGGTGCCTGCTTATGAGATCAGTGTTTTAGGCGCCGAGGTTAACCGCTTGGGTGAAGTTGACAATGGCACCTTGATCATGACCGCATCGGGTGTGCCCAGAAGCGCGGCGGCATGTGGAAGGATCCGGCCATGGCAGATATTGATTGGTCGCAATCTAAGGTATATGTGGCTGGGCATCGAGGGCTTGTCGGCTCGGCTCTTGTTCGAGCACTTGAAGCCGCCGGAGTCGGTGAAGTGTTTGGGTGGACATCAAGTGATCTCGATCTTCGGGACCGTGAAGCAACGATGGATGCAATAAATGAGGCCAAACCCGATGTTGTGATTGA
>DKME01000031.1:0-1177 GCA_002469525.1 Actinobacteria bacterium UBA7422
ATTAATTGCGCTCTAAGTTGAATCGGCGCTCATAAATCCCTCGATAATCTCTGGGACATATGTCGCTGTTGCTAATGGCTCAACACTAAATACGGTTATGACTTCACTGTGAATGGACCGTGATCCTGCAAGGATTGCCCCTACCAGTGTTAAGGGAATGCGCGGACCGTGCGTGCTTGGGAGTAGTACCCGTCCAGGGGTGAAACGCCCGCGAGAAGGCGAATTACGCCAATTGACCGCAATTCGCGCCAAGTTGGATCGGATGCGCGCATCAGCGCAAAAACTTTAGGATTTGTCCTGAAAGCTGTGGTGCCAAAAAATTGTGGTGCCAAGGGACTATCGCGTGCGCGAAAGGGGATTGCGATGAACCGGGACGAAGCTGCTTACCTGCTCGGTGTTTCCCCGGAGGCTGATCCGGACGCGGTCCGGCATGCCTGGCGGATGTGGGCACGGATCGCGCACCCAGACGTAGGCGGAGACCCGGCACACTTTGCGCAGCTTGATCATGCCCGCCGGATTCTGCTTCTTCCCGTTCCAGCCCCAATTTTTGTGGCAGTTCCCAAGCCGCGGGCAGGCTGGTCCCAAGTCTTACAGCGTCCCAAGCATCTGGCAGCACTTGTGATCACGGGCGCCACCACCATCTCTCTTCCTGCCCTAGCTGGGTTAGTAGGAGTTCCATTCACCGTGGTTGTTGCAGTTGCCGCACTTGCCTCAGCCATGTGGGTGGCGTGGTGTGTGCGAGAAATCTTGAACAGAAACGCAGACCGTGGGCACCGGATCGCCGCGCTTGCGCTGTGCTGGCTCCCAATTGCGTGCGCTCAAGTGCTCGTGTCTCTTGCAGTTGGTGCGAGTTTGGTGCCAGTGCTGCCGCTGCTCGCACTGCCATTGGTCGCAGTTGTGGCGACCGTGAATCCAGGTGCAGGACTATGGCGACCCGTTGGCCGGTAGCTAGCTAATCTTTGAGTTCGACGAACAGCGCAGTGACGGCGCGCCACACGTCGTGGAATGTGTTGTACATGGGAATCGGTGCCAGCCGAATAATGTCGGGGTTTCGGGCGTCACCCAGGACACCGTGATTTTCATACATGCGCTCGATCAGCGCGAAAGGTTCAACGGGAACGCGAATGGAGAGTTGCGCACCGTGCCGATCCGAATCACTCGGCGTAATCACGTGCAC
>DKME01000031.1:1322-8226 GCA_002469525.1 Actinobacteria bacterium UBA7422
GCCCAAGCGTCCGCGGTTTCCAGGGGGTCAACAACCGAGTTCATCAAAAACCGTGTTTCGGGCTTATTCGTCCACCAACCTTCAAGTCGAGGCAATGAAGACTTGTGGTGCTTTTCGTGGATAAAAGCGCCAGCAACGGAGCCCGGTCCAGCGTTGAGGTATTTATAGGAACACCAGGCAGCGAAGTCGACATTCCAGTCGTGCAGGTGCATGGGGATATTGCCAGCTGCGTGCGCTAAGTCCCAACCGGCGTAAGCACCAACGTTGTGCGCAACCGCGGTGATTGCAGGAATGTCCATGAACTCACCGGAGTAGTAGTTCACCGCGCCGAAGAGAATCGTTGCGATTTCGTCACCGCGTTCGCGAAGTACCGCAATGACATCTTCAGTTCTTAAACTGTCTTCACCTTCGCGCGGCTTGAGTCTGATCACATCTTTATCCGGGTTACCTCCGCGGAAAGCAACGTGCGAACGGATCGCATACGAGTCGGAGGAAAACGCGTAATCCTCCATCACGATTTTGCGGCGACGGTCCTGCGGTTGATAAAAACTTGCGAGCAGCATGTGAAGGTTCACTGTCAGGCTGTTCATCATGACAATTTCATTGGGCTGCGCACCGACAATTTGAGCGGATGCTTCCGCGAGCAGTGATGGGAATGCCATCCAGGGGTGGGCGCCATGTGAATGTCCGCGGACAGCAAGGTCCGCCCACGAGTCAAGCTCCTGCTCAATCCCGGCCCTCGTTGACTTTGGTTGCAGTCCGAGCGAGTTACCGGCCATGTAAGAAATCGGAGTGCCACTTGAATCCACTGGAACGTGGTAACGATCCCGGGCAATTGGCCGATCAAGTTTGGCATCGCGCTGGCGGGCGTATTCCTCGCTGGCGAATTCAGCTGGGGCGATTTCAGATTGTGTGCTCACCCGCCCAGTCTCGCAGGTGCTCAATCCTGAGCTTCTCGACATAGACTCGAACCCGTGGATCTAATATTTCCCGGCGCGATCTACCCAGACCAGGTGGCGGGTTTGCCGTGGTGGCCGCTCGTACTCGTGGGTGTGGCGTTGATCGTGATCAATATTGTGAACAACCGCGTTGCACCGCAGGAGCACTACCTGCTCTGGGCATTTGTTGGATCGGTCGTACTGCTCGCGATTGGACTGCTCGACGGCAACGACTTCACCGACATGGGGCTGGGCTTTTCCTACCTTCTACCTGGCCTTATTTGGGCGGGGATCTCAATTACTGCAGTCACACTCGTGTATCTCGTCGGAGCAATTTTTAAAAAAACGCGAGAGGCATTCGCTGACGAGAGAATTGGAACGCTTTCCGGGGGCCGACTACTTTTTCAGTCACTCATTGAAGTCCCCTTGGGAACAGTCTTATTTGAAGAGATCGCATTTAGGGCAGTTTTATTCTCGATGCTCGCCCGGCGATTCGGCCTCACAACGGCAATTGTCGTTTCCGCGATCCTCTTCGGGCTCTGGCATATTTTGCCCAGTATCGGGACGCATGAGAACAATCCGGCACTGGGCAGTGTGGTCGGCGCGGGTCGCCGCGGAAACATTCTGGCGATTCTCGCTAGCGTCGTGACAACAACCCTCGCGGGTGTCTTATTCACGTTTATGCGGATTTTTTCGGGCAGCGTCTTGGCTCCCATGGGCTTTCACTGGGCAACAAATGGCTTGGGTTACGGCTTCTCATGGGTTTTGCTCAGGTTCCGCCGTCGGGAACCAAAACGCGATTCCGGGGGCGAATAACACGTGTGTGATTTAGGCAATAGCATTGTCACCCTAGGGAGGTCGAATTCATGTATCAAGCCACAAACACCAGTTCAAACGCTAGTGCGAACCCAGTGAGCGCAACCGCGGGTCTCTCCGAGCGCGACCAAGCGATTCTCGGGTTTGAGCGTCAGTGGTGGAAGTATTCCGGTGCAAAAGAAGCCGCAATCCGTGAGCTTTTCGACATGAGTTCAACCCGGTATTACCAGTTGATTAATACCTTGATCGACACCCCAGAAGCACTTGAGTTCGACCCAATGCTGGTCAAACGGCTTCGCCGCATGCGCTCAAGCCGTCAAGCTGCTCGCACTGCAAACCGGGTAAATATTCGCTAACCCACGCGATTACCTGCAGGGAAACACGCGCGAGTCGCGCTAGCATTTTGTTTCATAGGAAATCCGTTTTACCATGAAGTTTCGCAGTGCTTGTCTACGCGTATCTACAGTGCGTAGCTTTCGCGCAATTACTACTTATATAAAGACGACTTATAGGGGAGTGAAGTTCCGTGCAGCAGCGCAGATTGGCCAAGGGTTTCTCCGCAGCAGCGATCGGAACCGCACTCACCACGGCACTCATCTCAGGTGCCTTACTCGCGGCCCCCGCTCAGGCGGCCCCGCGCGCGATTGTGGTGTGGGTTGACGCCCAGTACAAGGACGCCGCAACTGCGTTGTTCGCGGACGGCTATGAGAAACGCGCCGTCGAAGTTAAATCCCACGACATGTCAACGATCACGGTTGATCTGCAAAACGTTAAACCCAATAAAGCTCCTGACATTGTATTGGTCGAGGGCGAGCAGGTAGGTGAACTAGCCGCAAATGCCCTCATAACTCCCCTTGAAATCACTCCTGCAACTTCTCGGGCTCTCTCGAGTATTTCCCTCAATACGTTTCGGGTTGCAGACTCTCTTTTTGGTACGCCCATTCAACGACAAAATATGGCACTGGTCACCAATGTTAATTTGATTCCGAACCAACCCAAGACCTTTGCGAAATTGTCCAGACTTGCTTTGAAGCGCGTGGCTGCAGGTCGCGCCGACGTGGCCTTCGCCGTTTCACAAGGCATTGACGGCAACGCGTATTCGACCTACCCACTTTTCGCGGGACTGGGTGGCTTTGCGTTTGGAACGACTTCAACGGGCAGCTACAACCCTAAGAAGATCGGAATCAATAACAAGAAATTTGTTAAGAACCAAGGCCAAATTGATGAGTGGAATAAAAGCGGTCTGATCAACTCCAATCTCACGGCAGAGGAAGCGCGCGCCGCATTCACAACAGGACGTGCCCCATTCTGGCTAGCAGGGCCCGAAGAAATCGCGACTTTGAAAACACTGACTTTCCGCTACCGCATTACGCAGGTACCGACAATCGTTAAAGACATTAACGCCGCACCATTCATGAAATCAATTGGTTTCGTAGTCACGAATTACGCGAAGGCGCACAAAGTATTGCCTGCCTCGCGAGACATCGTTACCAACAAAGTGACCACAGCAAAAGCTCAAACGACTTTCTACGAGAAGTCCCCTTATGTGGGCCTGCCGGCCAACACGGCCGCCGCAGCGGCGTCTCCTGACCGGGTGCTGCTTGCATTTGGCTCAGCGGCTCTAGGCGCTACGGCCTACCCGAATATCCCCGAATGGGGCCAGGTGTCGCTCTCACTCGGGAATGCGTGGCGCGACAGCACCCGTGGAGGGGATGCAACCCCCGCGGCTAACTCTTTCGCAGCGGCTAGAGAGGCCGCCATTGTTGCCCTTACCCCGGCGCCAGCCCCGGCTCCAACCCCTGCTCCAGCCCCGGCGCCAGCTGACACACCGGTAATTCCTTAACGAGTCCTGGGCCAATTCGTAGGGGGATTGGGAACTTTTTCCCCCACGGATTTGCACTCTCACCCTTAGAGTGCTAACTTTTCCGTTAGCACTCTCCCCATGAGAGTGACAACTCAAGTACCTAATAGCAGATTCCAATTACGGCAGTTTCCGAAAGGAACACCCTCATGGCAAAAATGATTGCATTCGACGAAGAAGCCCGTCGTTCACTCGAGCGTGGCATGAACGTCCTCGCAGACGCGGTCAAGGTAACCCTTGGTCCCAAAGGTCGCAACGTTGTTCTGGAGAAGAAGTGGGGAGCCCCCACGATCACCAACGACGGTGTATCCATTGCGAAAGAAATTGATCTCGAAGATCCATATGAAAAAATCGGTGCAGAGCTGGTAAAAGAAGTTGCCAAGAAGACGGATGACGTCGCAGGCGACGGAACAACCACAGCAACGGTTCTTGCTCAGGCACTTGTGCGCGAAGGACTGCGCAACGTAGCCGCCGGCGCAAACCCAATGGGTCTCAAGAAGGGCATTGAGCGCGCGACTGCTGTAGTCAGCGAAGAATTACTCTCGATGGCCAAAGATGTTGAAACCAAAGAGCAGATCGCATCAACAGCCGCGATCTCTGCTGGCGGCGACCAAGAAGTTGGCGAGCTCATCGCTGAAGCAATGGACAAGGTCGGCAAAGAAGGCGTAATCACCGTTGAAGAAAGCCAGACATTTGGACTCGAACTCGAGCTCACCGAAGGTATGCGCTTTGACAAGGGTTACATCTCCCCTTACTTCGTCACTGACACCGAGCGCATGGAAACAGTGCTCGAAGACGCATACGTCTTGATTGCTAACTCGAAGATTTCAGCAGTGAAAGACGTACTGCCAATCCTTGAAAAGGTCATGCAGAGCGGAAAGCCACTCATGATCATCGCCGAAGACGTTGAAGGCGAAGCCCTCGCGACTCTGGTTGTGAACAAGATCCGTGGAACCTTCAAGAGTGTTTCGGTCAAGGCCCCAGGCTTTGGCGATCGTCGTAAGGCAATGTTGCAAGACATTGCAATCCTCACCGGTGGCCAGGTCATCAGTGAAGAAGTTGGCCTCAAGCTAGACACCACGACGCTAGATCTTCTTGGTCATGCCCGCAAAGTTGTTGTCACCAAGGACGAGACCACCATTGTTGAAGGTGGCGGGGACGCCGACCAGATTCAGGGTCGCGTCAACCAGATTCGCGCTGAGATCGACAAGAGCGACAGCGACTACGACCGCGAGAAGCTGCAAGAGCGTTTGGCGAAACTTGCCGGCGGCGTTGCAGTGATCAAGGTTGGCGCAGCCACCGAAGTTGAACTCAAGGAACGCAAACACCGGATCGAAGACGCAGTTCGTAACGCAAAGGCTGCCGTCGAAGAAGGCATCGTCGCCGGTGGTGGCGTTGCACTCATTCAGGCAATGAAGGCAGCTGGAAGCAAGATCGACGCCCTTGGCCTCACCGACGAGCAAGCAGTTGGCGCGAACATTGTCCGCGTTGCTGTCAGCGCACCGTTGAAGCAGATCGCTGAAAACGCTGGCCTTGAAGGCGGAGTTGTCGTGGAGAAAGTCCGCGAACTTCCTGCAGGCCAGGGTCTCAACGCTGCAACCGGCGAGTATGTCGACATGATCGCTGCTGGGATCATTGATCCTGCCAAGGTCACTCGCTCAGCGCTCCAGAACGCTGCTTCCATCGCAGCGCTCTTCCTTACCACGGAAGTTGTCATTGCTGACAAGCCCGAAAAGGCAGCTCCAGCAATGGGCGGCGGCGGCGACATGGGTGGAATGGACTTCTAGTCGGAGCTATTACACCTAACTTAAGATTGATCGCAGTTTGTATGGGGAGCGACTCGAATTTCGAGTCGCTCCCCATACTTTTATAACTTGTGTGCAGGGCGCCAGCCATAAGGCTCAAGGCATTGTTGGGCGCCATTAGATACGAATCAGTAAACACAGTCCCATGATTCAAATATGACGTATTTTGGCTCGATTCATTTCGTCTTTCTGTGAGCGAGAGTTTAGGGTAGCGTTGTCGAAATCATTGGTGTTACCAACTGCCTGCGCACACTTGACCCTCGGTACGCTCGGGTGGGATCTCTCGGGAAGGGGACTTTGTGCAGGCTCATCAGGTTGACGGCATTAAGCGTGATCACTTTAAGATTTTCCAGCAGCGGGCTTATCTGAACTCTTGTTCACAAGGTGCACTCGCAGACGAGGTGAGAACCGCATACACCCTTTACCTTGATCAGCTAGAAGAATTTGGTTCGCTGTGGGAATCCTGGGTTGGCGTCCAAGAAGACGTGAGAACCCAACTCGCAAAAGTTTTCTCAACGCAAGGCGACCAAGTCGCTGTAACAACAAGTGCATCTGCCGCAGTTAACGCTATTGCGAGTTGTTTTGATTTTCGAAATGGCCCGAATAAAGTAATTACCACTTCGCTTGAATTTCCCACAGTGGGACAAATCTGGCACGCCCAAGAACGTAATGGAGCGCAAGTCGTTCACGTCCCTGCGGATTTGGATAACCGATTGCCAGCAGAGCGTGTGGCTGCAGCCATTGACGAGAACACCGCGATCGTCTCGGTGACACATGTGTGTTACCGAAATGGTGCGATGAATGACATCAAGGCAATAGTTGAGGTGGCTCACGAGCGCGGTGTTCCCGTTCTGGTTGATGCGTATCAGTCCACCGGCGCTGTACCCATTGATTTTGAGAATCTTGGTGCGGATTTCCTTGTCGGTGGAGTCCTCAAATATATGTTGAGTAGTCCTGGCATCGGTTTCGCGCTAGTGAATAACAAGACTGTTTCAGAATTGGTACCAACAACCACGGGTTGGTTTGCTGCTCGAGATATCTTTTCAATGGATATTGCTGCATATGACCCCGCCAAGGATGCTCGGAGATTTGAAGCAGGAACGCCGAATGTTCCCAGTTTGTATGCTGCTCAAGCAGGGTTGAAGTTCTTGCTCGAAGTGGGTGTGGAGAATGCTTGGAGAGTGTCAAGCGAACTGCACAGTCAACTCCGCGCAGGGATCCTTGACATGGGAGGCAAATGTGCGACTCCTGAAGGAGATGACGAACATGGCCCTATGCTGGCCGTGAAGACAACGGACGAGCATGCTCTCGTTAATGCGATGGCACAAGACAACGTCGTGGTCTCATCCCGTGACGGAAACTTGAGAATCAGCCCTCACTTTTACAACAATAGCGAAGATGTTGACATGGCTCTTAGGTCCATCGCAAAAAATCGGCATCTACTCTTCACGCATTGATGATTGGGATCAGCCCGAAGTTGTAGA